>JBDSHF010000518.1:0-6257 GCA_039918595.1 Thermoanaerobaculia bacterium
ACGGTCCGCTCGCCGCGGGCCTTGGCCAGCGCCTCGCGGGCCCGATCGGTCTGGCCGACCGCCGTGTAGGCGAGCGCGAAGGCGAGCGACGGCACGCTCCCGGCGCGGTCGCGCTGTTCGAGCTCGGCGAGCATCGCCCGCGCGTGCTCCCGCTTCCCCGCCCGGCCATAGGCGTAGGCGAGCGCCCCGATCGCCTCGGCGCTCTCCCCGCTCAGGCGCCGCGCGGCCTCGAGCTCCGCGATCGCCTCGCCGTGCCGCCCGAGCTCGGTGAAGACCTGGCCGAGCGCCAGATGGGCGCGGGCGAAGGAGGGGTCGAGGGCGAGCGCGCGGCGATACTGCCCGATCGCTTCCTGGGGGCGCCCCGCATAGTAGAGCGCGGTGCCGAGAGCGCTGGTGACGATCGGCGACAGCGGGTCGAGCTGCCGCGCGCGGCGGAGCTCGGCGATCGCCTCGTCGCGGCGCCCCAGGCCGAGCAGGCACCAGGCGTACCAGTGGCGCGCGGTCGGATAGCTGGGGTCGAGGGCGAGCGCGCGCCGGAAGTCCCGCTCGGCGAGCGCGAGATCCCCGTCGATCACCATCGCCACGTTCGCGTGCGAGGTCAGCACCTCCGCCCGGCTCTCCCCCAACCGGATCGCGGCCTCGGCCGAAGCCTTCGCGGCGACCGCGTACCTCCACTCGGAGGTGTACTCCCAGAGGAGCGCGTTCGTATCGGAGAGCCCCGAGTGCGCGAGCGCGAAGCGCGGATCGATCTCGACCGCCCGCGCGAACTCGCCGAGCGCGCGTCCGAGGCTCTCGGCCGTCCGCTGGTTCCAGTAGAACCGCCCCTTGAGATAGGCCTCGCGCGCCGCCGGGCTCGCGGACTCGAGCCCCCCTTGCCGGCTCCGCCCCCAGGCGCCGACCGCCGCGATTCCGATCGCGATCAGAGCCAGAGCGGCGAGCGCGACGCCGAAGTTCGCGCGCCGCCGCCCCGCTGCCGCCGGAGCCGCGCTCGGAGCCGCTTCCGAGACCTCGACGACGGGGGCCACGAAGCGATAGCCGAGGCCGGGGACGGTGACGACGTACCGATGGTCCCGCGGGTCCTCGTCGAGGGCTTTACGGACCGCCGAAATGCACTGGGAGAGGTTGTTCTCCTCGACGATCGTGTCCGGCCAGACCTCCCGGAGGAGGTCCTGGCGGCGGATGTCCTCGCCACGGTGCGCGAGAAGGGCGAGCAGAGTGTCGAACGGCTTGGCCTTGAGGGGGACCACGCGGCCGTCGGCGAGGAGCAGGCGGCGGACCGGGTCGACGCGGAACGGCCCGAAGTCGAGAAACCGGATCGGCGGCGGCGCTCCGCCCGGGGAGTCAGGATTTTTCACGAGAATTCACCGCATCAACAAGGCCCTACGGGACCCCGGGCTTCTAGGATAGCAAGCGGACCGGCGCCCGCACCATCGCGGCACCCCTCGGGGGTTGGGCTGGATTCGTGGAGATCGCGAAATGAACGGCAGATCACGGAGGCGGGTCGGGCGTCGGGTCCTCGTCGGAATTCTTCGGCTCGCGGTGGCTGCGGGAATCGCGGCGGTCGCCCGAGCCGAGGCGGTGCCTGCCGCCGGACCCGCGATCCTGCCGATCGAGGAGCTGTTCGCGGAGCCCCAGGACGCCGCCGCCCTCCTCTCTCCGGACGGCCGCTCCCTCGCCTACCTCGCGCCATGGCAAGGAAAGGCGAACCTCTGGGTGCGGCCGGCCGGCGGCGGCAAGGGCGTAGCCCGGGTCGTGACGCGGGAGACCGGCCGGCCGATCGCCGACTTCCGCTGGAGCGGCGACGGGCGGTTCCTGGTCTATCCGCAGGATCTCGGCGGCGATGAGAATTTTCACCTCTACGCGGTAGCGGCCGGCCGCCACGCCGGCAAGGTCCGCGATCTCACCCCTTTCGCGCGCGTCCAGGCCGAGATCGTCGCTTTCCCCAGCCGGCGGCCGCGGGTGGTCGTGGCAACGCTCAACCGCCGCGATCCCGAGCTCGCCGACGCCTACCGCATCGACCTGGCGACCGGAGCGCTCGATCTAGCCGCCGAAAATCCCGGCAACTTTCTCGGCTATCTCGCCGACGATCGCGGGCGGGTCCGCGCCGCCTGGGCGCTCGACGCCGAGGGGCGCTACCAGATCCATGCCCGCATCAGCGAGCGGCAACCGTGGCGCAGCGTCCGCGTCTACCCTGTCGAGGACGACGTCAAGCCGCTGCGCTTCCATCCCGACGGGCGGCGGATCTACCTCACCTCGAACCATGCCGGCGACCTCTCCCGGCTCGCGCTCCTCGATCTGGCGACGGGCGAGGAGTCCGAGGTGGATGCCGACCCGCTCGGCCGCGTCGACCTGGATCTCGCCCTCTTCGACGAAAAGACGGGCAAGCCGATCGCGACGCGCTACTTCGACGACCTCCCCCGCTGGATCGCGCGCGACCCCCGGGTCGAAAAGGCGCTCGCGCTCGCGTCCCGGACGCGCAGGGGGGCGGTGACGCTGGCGAGCTGGACGGCGGACCGCCAACGCTGGGTGGTCACGATCGAGGCTCCGAACGATCCGGGAGCGACCTATCTCCTGGACATCGCGCACAACCGGGCGACCCTGCTCTCGGAATCGCGCCCCCAGCTCGCCGCCTACCCGCTCGCCGGCACCCAACCGGTGCGCCTGACCGCCCGCGACGGTTTGGCTCTTTCGGGGTATCTCACCCTGCCGCCGCGAGCCGAGCACGGCCCCCTGCCGCTCGTCCTCGCGGTCCATGGCGGCCCGTGGGACCGGGACCGCTGGGGGTTCGATCCGGAAGCACAGCTCTTCGCGAACCGCGGCTACGCGGTGCTTCAGGTCAACTTCCGTGGCTCGACGGGCTTCGGCAAGAAGTTCGCCCGCGCCGCGAAAAAGGAATTCGGCCGGGCGATGCAGACCGATCTGCTCGACGCCGTCGCCTGGGCGGTGAAGGCGGGGATCGCCGATCCGCGGAAGGTGGCGATCCTCGGCGGCTCGTACGGCGGCTACGCGGTGCTCGAAGCGCTGGCCACGACGCCCGAAGTCTTCGCCTGCGGTGTCGACTACGCGGGTCCGAGCGACCTCGTCACCTTGATCGAAGCCTTTCCGCCCTCGTGGCGCCCCTTCCTGGCCAGACGGTGGTATCCGTTCGTCGGCAACCCGGCGATCGCCGCCGATCGCGACGACTTGCGAAGCCGCTCGCCGCTCTCCCGAATCGATGCGATCGTCGACCCGCTCCTGATCTTTCAGGGGGCCAACGACCCGCGCGTGACCCGCGCGCAGTCCGACGCGATCGTCGCCGCCCTGACGGCGCGCGGCGTCCCCGTCACCTACCTCTTCGCCGGCAACGAAGGTCACAGCTTCGGCAACCGCGAGACCGCCTTCGCCGTCCGCCGCGCGACCGAGCTCTTTTTCCGCGACTGCCTCGGCGGCCGAGCGCAGGCTACCGTGGCCCCCGAGACCGAAGCCACGCTCCGCGCGCTCACGCAAATATCCTTGACCGCCCCACCGGGCGCGAGCTCCGCGACGAGCCCGCTACGAATCGCCTGGCACCTCGCTGGGCACCTCGCTGGAAGGAGGAGAGAGGTTCTCGGCGCGCCGCCCGATCCGGTCGATCAGGCCGCTGAAGATCAGGCCGTGCATGGGATAGAGGAGATACCAGTAGAGCATTCCGGGGAGCCCTTTCGGCGCGAAGAAGGCGGTCTGGGCGAGCAGGGAGCCGCCGTCCTCCTGGGGCTTGACCTGAAACTGCAGCCAGGCCTCGCCCGGCACCTTCATCTCGGCCCGCAAGCGCAGGCACTTGCCCGGCTCCAGGGCCTCCACGCGCCAGAAATCGAGGGCATCCCCCACCCGTAGCGCGTCGGGGTCGCGCCTCCCCCGCCGCAGGCCCACGCCGCCGGTCAGGCGGTCCATCAGACCGCGCAGCTCCCAGGCCCAGTTCATGTAGAACCAGCCGCGGGCGCCGCCGATCCCGGTGAACACCCGGTAGACCGCCTCGGGAGGCGCCGCGACCACCCGCTGGCGCTGCTCCAGGATCATCCCTTCGTGCGTAGTGAGAATGACGGGCGGAACGTCCCCCCGGCTGGTGCTCAGAGCGTCGCTCCAGGCGGTCTCGACCTCGCTCGCGCCGAGCTTGGCGAGCGCCCGCTCCACCGCCGTCTCGTAGCTCGCCGGCCGGATTCCCGGAAACATCGCCAGGGCTCTGGGGTCGCGCACTAGGTTCTCGTTGCGCAGCCCCTGGATCAGCGGCCGGGCGATCGCGCCCGGGATGGGGGTGACGACGTTCACCCAGTAGGAGGAGAGGCGCGGCGTGAGCACCGGCACCGGCAGCATCCAGCGCCGGAGCCCGCGGACTCGCGCGTAGGTCATCATCATCTCGCCGTAGGTGACCACGTCGGCACCGCCGATCTCGAGGATCTGTCCGGCGCTCTCGGGCACGTCGAGCGCGGCGATCAGATATTCGAGGATGTCGCGGATGGCGATCGGCTGGGTGCGCGTATAGACCCAGCGCGGGGAGATCATGACCGGCACGCGCTCGGTCAGATAGCGGATCATCTCGAACGACAGGCTCCCCGAGCCCACGATCACCGCCGCCCGGAACTCGGTGACGGGGACGCCGGAGGCGCGCAACGCCTCGCCGGTCTGCTGCCGTGAGCGCAGGTGCTCAGAGAGCTCCGCCGCGGCATCTCCCAGCCCCCCCAGGTAGAGGATGCGCCGGACGCCGGCGGCCCGGGCGGCGGCGCCGAAGTTGGAAGCGGCCGTCAGATCGCGCTGATGGAAATCGGCGCCGCCCGCCAGGCTGTGGACCAGGTAGTAGGCGGCCTCCACCCCTTCCAGGGCGGGCCCCAGGCTCTCTGGGCGCAGCACGTCGCCGGCGACGATCTCGACCCGCTCCTGCCAGGGCCGCCCCAGCAGCCGGGCCGGGTCGCGCACCAGGCAGCGCACGCGATAGCCCAGATCCAGCAGCCGGGGGACCAGACGGCCGCCGATGTAGCCGGTCGCTCCGGTGACCAGGAGCCGGCGTCCTTCCCTCACCCTCGACTCTTCCAACGGCCTGGGTCACGGGAATGGTGAACCACTCCCAAGACAAAGAGATGATCCCCCCGCCGTGCATAGAAAACGCCGAAAGGGAATCGGCTCAAGATCGCACGGCGGATATTGGTATGGACGATCGGAAAGGCTTCAGGGTGGGTACGGACCTGGATCAAGGTTTGATCCAAGTCATCCTTGAACGCGAGGTCCAGACTTGAAGCCTGCCTCGAATACCATTTCTGCGCCTCCAGGACGTCCCGCTCCGCCGCCGAGCTGAGGCGCGCTCGAATCACCGGAGAGGCCAGATCTCGGCCTTGACGTCTTCCCAGTCCCGTCCTTTTTCGGTTCCAAGGCTGGCAAGACGCTCATCGAGCAGATCCTTCTGCCATTGCGGCAAAGGGAGGGCGTTGGGATTGTCCAGGCTGGACCAGATCGCCTCAGCGATCTCCAGCCGCTCCTCTTCCGGGAGCGCCATGACTTTCAGCTGAATCTCTGCCCTGGTCATCCTCTCAGTATAGAACAGCTCAAAGCCCGCCGAGGGTCCGAGCCGCCGGCGATACCCACACCCGAGGATGCCGCAGACCCTTGCAAGCGGTAGACTCGTTCCGCTTTTCGAGAATTACCCGCCGCGGATCGACGACAGGAGCCGGAGACTCCACTTCTTGGAGGCGCGCTGCCCCTTGACAGAGTGCACACACGTACATACACTGGCTTATGAATGGGATCGCGGCAAGGCGGCCGCGAATCGCCTGAAGCACGGGATCGATTTCGCCGATGCCGTCACCGTCTTCAGCGACGCGCTGGCCCTGACGGTCGAAGAGCTCTCGGCCGACGAACCGCGCTTCGTCACCATGGGCGCGAGCGCGATCGGCCAGGTGCTCGTGGTGGCCTACACCTGGCGCGGGAACAGGATTCGAATGATCTCGGCCCGAACGGCGGCACCTCGTGAACGGCGAACCTACGAAAGGGCACGGAAGAATGAGAAAAGAATATGACTTCAGCCAAGCCAGGCAGGGCCCGGTGGAGCCGGTCCCAACGGGCAAGACCCGGATCACCATCCGGCTCGACGACGACGTCCTGGATTGGTTCCGCGAGCGCGTCCATGAGGCCGGAGGGGGCAATTATCAGAGCCTCATCAACCAGGCCCTGCGGGATGTCATCCAGAACCGGCGGGAGCCTCTCGAAGAGACGTTGCGGCGAGTCTTGAGGGAGGAGTTGCACGCCGACCG
>JBDSHF010000519.1:0-5769 GCA_039918595.1 Thermoanaerobaculia bacterium
CAGATCCGCCCCCCCAACCCCTGGGCGAGCCGGTGGCAGATCGCGAGGCCCAGTCCGGTGCCGCCATACAGCCGGCTGGTCGAGGAGTCCGCCTGGCTGAACGGGCGGAACAGGCGGTCCATACAGTTCGCGGCGATGCCGATGCCGGTGTCGCGCACGGCGAAACGGAGCTCCACCGGATTGTCCTCCACCAACGCGTCCTCCACCAAAGCGTCCCGCGAGCCTTCCGGCGGCGGCGGGGAACAAGCCTCGACCAGGACGAGGACCCCTCCCGAGGAGGTGAACTTGACCGCGTTGTCCAGGAGGTTGACCAGGATCTGGCGCAGCCGCGTGGCGTCGCTCTCGATCAGGGCCGGCACCGCGGGATCGATCCAGCAGCCGAGCTTCAGCCCCTTGCGCGCCGCCTGGACGGCGAGCAGGTCGACCGCCTCCTCCACGCATTGGCGGAAGGCGAACGGGGCCGCCTCCATGACCAGCTTCCCGGCCTCGATCTTCGAGAAGTCCAGGATGCCGTTCAACAGGGCGAGCAGCGACTCGCCGCTGCTGCGGATGGTCCCCAGGTATTCGCGCTGATCGGGGGTGAGCGGAGAGCTGGCGAGGATGCTGGTCATGCCGATGACCGCGTTCATCGGCGTGCGGATCTCATGGCTCATGTTGGCCAGGAACTGGCTCTTGAACCGGTTGGCGCGGTCCGCCTCCTCCTTGGCCGCGCGCGCCTCCTTCTCCGACCACTCGAGCTCTTGGACCGTCTCGGCGAGGCGCCGGGCTCTCTCCCGTGATTCGGCTTCGGAGAGCGCCAGGCTCTCGGTGCGTTCCTGGACGAGGTCCTGCAAGTGCCGGGCGCGCCGCTTCAAGGCGACGATCCGCCAGCGCACCCCCCCTCCGATCAGGAGGCCGGCGGCGGCGACATAGAGCAGATAGGCCCAGCCAGTCCGCCAGGGTGAAACAGGGATCACGAAGGAGACCTCGGCCGGCCCGGAGACGATTCCCGCGGCGTCGCGCCCCCAGACGCGAAACCGGTAGGAGCCCGCGGTCAGATTCGAGAACCGCTGCATGGGATCGGGGATCCAGCCCGAGGGCTTGTCCTGCCATCCCACGAGCTGGACCCGGTAACGGATGTCCGGCTCGCGGAAGTAGCTGAGCAGCGCATACTCGAAGACCACTTCAGCCGGCTTCTCGCCGAGGCGCAGCGGTGCGCCGGCCGGCGCCAGCTCCCGGCCGTCCACGGTGATGCGCTCCAGGTGCAGCGGGCTGGGGCCGAGTTTTGGCTCCGGCTTGGATGGATCGAGCCACGCCACGGCGGTGCTCGTCCCCACCCAGAGCCGGCCGGTGCGGTCGACCAGGGAGGCCGCCTGGTTGCACTCGCCGAACGGCAGGCCGTCCCGGACCGTGAAGGTGTAGACGTCGTAGCCGTTCGGATCGCCGGGCCGGGGGGTCAGGCGCGCGATTCCCCGGCCGCTGGCGAGATAGATCCGTCCACGCGCGTCGTCGACGATCCGATAGATGACGTTGCTCGGCAGGCGGGCCGGGCTGCTCTTCTCATCGAATACCAGCCAGCGGGGGTTTCCGGCGGAGAGATCGCCGGAGAGAGTGAGGCGGACCGCTCCGCCGTTGGTGCCGATCCAGAGAAACCGCTCGCCTCCGGACCGGACCTCGCGAAGAGCGTTGATCCAGTTGTGTCGCAACGGCGAGCTCTGGGTGCTGTAGATCGTCGTCTGGCCGGCGCCGATCGTCTTCTGGCCGGGGCCCCAGCGCACCAGCCCACCGTTCCAGGTGCCGATCCAGAGAACGGGCCCTTCAGCCTCCTGGGTCTCCAGGAGGGTATAAATCCGGTGGTCCGGCAGATCGGAATTCTCGGGGTTGAAGACTTCGCATCGGCTCCCGGCACAGCGCACCAGGCCGGAGTCGGTGCCGACCCAGAGGACCGGGCCGGACGGCGTCCGGCTTTCGACCATCGCGAGCACATTCACATCTTCTGGAAAACCCGAGGCGAGCTCGCGGATGGACGTCCACCGCCCCTTCTCCCAGCGCCACAGGCCGCGGTTCGTCCCGACCCACAGAGCCGAGCCGTGAGGGCCGGGTGTCGGGAGGGTCAGGTTGACCTCGAGGTTTTCCAGAGGAGTCCCCGCCCGGAAGACGGTCCAGGCTCCCGCCTCCCAGCGGACGAGCCCCCCGGTCTCCGTGGAGAACCAGTAGGTGGGCCGTTCGGGGGGACCGCTCTCGGCGATATGGTAGACCCAGGCCTGCGGCAGGCCGGAATTGCGGAAGTCGAGCGCGTTCCACCCGCCCGGATGGAGGACGGCCATCCCCCCCGCGTTCATTCCGATCCACAGAACAGGCCTCCCGCCGCTCCGGCTGGCGAACAGGCGCATGATCTGCTCGGAGGGCAGGCCGGCATTCTGGGAGTTGTAGACGGTCCAGGTGCCACCGGCCCGGCGGGCCAGACCCGCGACGGTGCCCACCCAGAGCTCGTCCCCGGCTCCGCTGTCCAGGAGGGCGAGGCTGAACACACGGTTGCTGGGGAGCCCCTCCTCCGCCGTCCATTTCTCTCCGTCGTACCGCACGAGACCGCCGCCGTCCGTCGCGACCCACAGGAGGGAGCGCCCGCCGGAATGCCCCTCGAGCAGAGCCGAGACTCTCGCCTCCGGGAGTCCGCCGCCGGCAGGAAATGCCGTCCAGCGGCCTCCCGCCCGGCGCGCGAGCCCGAGGTCGGTGCCGACCCAGAGGACCGGGCCCTGCGCCGTCTGGAGAACGAGGAGGGAGGTGATCCGTTCGTGCGGAAGGCCGGTCGCTCGGACGTCGAACACGCTCCAGGTCGAGCCGTCCCACCGCGCGAGCCCCTTGTCCGTGCCCACCCAGAGCACATTCCGGGAGCCGTCCCTCTCCTCGGCCAGACAGAGGATCCGGTTGGAGGGCAGGCCTGTGTTCACGCCGAGCAGGGTCCATTGGCCATTCTGGAGATGGGCGAGGCCGATGGTCGTCGCAAACCAGATCGAGCCGTCCGCGCTGGCCAGGATGTCCTTGATGGTGTTCGATTCCTCCCGGTTCGGCATGTCGACCGCCTTCCAGGTGCGGCCGTTGTAGACGGCCGCACCATCCCCGGTGCCGGTCCAGAGAAATCCCCGCGCGTCGACAGCGAAGGCCTGAGGGGTGATCTGGGGGAGGCCCTGCTCGGAGCCGAAGAAGCGGAACGCCGGACGGCCGGGGATGCCGGCGGTACTGGTGGCGGTACTGGTGGCAATACTGGTGGCAGTACTGGTGGCAATACTGGCGGCCATACTGGGAGCCGCGGCGAGCAGGCTCAGAGCCGCTCCCGCCAGGAGGCGGAGAAAGACCCGGCCCAGGGCCGCATGGCGCCGCGCAAAAGAATACATAGCGAAATAAAAGTGGCTCCCATTGTGGGAGTCTTTTATTGAGGGTGTCAACCCGGCGGGGGGAGGGAGGGGACGAGCCCCTCCCCTACGTTCTTTACCCCAGCGAGAGTGCGGCCGGCTTCACATGCTCGTGGGCGTGGTAGCTGCTGCGCACCAGGGGGCCGGACTCGCAGTGGGCGAAGCCGAGCGAGAGGGCGAAGTCGCGGTAGGCGGCGAACTCGTCCGGGTGCACCCAGCGGGCCACCGGCAGGTGCTTCGGGGTAGGCTGCAGGTACTGCCCCAGGGTCATGATCTCGACCCCGGCGCTCCGGATGTCGGTAATCGTGGAGTAGATTTCATCCGGCGTCTCGCCGAGGCCCAGCATGATGCCCGTCTTGACGCGGCCGGCGAACTCGCCGGCGTCGCGGCGGCGGGAAGCCTCGGCGAGGAGCGCGAGGCTGCGGTCGTAGCGGCTCCCCGGGCGGGCCTTGCGGTAGAGGCTCGGCACCGTCTCCATGTTGTGGGAGAAGACCTCCGGGGCGGCGCCGAGGACGATGTCCAGAGCGTCAGGAACGCCACGGAAGTCAGGGGTCAGCACCTCGACGGCACAGGCGGAGCTCTTCGCGTGGACAGCGGCGATCACCCGCGCCCAGTGGCGCGCGCCGCCGTCCGGCAGATCGTCGCGGTCGACGGAGGTGAGGACGGCGTGGCGCAGCCCCATCACCGCGACCGCCTCGGCCACGTGGCCGGGCTCTTCGGGGTCGGGGCCGGCCGGCGGACGGCCGGAGGTCACGGCGCAGAAGCCGCAGCGGCGGGTGCAGACGTCGCCCAGGATCATGAAGGTCGCCGTGCCGTGCTCGCCCCAACACTCGTAGATGTTGGGGCAGCGGGCCTCCTGGCAGACCGTATGGAGATTCAGCCGCTCGACCAGCGAGCGGACCTGATGGTAGGACGCGGGAGTCGCGAGCCGGATGCGGAGCCACTCCGGCCTCCCCTCCCGGCGGGGAGAGGACGGGCCGGGGGCGCCGCCGATCTGGATGAGGGTTTCGCTCATAGGGTTCCTAGTCTAACCGCAGCAGGGGCGAGAGAGGCATGGCATGAAAGTCGCAGTGCGGGGTAACTACGGACTTGAGACCAGCAAGCAAGCGGGGTGCCGGTCAAGTCGCTACAGGGAGATAACAGCCATGTCCGTGAGACATTTCCTGCTTTTCTTTTTCGGCGCGCTGATCGCGGCCGTTCCTTCTTCCGCCGGTATCCTCGAGGGGAACTGCCGGCTGGCCGATCAGCCCGCCGCGACGATGCTGATCCCCTACTTCGAGGTTGACCTTGGCGATCCAGCCGGCCAGACCACCCTGTTCTCGGTCAACAACGCCTCGGCCAAGTCCACCCTCGCCCGGGTGGTGCTGTGGACCAACTGGGGGGTCCCCAGCCTCGCCTTCGACATCTACCTGACCGGCTACGACGTCCAGACGATCAACCTGCGTGACCTCTTCGCGGGGAAGCTGCCGCAGACCGGGCCGGACACCAGCAACTCCGGCTCGCTCTCGGAGACGGGGACCCTCTTCACGGGCTGCGGCAACACCGGCTCGACCGGCGTCTCGCCGCAGCTCGGCGGCACCGACATGACCTGGCTCCGCGCCGCCCATACCGGCGCGCCGGTGGCGACGTCGCCCACCACACAGTGCGCCGGCGGCGCCGCCGCCGGTCCCAACGTGGCGACCGGCTACATCACCGTCGACGCGGTGAACCGCTGCTCGCCGGCCACCGTGGGAACGCTGGTCAACACCCCGGCGAACGGCACCTACTTCGCGACTGGCGGCACCGGTCTGGCGAGCGACGCCAACGTGCTCTGGGGGGACTACACCTACATCAACTCGAAGCGGAACACGTCGGACGGCCAGACGGCGGTCGCCATCGTCGCCGACCCGGACGTCCTGAAGACCGGCGGTATCTATACTTTCTACGGCCGCTACGTGGGCTTCGACGCGCGCGATAACCGGGTCCCCCTGTCGAGCCTCTACTACGCGCGCTACGTGGACGGCGGCACCTTCTCCGGCGGCACCGACCTGGTCGTCTGGCGGGACAACCGCCGGGCCGCGGTCGCTCCCACCTCCTGCGACACGGCGCCCAACTGGTCGCCGCTGGGCGAGATGCAGCTCGTGATCTTCGACGAGGAGGAGAACCCGCGGGAGGTCGCCAACAGCAGCGCCTTCCCGCTGACCACCCAGAAGGTTCACGTCGGCGGCGCCACCCTGCCCGTCGCGCAGCCCTTCGGCTGGATGATGCTCGACCTCTGGCACAAGGATTCCACCCACGCGCAGGCCTGGGTGAGCGTCATCATGAGCGCCGAGGGGCGTTTCAGCACGGGCAACGAGGCGCTGCGGGTGGACGATCTCTGCAACTTCGGGCCGTAGGG
>JBDSHF010000520.1:0-2796 GCA_039918595.1 Thermoanaerobaculia bacterium
GGGGGCCACCTTCACGCTGGGTCTTGCCACGCTGGTCGCGCCCGCGGCCGCCGAGCCGGCCGGGATCGCCACGAAGCCCGCCGACGCGCCGGCGCTCCGGCTCCTGCTGGTAGAGGACAACGAGCCGACACTGGAGGTGATGGCGGCCCTGCTCGAGCTCGCCGGCCACGACGTCAAGCCGGCGCCGGACGTGTGCACCGCCCGCCGGCTCGCCGAGAGCCACACCTTCGACCTCGTGGTGAGCGACCTCGGGCTGCCGGACGGCAACGGCTTCGATCTCATGCGCGAGCTGCGGGACCGCTACGGCCTGCAGGGGATCGCGGTCAGCGGTTTCGGCATGGAGGAGGACCTCCGCCGTAGCCGCGAGTCCGGCTTCCGCGAGCACCTGGTCAAGCCGGTGGACATCGAGAAGCTGAGGGCGGCCATCGCCCGGGCGGCGGCGGCGCTGGCGATATCGTAGAATCCTCGCGTCGTCCACCCAGGAGAGGAGCCGGGATGAAGATGAAAAAGACGGGATCGCCGATCACGTTCTGTCTCGATATCGGCGGCAGTGGCATCAAGGGTTTCACCGCCGACGGGGCGGATCGCCCCACCTGCGAGCGGGTCCGCCTCGAGACGCCGCAACCGGCCAAGCCGGAGGCCATGCTGGCGGTGATCAAGGAGATCGTCGGCGAGATGCCCGGCTTCGACCGCGTGGCGGCCGGCTTCCCCGGGGTGGTGGTGAAGGGGCGCACCCTGACCGCGCCGAACCTCGATCCGGAGTGGGAGGGCTTCGATCTCGCCAAGGCGCTCGAGAAGCTGACCGGCAAGCCCGCCCGGGTCGCCAACGACGCCGGGGTCCAGGGGCTCGCGGCGATCGAGGGAGCCGGCACCGAGCTGGTGCTCACCCTCGGCACCGGCATGGGCTTCGCGCTCTACGTCGACGGCCATTACGTGCCGAACATCGAGATGGCCCACCATCCGTTCCGGCAGAAGAAGACCTACGAGGAGATGGTGGGCAACGCGGCCCTGGAAAGCGCCGGCAAGAAGCGCTGGAACCGCCGGGTGAAAAAAGTCATCCGGCAACTGGCGCCGATCTTCAACTACCGCGTCCTCTATCTCGGCGGCGGCAACGCCAAGGAGATCGATTTCAAGCTGCCGGCCAACGTGAAGCTGATCGAGAACATCGCCGGGCTCCTCGGCGGCGTCAAGCTCTGGCAGCAGCCGGGGTAGGAGAGCCATGAAACTCCGCAATCCCATCCTTCCAGCCTTCCTGCTCCTCGTCTTCGCCTCCGGGCTCCGCGCGGCGGAGATCCCCTTCGACCTCGTTCTCGCGAACGGCCACGTCGTCGACGGCACCGGCTCCCCCTGGTATTCGGGGGACGTGGGCATCCGCGGCGGGCGGATCGCGGCGATCGGCAACCTCGCCCAGGCTCCGGCCAAGCGGCGGATCGACGTCGCGGGGAAGGTGGTGGCCCCGGGATTCATCGACATGCTGGGGCAGTCCGAGCTGACGATCCTGGTCGAGCCGCGCCTTCCCTCCAAGATCTTTCAGGGGATCACTACCGAGATCACCGGCGAGGGGGGATCGATCGCGCCGCTCTCGGACGCCATCGTCGCCGAGGACAAGCTGGGCTACGAGCATGCGGGAATCAAGGCGGACTGGCGCACCTTGAGCGAGTACTTCCAGCGGCTCGAGAAACAGGGGATGGGGATCAACCTGGCCTCTTTCGTCGGCGCCACCCAGGTTCGGCGGCTGGTGATCGGGCAGGAGAACCGCGCCGCCTCGCCGGCTGAGCTGGAGCGCATGAAGGGACTGGTGCGCGAGGCCATGGAGCAGGGGGCGGTCGGCGTCTCGACCTCGCTCCAGTACGCCCCGGCGCCCTACGCTTCCACCGAGGAGCTGATCGCCCTGGCCGCCGAAAGCTCGCGCTTTGGCGGCCTCTACGCCACTCACATGCGCAGCGAGAGTGAGGCCGAGATGGCGGCGATCGACGAGGCGATCCGCATCGCCCGCGAGGCGCATACGCCGGTCGAGATCTGGCACCTGAAGGCCGCCGGCAAAAGGAACTGGGGGCGCATGCCCGAAGTCGTCGCCAGGATCGAGGCCGCGCGCAAGGATGGCGTGGACATCACCGCCGACACCTATGCCTACCCGGCCTGGTTCAACTCCTTCTCGGCGTTCGTCCCCCCCTGGGCTCATGAGGGGGGCGACGACAAGATGCTGGAGCGGCTGAAAGATCCGGCCACGCGGGAGCGCATCCGCAAGGAAATGGAAGATCCGGCTCCCGCCGCCTGGGACAACGAGTGGCAGGAGATCCCCGGCCCCGAGGCGGTGCTGCTCTCCGTTTTCCAGAATCCCACCCTCGTGCCGCTCCAGGGGAAGACTCTGGCCGAGGTGGCGAAGATGCGCGGCAAGGACTCGATCGACACCCTCTTCGACCTCCTGATCGAGGACCACGGCTACACCTCGGT
Organism: Thermoanaerobaculia bacterium; assembly: GCA_039918595.1. Taxonomy (GTDB): domain Bacteria; phylum Acidobacteriota; class Thermoanaerobaculia; order Multivoradales; family UBA5704; genus DATARR01. Next base: position 2,455 of record JBDSHF010000520.1, read on the forward strand.
CGCGGTTTTCGGCATGTCCGAGCCGGACGTGCTGCTCGCCCTGAAGCAGCCCTGGGTTTCCGTCTGCAACGATTCCCAGGGGACCTCTCCCGAGGGTCAGCTCGGCGAGGAGCACCCCCATCCGCGCGCCTACGGCACCTTCCCGCGCATCCTCAGGAAGTACGTCCGCGAGGACGGCCAGCTCACCCTCCCCGACGCCATCCGCAAGTTCACGTCCCTCCCGGCCCAGCGCATGCGCCTGACCGACAGAGGCGTCCTCAAGCAGGGCATGTGGGCCGACGTGGTCGTCTTCGATCCCGCCACGATCAAGGACCTCGCCACCTTCGAGAACCCCAATCAGCT
>JBDSHF010000521.1:0-2574 GCA_039918595.1 Thermoanaerobaculia bacterium
CCTCCGGATCGCCGGAGAGGACGGCCCAGCGGAACGGCCCCTTCCCCTCGCAGAACAGCGGCCGGATGAACAGCGGCACGAAGCCGCCGATCTCGAAGGCGCGGGTCTCGCCGGCCGCCAGCGCCTGCCCGCGCAGGTTGTTGCCGTAGTCGAAGGTGACCGCCCCGCGCTCCTGGAGCGCCAGCATGGCGCGGATGTGGGCCGCCATCGAGTCCATCGAGCGCGCGATGTAGGCCTTGGGGTCCGCGTCGCGCAGGCGGAGAGCCTCGGCGAACGGCATGCCGTGCGGCACGTACCCCTGCAGGGCGTCGTGGGCGGAGGTCTGATCGGTCAGCGCGTCCGGCACCAGCCCCGTCGCCACCAGGTGCTCCAGGAGATCGACGGCGTTGGCCTCGACGGCGATCGAGATCGCCTCGCGGCGGTCGCGGGCGGCCAGCGCCTGCTCGACGGCGGCCGGGATGCTCGGGGCGACGGTATCGAGATAGCGGGTGGCGAGCCGGCGCTCGATGCGCGAGCGGTCGATCTCGGCCACCAGGCAGACCCCGCCGTTCATGGTGACGGCGAGCGGCTGGGCGCCGCCCATGCCGCCGAGGCCGGCGGTGACGGTGAGGCGGCCGGCGAGCGAGCCGCCGAAGTGCTGGCGGGCGCACTCGGCGAGGGTCTCGTAGGTGCCCTGGAGGATGCCCTGGGTGCCGATGTAGATCCAGGAGCCGGCGGTCATCTGGCCGTACATGGTGAGGCCGAGCCCCTCCAGGCGGCGGAACTCGTCGGCGGTGGCCCAGTGGGGGACCAGCAGCGAGTTGGCGATCAGCACCCGCGGGGCCTCGGCGTGGGTCTTGAACACCGCCACCGGCTTGCCGGACTGAACGAGCAGCGTCTCCTCGTCCCCCAGGCGCCGGAGGGTGTCGACGATCGCCTCGAAGCACTCCCAGTTGCGCGCCGCCTTCCCCGAGCCGCCGTAGACCACCAGCTCCTCCGGCCGCTCGGCGACCTCGGGGTCGAGATTGTTCATCAGCATCCGCAGCGCGGCCTCCTGCTGCCATCCGCGGCAGGAGATCTCGGAGCCGCGGGGAGCGCGGACGGTACGGGGACGGGCGACGGCAGGCGGAGGGGTGGCGATGGTCATGGGGGTATTCTACTCGCGAGTCCACCCTCCGCGACTCCCCCGCGCCACCTCCTCAAAACCCCTCCGCAAACCCTTATGGTTCTAGGGCGAAGAAGATTGGAGCCGGTTTTTACGTCTTATTAGGGTGTGAACGGGCACGACCAAGGCTACAAGCGCCTTTTCTCCCACCCTCAGACCGTCGCGGAGCTGATGCGCGGCTTCCTGCCCCCGGCCTGGGTCGAGCGGCTCGATTTCTCTACCCTGGAGCGGGTCGGGAACGGCTTCATCAGCGACGACCTGCGGGAGCGTCAGAGCGACGTCATCTGGCGGCTGCGCTGGAAGGGGGAGGGAGGGGACTGGTTCTACCTCTATCTCCTGCTGGAGTTCCAATCCACCTCCTACCCCTTCATGGCCGCGCGGATGCTGACCTACGTCAGTCTGCTGATCGAGGAGATCATCCGCAAGGAGAAGCTGAAGCCGGGCGCCAGGATTCCGGTGGTGCTGCCGGTCGTGCTCTACAACGGCAAGCGCCCCTGGCGCGCTCCCCTCGACCTCGCGAGCCTCTTCATCGAGGTCCCCGAGAGCCTCCGCCGCCATCTCCCTCGGCTGCGCTACCTGGTGCTGGACGAGAACCGCCTGGATCTCGCCCGGCCGGAGCTCTCCCGGAACACGATCGCTTCCCTGTTCCGGATCGAGACCTGCGAAGAGCCCAGGGAGCTCCCGCGCCTGACCAGCGAGCTGTCTACCCTGCTCCCGCGAGGCGAAGAGCCAGAGTTGCGCCGAACGATAACAATCTGGGTCCTTTCCGTGCTGCGCAGGATCTTTCCCGGAGTTATAATAGTTATAATCCCGGAGACGGTAGATCTGGAGGACACCCCGATGCTCGAAGAGACCATGCGCGAGTGGACCAAGAAGCACCGACGGGAGGGCCGGAAGGAAGGGAAGCAGGAGGGACGGGTGGAAGGTGCACGCGAGGTTCTGCTGCGGCAGCTCGAGCGCCGCTTCGGTCCCATCCCCGAGGAGAAGCGGCGCGGCATTGAGGCGATCACCTCCCGGGCTCGGCTGAACCGTCTGGCGGACCGGATCCTGACCGCCAGGTCTCTCGACGAAATGGGGCTCTGAGCGCCCTCATACCCTGCGGAGTTGGGGAACCTGCTCCAGCGAGGGAGCATCCCTCGGATCGGCCTCCACGGTCGCGCCCGGGGCGGGAAAACGGTAGTACTTCCCGGAAACGGGACCGGCGACCGTCAGGGCCGTGCTTCCCAGGTATCGGAAGAAATGGCGCTCGGGCACCCGGCTTTCCGAGGCGTTGGAACCGATCAACTGAGCCCGTTGCTGTCCGCAGCAGGACATGGGGGAACCTCCTTGTCTTCAAAGAAGAGTGCCGGTGGCGGCACGGTGCGCGGCGCCGTCAGGCGCTCCAGAAAGATTGCAACCGCCGAGAGCGCGGGCCAGAGGAGCAGCCGCTC
>JBDSHF010000522.1:0-5457 GCA_039918595.1 Thermoanaerobaculia bacterium
TCGGCGGCGATCGCTTCCCTCGCCTCGTCGAGCAGCGCGTGGGCGGAGATGGGGCCGCCGACGGCGCCGCGGATCCAGGCGTCGGGAGTGAGCTTCCCCTGGCGGGTGATGCGCTCGACCTCGGCGCCGAAGTCCCCCTGCCAGAGCCGCTGGGCGATCTGGAAGGCGAGGATGTGGCCGATCGCGTAGTCCGGCAGGTAGAGCCCGTAGACGATCATGTGGGAGTAGATCGCCAGGATCTCCGAGTCGCGGACGCCGAAGACCGGGGCGAAGTAGCGGTTCCAGATGTCGCGGGCGATCGCGAGCGTCGCCTCCCGCAGCTCCGCCGGGGTCGCCTCCGGGTGCTGGTAGAGCCAGTTCCAGACCCCCATGTCGACGAGCGACACACCGGCGATCTCGTAGGTGTTCCAGAGGACCGCCAGCGCCTCCCGCCGCCGGGCCTCGGCGTCGAAGGGGCGCAGGCCCAGCATCTCGAGGTCGCGGTGCTGGAAGACGAAGGCGAACGCCTCGGTGGCGGCGTTGTTGGGCACGCCCGCCAGCGGCCAGCGGTCGATGCCGTTGAGCGAAAAGACCTGCTCGACGTTGTGGCCGAGCTCGTGCATCGCCACGTTGTACCCCTTGTAATCCATACCCCCCTGCGGGACCCGGGTCCGCAGGTGGGTCTTGTCCTCCCGCCGCAGCGCCTGCGTGGCATGGCCGGCGCCCCGCGCCGGATCGACCGCGATCCGCTCCGCGAGCCACTCGGCCCGCTCCGCCGAGAAGCCCAGCCGCTCCAGAAGGTCGGGAAGGCCGCGGGCGAAAGCGGCGAGATCCGGGTAGCGCTCCCGCGCGGCGCGGTCGAGCTCCTCCTCCGGATGGTCGGCCCGCGACTTGAAGCCGGAGTACCAGATGTCGAACGGCTCGAGCGGCCGGCCGAGCCGCCGCTGGATCAGCCGCCCGAGGTCCGCCACCGCCGGCGCGGTCAGCACGGAGATCAGGAGATCCTCCACCTCCCGCTCGGGGATCTGGCGCTCCCGCTCGAAGCGGCGGGCGAGGAAGGTCGGCTCGGACGGGCTGTAGGGGTCGATCGTCCGCATCGCGTGGAAGATGCCGAGCAGGGTGGCGTAACGGGTGTCCGGCTCGCGGGCGGCGAGGTCCTGACCCTCTTTCTCCACCGCGCCCTCCAGGGGAGTGACGGCGTTGGTCTCGGGGTCCCAGAGGAGGTCGGGGTTGTCGATCACCGCCGCCGGGATCTCCTGCCGGACGATGCGCTCCATCACCTTGAGGATCAGCCGCTGGCGGGGAAGCCCGCCATGACTGGAACCGGAATAGCCAGGATCCGAATAGTAGGAGGCCAGCTCGTCGCGCAGCCCCCAGTGGCTGATCAGGCGCAAGCCCTCGCGGAACGGGCGCTCCCCCGAAGGAGTGACGAGCCGGTCCAGCCGCAGGTTGTAGCGGGAGATGTACTCCTCGGCGGCGGTGGAGGCGCGGGTGATCTCCTGCTGCACCGTTGCCGGCACGCGCAGGACGAAACGGTCCATCAGGCGGGAGCGGGCCCAGGTCTCGCGATCCCAGCCCGGCCCTTCGGCGAGCCGCTCCGTCAGGGTATGCACGGGGAAGTTGAGCAGGGCGAGGAAGGCCACCCGGGTACGGAAGAGGTCCTCGTCCACGTGGGCGGCGAGGTCGAGGTTGGCCAGCAGGCGGTCCGCCGTGCCGAGCGGGCGCCCCGTATCGACGTCGATGGGCCAGGTCAGCTCCCGGCGTACCTCGTGGAGATGGCCGTCGATCTGCTCCAGAACCTCCTCCAGGCGGCGGAAGGTGGTGGCGAGCGCCTCGGAATCGGCAAGAAAGTTGTCGGCGCAGAAGGCGGCGAAGTCCTCGGCGGAGCCGTCCTCCGGCCGCCAGCGCTGGGCTGCCTGCTCGACGCCGCGGCGGATGCGGGCGGCGGGCTCGGGGCCATGCCGCTCGACGAGCCGGTCGATGATCGGTTGAAGGGTGTCTGAGTTGATGCTTTCGGGATCGGTCATGAGAGAAGCCATCCGCCGATTCTAGCTTCAAGACGGCGGCGGCCGGGCCGGTCAGACCGCCGGCTTCAGCCCCTCGGAGACCAGCTTGTCGTCGATCACCAGCCGGTGCGGACCGCCGTCGCCGTTGAGCGGCTTCACCTCGTCGCGGGAGAAGGGGTCGAACTCGAACGGCTTGATGATCCGCCCATAGACCGACTTGAGCGCCCGGGCGCCGATGCGGCTGCTCTTCGAGGCCTCGTCGGCGATCTTCTGCACGGCGTCGTCGGTGACCTCGAGCTCGATGCCGTACTTCTGGAAGAAGTTCTGCGACGTCTGGAGCACCCCCTCGGCGGGCTCCTTGAAGATGCGCGCCAGAGTGGTGGCGGTCAGGTCCTCGAGAATGACGGCGTTGTCGAAGCGCGAGAGGAACTGCGGCTGCATGCCGTACTCGAAGAGGTCCTCCGGCCGGAAGTGATGGCGGAGGGTGAAGTACTCGCGGATGGTGATCTTGCCGTTGACGTAGGTCGTGGTGGTGGGGAGCTTGATCCCGCTCTTCGGCGAGGTGACCCGGTGGAAGACCTGGTCGTAGAGGGTCTCGAAGGCGCCGGCGCAGAGGAAGAGCATCTTGCCGGTATCGACCCAGACGGTGACGGACTCCAGGATCCCCTCCTTGTTGGGGGCGGTGATCCGGTGGGGTACGCGCTCCCCCTCGATCAGGGTCAGCACGGCCTGCTGGATGTTGATGCCGGTCACGTAGGGCTTGCCGCCGATCATCCCGGAGACCTTGTCGATCTCGTCCAGGCAGACGGTGGCCCGCTCCATCGAGCGGCCGATCTGCTCGGCCGTGGCCCCCTCGCCGAGCACCTGCCGGGTGCGCTCCTCGAGGCGCGAGAACAGGCGGCTGGTATCGACCGCGCCCTCTTCCGTCGCGAAGGTGTTCGCGTTCATGATCAGCACGACCCGGTATTCGGCGAACTCCTGATGGGCGTTGTAGAGCGACTCGATCCCCCGCATGATGGTGGTCTTGCCGGTCCCCGAGTTGCCGATCAGGAGGAGGTTGCCGTACTTCTCCCCCTGGAGGTGCTTGAAAATGGCCACGGAGACATAGCGCAGCGTCTCCTCCTGGCCGATGACGCTGCTGGACAGGAACTCATGGATCTCGACGGGCTTCATGGACATTCTGGGTCTTCCTCTATCCTGGACCCGGCCGCAACTCTGCGGCAGGGATTCCTTCTACGAGCGAACCGGGGCGGACGTCGGCCTTTGCCCCGACCTTATATCCTAAGCGACCCGGAGGGCCGGGCATTCCCGGACTGACGAGGTCCAGGGTCCTCAGAATCGGCCGCCTTGCCATTCCCCGCCCTCTCGGACAAACTCCCGGCGTGAGAAAGTCTGTCTCCCATGAGCTCGAAAGCAAGCTGAACCCCGAGCAGATCGCGGCCGTCACCCACGGCGAGGGGCCGCAGCTCGTCCTCGCCGGCGCCGGCTCGGGCAAGACCCGGGTCATCACCTACCGCATCTACTGGCTGGTCGAGGAGATGGGCGTCGATCCCGGCACCATCGCCGCCATGACCTTCACCAACAAGGCCGCGGGGGAGATGCGCGACCGGGTCGAGGAGCTGCTGGACCTCCATCCGCTCCCCACCTCCGTCGGCACCTTCCACCGCTATGGCCTCCTGATGATGCGCCGCTATGGCGAGCGGGTGGGGCTGCGCCGCGACTTCCACGTGCTCGACGGCAGCGACCAGATCGCGCTGGTCAAGGAGGCCCTCACCGCCGAGGGGCTCTCCGAGACCGCCTTTTCCCCGCGCTCCGTGCTCAGCCAGATCAGCGGCGCCAAGAACCGGCTGATCGAGCCGCCGGCCTACGAGGCGCAGGCGCAGAACTTCTTCGAGAAGAAGGTGTCCGCCCTCTACCGGCGCTACCAGGGGCTGCTCAACACCGCCTCGGGAGTCGACTTCGACGACCTGATCGCGCTCCCGGTCAAGCTCCTGTCGACCGATCCGGAGATCAAGCAGCGGGTCTGCCGCTGGATGCGCTACCTGCTGGTGGACGAGTACCAGGACACCAACCACGCCCAGCTCCGGCTGATCCAGGAACTCATCGGCCCGAACGGCAACCTGACCGCCGTCGGCGACGAGGACCAGGGGATCTACCGCTGGCGCGGCGCCGACCTCGGCAACATCCTGGAGTTCGAGAAGACCTTCCCCGAGGCGGCCATCCGCAAGCTGGAGCAGAACTACCGCTCCACCCAGACCATCCTCGACGTCTCCGGCGCGCTGATCGCCAACAACATCAACCGCCGCGGCAAGCGCCTGTGGACCGAGGAGGGCGCCGGCCCCAAGGCGGAGCTCTACCGGGCGAGCGACGAGGGGGACGAGGCCACCTGGATCATCCGCACCCTGCAGCGCCTGCGCGGGCATTACAAGCTGGGCGACATGGCGGTCCTCGTGCGCACCAACGCCCAGACCCGGGCGATCGAGGACGAGCTGTTGTCGCGGGAGATCCCGTACTCGCTGGTGGGCGGCGTGCGGTTCTACGACCGCGCCGAGATCAAGGACCTCGTCGCCTACCTGCGCGTGCTGCGCAATCCGCGGGACAACTTCTCCCTGCTGCGGATCATCAACCAGCCGCCGCGCGGCATCGGCAAGTCCACCCTCGAGCTGCTGCGCGACCGCGCCGTCCAGCTCGGTCAGCCGCTCTGGGACGTCATCTACCTGGATGACATGGGAAACCTGCCGGCCCGCAGCGCCACCGCCCTGCGCAAGTTCCGCGACCTGATCGTGGGGCTGCAGCAGGCCTCTGGGGACCTTCCCCTGCCCGCCCTGCTCGACCGCCTGCTCGAGGCGACCGCCTATACCGAGCTCTACAAACAGGACGATCCGGACGACCAGGCGCGGGTGGAGAACATCCGCGAGTTCCTCTCCGCCGCCCAGGAGTTCACCGAGGGGAACAGCTACAACTCCGGCGACCAGGACCTGCTCACCTCTTTCCTCGATCACGTGGCGCTGGTCTCGGACCTCGACGGGCTGCAGACCGAGAAGGGGATCTCGCTGATGACCTTCCACAGCGCCAAGGGGCTCGAGTTCCGGGCCGTGGTGGTGGCGGGCCTGGAGGACGGCCTGCTGCCGCACTTCAACTCCCAGGGCGCGCGGGACGACATCGAGGAGGAGCGCCGCCTGCTCTACGTCGGCATGACCCGCGCCCGCGAGCGCCTCTACCTGACCTGCTGCCGCCGGCGCCGCATCGCCGGCCGCTACCAGGACCAGGCGGAGTCGCCGTTCCTGGCCGAGCTGCCGGACCAGCTCCTCGACGTCTCGCAGAGCCCGGACCTCTACATGTCGGACCGCATCGACCAGCGGGCGCAGGGCGTCTACTCTTTCTTCGGTGGCGGCGGCCGCCCGGGCGCATCTCCGGCGGCCCCGTCCGCGCCATCCTCTCAGGCGACGCCCTTCCGGCCCGCCCCGGCCCC
>JBDSHF010000523.1:0-19376 GCA_039918595.1 Thermoanaerobaculia bacterium
GATTGTCAATCTCGTATCCATCATCCTTGATTTCGACGTAAACACCGGCTCCCTCAAGGGCTCTCCAGGATGCCTTGCCGCGGACGAAGGATCGGATTATCTCGTCAGCCTTGGCATTAGTTCTCAAATGAGTCCCCTACTCCTTGAAGTCAACGTTAACGTCTGCCCCGCACAGTTCTATCGGCGCCCCAGCAAGCCCATCTCCAGAAGATAACTTTGAGCCTCCGGTCCGGAGCGGTCCGGAATCCTGAACCACCAATCTTTGGCGTCCGCCTCAACTCCCGGGTCAACGGGATTGGTGCTTGGCTGCGTGGCAAGGAAGAACCTCTCGTCCCATGGCTGAAGCACAATATCTATCTCTTTGCGCAGCCTGGGCGGGACTGCCTCCTTGACTTCCTCAAGGAGGTCTCGCATTGAAAGATCATGCGTGTAGTCTTCAATCGACAATTGATAGCCAACTTCAACCTCCAGGGCGAACCTTCGCCATTTCTCCAGAAGCCTTGAGGGCTTAAAGCTTGCCGCAAACCCCATTCTTTCCTGATCCTCTCAAAGACCGAGTTCAGAGCTTCGCGCTCTGCCCTGTTCTGTGGCTTGGGGAAATCGAACTTAGCTTCAGAGAAATTCATTCTCGTGCGCCTGTATAGCTGCCTCCACGGAATCGAACATTCTAAACCTAAAAGCCACTGCCAATTTCAACATACTTAGTCTTCCTCGGGCAGATCTCGGGTAAGATTTTCCTCCTCGAGAGCGGCACTAACAATATCGCGCAGGAAGTCGTCAGTCACCACCCTGCTTGACTGGAGATCCTCCAGGCAATCCCTTATGCCTTTCGCGGCTTCCTTCATCTGCTCCAAGCTAATGGCAAGCGCTTTTTCGAAGAGGGGCAATGCGGTAGTCGCACTATCCTCCACCGCGTAATAAAACCAGCCAAGTTCCAGAAAGGCAGGCGCGAAACTTTCATCGATATCCAATGCCGCACGGAACGCTAATTGAGCCTCTCGATAGTCCGAAATTACCGCCCCAGATCCCATTTGAATGTAACGCCCCTTCCAGACCAACTCCATCGGACAAAGAGGGCGTTCTTTTTCAACGTCAATGATCTTCAGCAGCATCTCATCTGCATTTTTTTCGGATAACTCGATAGAATGGCTCAAGGTTTTCCTCCTTGCGGTCTCCAACTCGGATGCTACCCGGACGAACTCAGAATAGAGCAGAGTCAGCTTCATGCTCTCCCGTGGCCTGTGGTCGAGGAAGGTCATTTTTCTACGACTCACGCCAATTCCATGGTCACCAAGGCGAGCATCTACTATTCTTGCCGCGCCTGCGCCTGAATGACGCGATCCGTTCGATCCGTAATGACGATCGCCTCTTTATAGGCGGTGCCCCAATTTGCTCCGGCGAAAATATATTCCTTGCAGCCTCCGCTTACGCAAGGGTCGTTCGGGTTCCTTGACATTATCAAGATCGTGTACGGCTTGCGCACTGGTTGGCCGAGGCGAGCAATGACCGCATCGACATGCTCGCCCCTTTTCACTGAGGCAAACTTCTCCCATGTAAAGTTACCGGAGTGGACAATCCCCCATTCGAAAGGATCGAACAGAGTGAAAAAATACAGGCCGGCCACGAGCAGGCAACACGAGACGACGAGAGCCACTGACACGATAACGGTTCTTTTCTTCATCATCTGAGACTAAGCCCCCTCAACCCTCATCAGAGACTCTAAGTGCGGCATCAATATCAGCAAGCAAAACGCTCATATTCCTGAGACTCAGCAGTGGCCAGAAATCTTCTCATCTTCGTCGACACGGTGAATGTAAATCCCAAGCCTCGAAGATTTTGTAAAAAACTTGCTCCCAGCTCCGTTCGGTTCAATCGAAAACCCATCATCTTTTTCAAACGCAGCCTGCTCTTTAATAAGTTCCGCCAAAAACTCTAGAGACCTCTTATCGCCTTCTAACAAGACCACGTCACCTTCAAGCACTCGTATTGACAACTGAACATCGCGATCAGAATAGCTGTTGCACACTTCATCAGGACTCATGGTTGTTTCCTCTGACAGTCAAGCTCAGATCTCGCATAACCTCTGCACCGTCATCATGTCAACCACTCAACTTTGAGCCCGGTTCGAGACTCCAGACAGCTACGCTGTTCTGGAGTGGCACACCCGATCAGGCAATCCTGCCCACCGAGGTTGATGTACGTGAACCGCTTACCAACGTTTCTGGAGTCGAGCAACTCGGTGAGCTTGGCAATAATGAACGGATCAACCCAATCATCATCGACCTTTGCCTGCCATTTGTAGGGCCGCCCATCAAGAGTAAATGAAAGCCACGCTTCTCCTTCCTCTACATCGACGTAATCTTCCACGTTAAGCAGCGGAAAGCCTCCCTGTGCGAGCACAGCCATACGGTTAGCGATAGCGGCATACGATCCGTGATCGTCTATGCATTCAGTGTCGAAGCGCCAGATACTGTCGGACAGATAGCCGGATAGCTCTTCTGGCGACTCACCTCCCGCTTCTCCTCCCAGGACACAAAGCAGTAGGAGGTATGGGTCCTTTTCGTACCCTCCGCCAGAGACTGCGTTCGCGAGATATTCAGGCGTAACGAATGGAGACAAAGCTATGCCACAACCGGCAAGAACACTTATTTGATCGTCCAATGTAACACGACCATTTTTCTTATTCATCCTTCGCCTCCACGACCAATTCTATTCTTTCTTGCACCACAAACATTACATCGGAATACATCAATCAGTTACACCCAACCTTTTCAGGGCTGTCTTTGCTTGCTGACGCACCCAAGCTTTACCATGTTCCTTCGCGATGATCCTTAGCTTAGGTATCGCCTCCTCTGCCCGCAAGATGCCGAGACCCTCTGCGGCAAAACCTGTGAACTCATCCCCTCCCAACATCTTCAGAAGAACTGGAATCGCATCCCGATTTTTGGTTTTCGCAACCGCAACACTCAGCATACCCCGAGACCTTCCACTCCTAGGATCAGTCAAGAAGCGCAGTATCGGCTCCGAAGTACCCTTTCCTCCCCCCAAGATCTCCAACGTATTTGCAATCGCCCAGCGAAGGCTTTCAGCGTCAGGGCTATTCTCTGACAAGGACGACTCGAATAAGGAGATCAAGAGAGGCTCGGCATGTCCTCTAGCTTCCCGTACACCCAAAGAGCGTACGATGACTTCCTTCATGGCGTATCCTTGCATTTTTGGCAGCATTTCTAGGAGTACAGGTATAGCTTGAGGATAATGCTCCTTCGTATGCATGAGGTCTTGAGCAGAATTAACCTGGGTTCCTCTTTTCCGGAGTTCTTCCGTGACAATCTGATCTTCCTTTCGTGCCAGCTCGATTTCATTCATCGCTTCACCTATTTGGGCGGAGGGAGTTTCTGTATCTGTATAGCGCCGGCTTCCCAGAGTTCTTTTAGCTCGCCTGAAACCTTGCCTGGATCTTTGACCCACAAAACCAGTCCATAGCCTTCCCGCCGGGTCCAGAGCAAGAAATCTTTGATCTGATTGGTCATCTTTAAAGTGCTGGAGACATTCTTAACTTCAATCAACATTTTACCAACCCGATCAAGCGCATCCGGAATACGGCGCTTAGCTGTTTCTGTAATGGAATCGATAGCCGTTTTCTTTACCCCTTCGGCAATCCCTGCAAGCCGTTCGCCTAATCTGCCAAGCTTTACGCTTTCAGCCATTCTTTCTGCCGATGAAACGGCTCTGTCCACTTCGGGCCCCAACCTTTCGGCAACACCGACTAGTTCCGCCTCGCCAGCCGCAATGGCTTCCTGACCAGCGGGAGATTCTGCCGCCGCCACAACGCCCGCAACAATAGCCCCTTCGACAAGGCAACCGTCAGGACACTTTCCGCTTGGATCTGTGTACCGAATGGGATTCCCGTGAACATATGCGAAACGATTCCAGCCTTGCGGTTGCTTCAACGATCGCTTCACATCGATAACAGGATCTATGCTGAGAAACCGCCCCGTCAACGGGCTGTAGAACCGAGCATGCATGTAATCCAGGTCATCCCCCGCCCCGGCCGGGTTTCCGAGGTCCCTTTCGTGGCCGGTGAACTTCTCGCGGACGGTGTCCTGGTTGAAGGCGGTCGCTTCTTCTCCGTAGGGGTAGTAGACGTGGTAGGCCTTCTGCTGGCCGAGGGCGTCGGAGACCAGGCGCGGGGTGCCCAGGTGGTCGAGGTGGAGGTGACGGGTACCCTGCGGGGTCTCGGCGGCCAGGAGGAGGCCGTCGCGGTAGATGTAGTCCTCCGCCACGCTCCAGGTGCCGTTGGTCGTGTACTCGCGGAGAACCTTGCCGTCCAGGCCGCGCAACGTCCAGAGGGAGGTGTTGTCGGTCTTGTAGGACCAGGCCCTCTCGTCGTCGGCGGTGTAGAGGTAGATCCACTCGTCGCTCGGGGTCTTGTAGTCCCACATCAGGTGGAACGGATCGTAGGTGTAGGCGTTGCCGTTCCAGGTGGTGACGTTGCCCGCGGCGTCGTAGGTCGCCGTGGTGAGACGGTTGGTCGACGGCGCGGTCGGCGTGTTGCGGGCGACGCTGCCGCCGATCGCCAGCAGGTTGGCGAAGGCGTCGTAAGTGAAGGTCTGGGTGCGCAGCGTCGCCGAGCTCGTGGGCTCCAGGTATTGGTTCGAGGCGGTCAGGCGGCTCACCTTGTCGTAGGTGAAGGTGTGGGTACCGATCGCCTTCACGTTGCCGGCGCCGTCGTAGGTGTAGCCACCCGTGGACCAGCGCACCGCGCTCGCCGGCGTCGTCACGGCGATCGAGGCCGGACGGCGCATCAGGTTGGGATCGTTGGCGTAGGTGTCGGTCAGGCTCTTGGTCGCGTCCGCCGGGTTGTTGGTGTGCGCCACCTGGTTCACCAGCAGGTTCGGGTGATAGGTGATCGAGCTCGCGTAGTAGCCGGCGTTCGACGGGATGCCCACCGCGCTCAGCAGGTCGTCGGAGTAGGCGAAGCTGAGCGTCCGCGGCGACGGGGCGGCGCAGGCCGCGTGGGTGCACTGCGGATAGCCCAGCGAGGTGACGTTCCCCAGCGCGTCGTAGGTGGCGTTCGGCAGGACGAAGGTCTCGTTGACCGCGAGCGGGTCGTTGACCCAGTTCTCGAGCGTCCGCCGCGACAGGCGGCCATCGCGCCCGCAGTAGGTCATCGCCTCCCGCATCTCGACCTTGTAGGGGCTCCCGAAGATCGTCACGTAGTTGAACCGGGACTGCTGGCTGAGCTTCCCCTTGCGGTAGTCGGTGCAGGTGGCGCCTGTACCTGGATCGGTGAAGGTGGTGTTGGCCCCCGCGTAGGTGAACGACTTGAGGGTCCGGCCCCCGGTCTCCTTCACCTGGAAGAGGCGCTCGGCGGAGTCGTAGACGAACGTGAGATTGTTGCTGCCGTCGATCCGCTTCAGCAGGTGGCCGCGGGAGTCATAGAGCGGGTAGGTCGTAGAGCCGTTGCCGGCCGCCCCCAACTCGGGGTGGGTCTCGGACTGCAGCAGCCCCGCCCGGTCGTAGCTGAAGCTCCGCGTCTGGGTCACCGGACTGCCGCTCACCGTCGCCGGAGTGGAGACCGAGACGAGGCGGCTGCCGACGTCGTAGCCGTAGCTCGTGCTGACGTTGGCGCCGGCGTTCCCCGAGGGCTCGGTGACGGAGAGCAGCCGCCCCTGGCGGTCGTAGATCTCGGTGGTGGTGACGGAGGTCTCGGAGCCGACGGCGGTGGCGATCTTGACCGCGCGATCGATCTGCCGCGCGCCGCGGTAGGTCAGGGTCACGTTGTGGGCGGCGCCGTCCGGCGGCTGGAGGGTGCCTGGCCGGCCGAAAGGGTCGTAGTTGAGAAATGAGGTCTTGCTGGTGGGCGTCCCGGTGGTCAGCTCGGAGACGGACGCCTTGTTGCCCGCGCCGTCGTAGAGGGTCTCGCGCTTGTTGAAGGCGCCCCCGGGCAGCCGCCGCTGCTCCTGATAGACGCGGCCGAAGTAGTCGAAGCTGACGAGGTTGACCCCGAGGATCGCCGCCGTCTTGCTGCCGTTGTCGCGGCGGCGGACGGTGACGAGGGCCTGCACGGATCCGACCGGATTCGCCGGGGCGTAGACGTACTGCGTCCACCCGCCCTGCCCCACGTCCGGCTTCGCCCAGGTCATCCGGCCCAGGGAGTCGTACTCGAAGGCGGTCTGGATCCCCGCGCTGTCGCGGCTCGCCGAGACCAGGCCGGTGCTCGGGTCGATCGTCTGGTCGAGGGCGTAGAAGCTGGTCCCGGAGTACTGCGAGGTCGCCCGCACGCCGGAGGCGTAGGTGTGGGTTACCTGGAATTCGGGCGAGGCCGGCAGCCCCATCGTGCACAGATCGCTCCCCCCGGTGGGGATGCCCCCCTGAGTATCACCGCCGTAGGAGCTCTCGCTGGTCACGTTCCCATCCCCCTGCGGCGAGAGGCCGTAGACGGCGACCAGATCCTGCGCGCCCTGGGCCGCTCCGTCCAGGCGGTGGCTCCGCTTGCGGGTCACGATGGCCGAGCCCGGCGCGTAGCAGAGGTCGGTCTGAGCGGTGGCGCCCGCCTCGGAGTCGGAGAGGTAGGACGGCGTCTCGAGCACCCACGGCGAGCCGGCCGGGAACAGGGAGTAGCCGGAGCCGGTGTTGGCGCCGGCGTTGACGGTGTAGGTCCCCTGGGCAGGGTTGTAGTTGCCGAAGTGGGTGCGGACGTTCGAGCCGGAGAAGCTCCCCTCGGTCGTCTGCGTGCGGTAGTGCCCCAGACCGTCGAAACCGGAGCTCACGACGCCGTTGTAGATGCCGGGGTCGTCGTTGTAGACCGTGCGGGCGCGCAGCAGGCGCCGGTTGGTGTTGTAGCTGTCCGGCGGCCCCGACGCGAAGGCGGGGTCCCGCTCGTAGAGCACGTACTCGGAGCGCAGCAGCGTACCGGCGGCGTTGAAGGTCTGCCGCGAGAGGTTGAGGTCCACCCCGGGAGCGACGTTCAGCGTCTGGTTGCGGGTGAACGGCAAGCTGTAGTCGTACTGGCTCCAGCCGGTGTAGACGGGCTGGGTGGAGACCGAGAAGTAGTTGACCGTCTTGTGCCCGAGCGGATCGGTCACCGTGGTGGAGTGCTCGGGGTTCATGGCCGGCAGGGAGCTCGGCGTGTGGACGTAGGTCCAGACCCCTTGCAGGGAGCCATCGGCGTTGCGCATCGCGCGGGTCGCCACCCCGGAGTTGATCTGCGCGAACGACTTCGCGGTGGAACCGGTCGGGAAGGGGACGGTCTGCCAGGTCCACTCCATCCGGCCCAGGGTCGGCAGGATCAGGGCGGTCAGATTGCCACTGTGCTGGGTGCAGGCGTTGTCCGGCCAGGTGCCCGAGGGCAAGGCGGTCACGTAGTCGCTCGCCGCCGCCTTCCATACGGAGCCGTCCGGCAGCGTGACGCTGGTCAGCAGCGGCACCGTCACGGTGGCCCCGAGGCTCCCCATCTGGTCCGTGTCGTTGTGGGGACAGATGCGGCCGATGGTCTGGGTGGCGTAGTTGAACTGGTAAGGCTTTGGGACGCCGCCGAAGGTCATCAGGTCGATGTGATCGACGGTCCACGCGTAGTTGGGCAGGTCGGTGCGGAAGTAGATCCGCTGCGTCCTCCCCTGAGTGTCGGTCAGCACCCACTGGTTGGGCGTGGCGTAGCTGATCGACAGCTTGTTGCCGAACGGATCGCGCAGCTCGGTCGGCATGCCGGTCGAATCGAACCGGCGCGCCGAGCCGTCGGGGAGCTCGATCTCCCGGTAGCCGGCGGTGTAGACCTTCAGCCGCAGGTAGCTGCCGTCGCGGGTGTATTCGACGTCGGAGACGCCGGCGACTGGGGCGTCCTCGACGTCCCCGGCGTGCAGCGTCGGATAAAAGATGTGATCGGTGCCGTTCTCGTCCTGATAGTCGAGAACCCCCGGCGGCAGCGGGTCCACCGACAGGCAGGGTGGATTGAACCTGCCGAACGACACCCGCCAGCCGAGGCCCGCGTTGGAGCAGGGGCTCGGATAGGCCTGGGTACGGGAGAGGGTCGGATTGCCCGGGAAAGTGTACTCGACCGTCTTGAACTGCCAGGAGCTGGAGTTGTAGACCAGCTTCAGGTTGTAGGAGAAGCCGCCATTGACCGGATAGGAGCCGCCGATCGGGATCGTCAGCGTCAGCGCGCCGTTGAACAGGTTGACGCTGTCGACATCCCCGACGTGGAAGGACTGCTCGACGGGAAAGCCCGCCGCGGTGTTCGGATGGATCTGCGCCGCGCCCGGCAGGGGCAGGACGAGCAGGAGCAGCGGCAGCACCCGGAGCAGGAGCCTGCGGCCGCTCATTGCGCCACCCCGCCCTTGTGCACGGCGATCTCCATGGCCAGCGGATCGACGATGAACCAGAGATCCTTGCCGCCCAGCCTGGAGGGTGCGGCCGGGCTTCCGGGAAACGGGCGGAGCCGGTCGAGGGCGAAGCGGAGGTGGCCGTCGTTGACGCCGTCGCCGTCGCTCGGGCCGCCATCGCCGACCGCGAACGCCCAGGCTCCCTCGGCGGGTCGAACCACCAGCCCCACCAGCAGAGGGTGATCGTCCAGGATCTCGTCGGACGCCCCTGCCGGCCCCGGCCCGAGACGGGCGGGGCGCCCCGGCTTCCGCAGACGGTAGCCGTCCGGTCCCGCCACGGCGAAGGTGCCGCTGTCGACATCCACCGCCACCCAGAAGGAGCTCGGCGCGGCGGGCTGCTCGAGGTCGAGGCGCGCCGTGCCGTCCGCCGCGGCCGTGCCCGCGTCGTAGCGCTCCACGATCTCCCCCGCGAAATCCGCGCCGATCCGGTGCTCGACGGCGAACCAGGCCACCGGTTTTCCAGGGGTCAGGCCGCTCGCCACCACCGCCGAGCCCTCGAAAGCGATCCGCGGGGCGGGCTTCTCAGGATTTCCCTGGGCGAGGGCGGTTCCGGCGAGCAGCAGGGAGAGCAGAAGGGACGACAGCGACGGCAGCTTTTTCATGCATCCTTCCTTATCAATCGAACGGCAAGGAAGTGTATACGGGAGGGATGCAGGAAAGCGTCTAGGGTTTTGGGTTACCACCCCTCTTCTTCGAAGAAGGGGAAGACCGCCTCTTCGGGCCGGGCGAGATCGGCGGCGAGGACGGCGACTCCCACGGCGCCCTTGTAGAGGCTGTCCGGCGCTTCGGCGGTCCGCTCGATCGCCAGCGCGGCGCGGCCGGCGAGCTCGCGGGCGCGGGCGAGCCACTCCTCTCCCCCGCCGTGCTTGTGCAGGTGGAGGAGCGCGTAGGCGCGGCCGGCGAGGCCGCAGCAGAGGCTGCCGTTGGCGTCCGGCGCCTCCCAGGCGTTCCAGGCGGCCCCCTCGGCGAGCTGGCGGTGGAGCGGCTCCCCCGACATTCGATGGGCGAGCGTCCAGAGATAGACGAACCCGGCGCTGCCGTTGCACCAGCCGGCCATCGAGGAGATCCCCCACCGCCCCTCCCGGCCGCGCCCCCAGCGCCAGCGGAACCCGCGCCCCCAGGGCCGCGCGCAGGCGGCCAGCTCGGCGAGTCGCTCCGCGAGCCGTTCCGGCTGGGGAGCTCCCGCCGATCGGCACCAGCGCAGCGCGGCGTAGAGAAAGCCCGCCCAGCCATGCGCCATGCCGAGGCTCGCCTCGTGCCCGGCCGTGGAAAGCGGGGGCATCCCGTCGAGCTCGCGCCAGAGGTCGCGCAGGATCCGCTCGCCCCTCTCGATCAGCGGCCCGGCTTCCGGCGCGCCCTCGGCGAGGGTGTCGAGCAGCAGCGAGCCGGCGAGCAGGAACCCCGAGCGGCCCAGGGTCAGGTCCGGCTCGGGGCAGGGCTCGCGGATCGCCTCCAGGAACGCCTGGAGACTTTGCCGCCGCTCGGCCGGAAACCCGAGGGCCCACGCGATCAGCGCCCGCACGCAATGAACCCCGGTCGCGGAGTGATGGATGGAGCTCCGGCCGACGGTTTCCGGGGTGATCTCCATGGAGGTCGAGTAGACGTCCCCCTCGTCCCCCCGCCCCCGCGCGGCCCGGAGAGCCCAGAGGTCGGCGAGGGCGAGAAGCTCGGCGTCGTCGCGGGCGAGAGCGATGCGGTGGAGCCCGCAGGCGATCCCCGCGGCGCCATAGCTGACGGTGATCCGTGGCGGCTCGGGGAGCCCTTCCCGGAAGAGGTCGCCGCCGGGGCCGACCCGGGCGAGCACCCGCGCGAGCAGGGCCTCCGCCGGAGGGACCCCCGCGCGCGGCCTCGGCCGCGGCGGGGGCGCGGCGGCCGGGAGCGCGGCGAGCAGATCGCCGATGCCGGGGAAACGCGCCGGCGGCTCCTTGCCGAGAGCCCGCGCCAGCGCCGCCTCCACCTCCGGCCAGGGCTCGGCGCCCCGCTCGGCGAAGGGGAGCGGCGGCTCCTCGGCGATCTGGCGCAGCATCTCCCCTTTTTCCAGGGAGAAGTCGCGGTAGTGGGACCCGGTCAGGAGCTGGTAGACGAGGGCGGCCACCGCGTGCTGCTCGCCCGCTCGGGTGGGGGGCGGCATCCGCGCGCCGGACCGCATCGCGGCGGCGGCCTCGGGCTCGTAGTAGAAGGCGACTCCGGCGCGGCGGGGGCGGCCGAGCTCGCCCTCTCCCTCCCAGAGCGCCAGACCGAAATCCACCAGTTGGACCCGCCCATCCCCCGCCACCAGGAGGTTCCTCGGATGGACATCGCCGTGGATCACCCCCCGCTCGTGGAGGCCGGCGTAGGCCGCCAGGATCTCCCGGCAGAGCGCCAGCAGGCCGGTACTGTGCTGTCCTCCAGGATAGATCTCGCCGCGGCGGAGCTCGGCGGCGGCCGACGTCGCGTCGATTCCGGGGCACCAGTCGGTCGCCAGCCATCGCCTGCCGTCGAAGTTCCCGGTGGCCAGCAGGCGCGGCGCGCCCGCGCCGTCGAGATGCCGCAGGATCGCCGCCTCGCGCTCGAAGAGGGCGCCGCCGTGCCCCTCCCGTCCGGCCGCCGCGGAGCGCTCGATCTTCAGGGCCGCCGCGCGCTCGCCGGTCCGCACCTGGTAGAGCTCGGTGTCCTCGAGCGTCTGCACGCAGCCCAGCACCTCGAAGCCGGCGATCTCCTCGCCGGGCACGAGGGACGGCTGGATGTCGTCCGCCTCCACCGAGCCCTCCTCGGCGAGGAAACCGGCGGCCAGCAGGGATTGGATCATCGGGTAGCACTGCTCGAGGACGGCCTCCGGATCGGCCTCGTGGGCGCGGCTGTAACGGATCACCGCGTCGACGACGGTCCGCGGCGAGCGGAATTCGCCGAGCAGCGCCGCCGCGCCCGCGTCGAGCACCCGCGAGGTCGACCGCGAGCGCGGGCGGCTGATCGCGAAATCCCCCTCGCCGTGGGGGAACTGGCGGCGCACCTCCTCGGGGAGGTCCGCCACCGGGACCAGCAGCACATCCGCGGGGAGCAACAGGGGGTCGGTGATCGCCATCCGCTCCTCAGGCTCCCTTCCAGAGCAGGGCGCCCGGCGTCCAGGTGGTGGTGTCCACCCCGTCGAGGCGGACGCGCTCGAGGGCGAAGCGCCAGGGCTCGACCCCGGCGTTCTCCGGCATCTCCGCGGCCCGGGCGTCGATCAGCGCCCGGGCCAGCCGGTGGCTCAGCCAGAGCCGCCAGCTCTCGCGCCCGTCCCACAGCGAGGAGCGCTCGCCGGCCGGCGGATCGACGCCCCAGGAGAGCAGCCCGTCGCCGCCGATCTCGGAGGTGAACGGAACCCCCTGTGCCGCCACGCCGGCGAGCCGGGCGAGGACGGCTTCGGCGGCCTCGGCCAGACGCTCGAAATCGGGGAAGTAGGCGACGATCTTGTCCGGCCGGAGCAGGCCGGCGGCGCCGTCGCCGACCTTGAACTGGCGGGCGCGCGCCGCCGCCAGCGCTTCGAGCACGGCGCCGAACCCCTCGCGCAGGCACCCGGGGGTTGGGCTCACGTAGAGCTTGTAGGTGGTGCCGCCCGGGATCAGGGGCTCCGTGCGCCGCCCGCGGGCGGTCCAGCTCAGCCAGCCATCCATGGGAGCTCCGGGCGTCCAGGCGCGGTCCAGAAACGGCCGGTTCGCCCCCCGCGGCCCGACGCCGAGGTACTCGCGGACGGCTTCGGCCGACGGCAGGAGCCGCTGCCAGCGAGGGGTGAGCGGGAGGCGGTTGTAGGCGTAGAGGCGCCAGGCGAGTTGCAGCGGATCGTCGAGCGCCAGGGCCTCGCCGTGGCGGAGCGCCGCGAGCGAGAGGCGGGCCAGGCGGCCGCGCGGCTCCCCCGCCGGGCCGCTCGGGAGCAGCGCGAAAGCGGCCGGGCCTGAGACGAAGGCGCCCTCGTGCTCCACCTCCAGGACGCCGTCGGCCAGGAGCTGCGCCATGGTCCTGGCGGTGCCCTCGCCGAGGACCTCCCGCACGTAGGCGGGCAGGAGGCCCGGCTCACAGAGGGTCAGAAAGAGGAGGGCGGTCTCGCGGTCGACCGCCTTGACGCCCATTCCCCGCCGGCCGCGGGGGCGCAGCACACCGTAGAAGCCGGGATCCCGGCGGAACCCCTCGAGCCGGCGCCGCTCGTCGTCGGACAGACGGTCGAACAGCACCAGCTCATAGCCTGGGTTGGCCCGGAAGGCTCGCCCGAGGAGCTCCGCCGGCGAAGCGACCCCCGGGCCTTCCGGAAACCCGACCTCCACGACGCTTCCAGCCTCAGGCCTGCGCCAGCGTTTCGCGGAGCTGCTGCCGCAAGGATGCGAGGGCTTGCCGGGGGGCTTTGTACTCATCTTCGGGGTTCGTCGTGCCCGGGCCTGGGCTGGGCGTGCAGCCCTGATCCGGCGGGCTCGGCGTGCAGTTCGGATGGTTCGGCGGGCTCGGCGTACAGCCGCCGTCGTCGTCGTTGGTCGTCGGAGGGCTCGGTGTGCAGCCGAGCCTATCCCCTTCGCCGGCCATCTGATAGAGGACGTTGACCATCAGGTCTCTGGACACGAAAGCCATACACACCTCCCTGGGGAAGACCCCAAATACCAGAAAACTTCTGAGCGCGATGGAGAAAGTATATAAGAAAAGTCGCCCGCCCAGCGGCCCGGCAACTCTTCTTCGAGGTCGATCATCATTCGAGGTCGATCATCCCGATGTTCCCCTCGTCGGTGGCGCGGACCGCATAGAGCGTCCGTTGATCCGCGCTGAGACTCACCAGGAGGAAGGTGGAGCTCGGCGGCGGCGCGAGCACCTCCCGGGTCTCCCGCGTGACGGTGTCGAGGACGAAGAGCTTCCCCTGGTCCAGGTACAGGAGCCGGCGGCTGTCCGCCAGCCAGAACGGCGCCAGGCCGCGGCGCCCCAGGGGCTCCAGCTTGTGGGATTCGAGCCCGTAGACGACGATCTCGGAATTGTTCCTGTTGCCGGCCAGGCGGCGGCCGTCGGGGGACCAGGAGTTCGGTCCGAAGCCGGACAGGTTCCCCGGCAGGGGGGACGGCGAGGAAGGCTCCCCGGCGTCGCGCCAGTCGAAGAGCACCGGGACGAAGAAGCCGAGAGCGGCCGCGATCCGCCGGCCGTCGGGCGACCAGATGGGGTTGAAGACGGGCTCGCCGGCGGCCTGGGTGACCTGCCGCAGGTCGCTGCCGTCCGGCCGCACCGCCCACCCCTCGTATTTTCCGCCACGGTTCGAGAAGAACAGGAGGTGGGAGCCGTCCGGCGACCAGCGGGGCACGCGATCCTTGGCCGTGTCGTTGGTGAGCCGCCGCAGCCCCGTCCCGTCGGCCCGCATCACGAACAGATCCTCCTGGGGAGCGGAGGTGTCGTAGGCGATCCAGCGACCGTCGGGAGAAGGCTCCGCGTAGCGGATGAAACGCGACCCTTGCGTGACGGGCCGCAAGGGCTCGGCGACGCGGGCGCCCGCGGGATCGAAGCCGGCGCTGTAGAGGTTGGCGTTGCTGTCGTCCACGGCGTAGAGAATGCGGCGGCCGCTCTTCGCCAGGCTCGGCAGACCGCTCGACGCGGAGGGCGTGGTGACCGGCTCGGGCGCTCCGCGGACCTTCCCAGAGTCTTCGTCGATCGGAATCCGCCAGAGATTCATGCTGCCCCCCCGATCGCTGGCGTAGTAGAGATAGCGGCCGTCCGGCGACCAGACGGGGCTCCAGTTGAGATAGGCGTCGTCGGTGACCCGTACCGGCTCCCCGCCCGCCACCGGCAGCGTCCAGAGATCCCGTTGCGCCTTCCCGTCCAGGATCCCCCAGTAGGCGATCCGGCGTCCGTGCGGGGACCAGCTCGGCTGCACGGCGTCGCCCGGCGTCACCAGCCGCCGGCTGCCGTCCGCCACCCGGATCCGCCAGAGCTGGCTCACCGAGGACCGCCAGGCCGGCGAGGTGATCCCCTCGGTCGCCACCACCACCTCCTTGCCGTCGGGGGACCAGGAGGGGTTGTACCCGATGTCCGCCAGCCGGCGCACCGACTCCCCCGTGGCTCCCATCACGAAGATGCCGCCGCCATCCCGCTCCGAGCGGAAGGCGATCATGCCGCCGTCGGGCGAGTAGGCGGGCTGCGTATCGGAAGCGGCCGAGTCCGCGGTCAGATTGATCGGATTGCCGCCCTGGACGCGCTGCAGGTAGAGGTCGAGATTGTCGGGGGAGGTCGCCCGCGCGTAGACGAAGAAATTGCCGTCCGGCGAGACGCTCGGGAAGGTCTCCTTCCCCTCCTGGTCGGTCAGCCGGGTGAAGGTGGCGTGAACGGGCGCCTCGGCGCCACGCGGCCGCGCCAGGAAGAGGTAGCCGGCGACGGCGACCGCCACCGCGGCCCCCCCCCAGATCCACCGCCGGGCCCTGCGCCCGGAAGAGAGCGTCAGAAAGGTGGTGGTCCCCGGCTCGCCCGCGAAGGCGCGCAGCTCGGCCAGCGGCTCGTCGACGCTGGCGTAGCGGTCCGCCGGGTCCTTGGCCATCAGCCGCTCGGTCAGCCGCGCCAGCTCCGGCGGCACTTCCGGACGCAGCTCGCGCAACGGCTGCGGGCGCTCGTTGAGGATCGAGTAGACCACCGCCTGCTCGCGCTCCCCCCGGAACGGCCGCCGGCCGGCCAGCATCTCGTAGAGCACGACGCCGAGCGACCAGAGATCGGTGCGCGGGTCCACCTCGTCGCCGCGCGCCTGTTCCGGCGACATGTAGGCGGGGGTGCCGGCCGAGGAGCCGGTCTGCGAGATCGCCGCCGCGCCGGCCAGCTTGGCGAGGCCGAAGTCGAGGATCTTCACCACCCCATCAGTGGTGACGATCACGTTCGCCGGCTTGATGTCGCGGTGGACGATGCCGCTGCGGTGGGCCTTCGAGAGGCCGCGGGCGATCTGCAGGGCGATATCGACCGCCTCGGCCACCGGCAGCGGCCCGCGCTCGATCCGGCGGCGCAGGGTCTCGCCGTCGTAGCAGGGCATGGCGAGGTAGAGGCGGCCGTCCGGGGTCTCCCCCAGCTCCAGGATGGTGCACAGGTTCGGGTGGTCCAGGCTCGAGGCCGCCCGCGCCTCCTGCTCGAACCGCTCCTTGGCCTGCGGATCGCGGGTCAGCTCCGGTGGCAGGAACTTCAAGGCGACGATCCGCGCCAGCCGGGTGTCGCGGGCCTTGTAGACGATCCCCATGCCGCCGCCGCCGAGGATCTCCAGGATCTCGTAGGGGCCGACCTTGTCCCCGGGCGGGCCGGCGGAGACCAGGGGTCCGGTTTCGCGGAGGAGCGTGGGCGCGCCGGGGCCGGGAAAATCGAGCAGCGTGCGATCGTCGTCGGAGGAGAAGGCGGCCGCCGCGAGCGCCGGGGCGAGGTCGCGGAGCCCGGCGCGCATCGCGTCCATGCTCGCGATGCGGTCTTCCAGCCGTTTCGCCAGGGCATGTTTCACCAGCCGCTCGAGGGGCGGCGGCACGCCGGGACGGAGCGAGACCATCGGCCGCGGGCCGCGCCCGATGACCGCCCGCGCGACCTCGATCTCCGAATCGCCCGTGAAGGGCGTCCGGCCGGTCACCATCTCGTAGATCACCACCCCCAGCGACCAGACGTCCGTGCGGGCATCGACCGGCTCGCCGTGGAACTGCTCGGGGGACATGTAGGCCGTCGTGCCCACGGCCGAGCCGGCGCGGGTGATGCGGGATTGATCGGCGAGCTTGGCGATGCCGAAGTCGACGATCTTCACCCGGCCGTCGGGAGCCACGATGAGGTTGGCCGGCTTCACGTCGCGGTGGACGATCCCCTTCTCATGGGCGCGGGCGAGGCCGGCGGCGATCTGCTCGGCGATACCCACCGCCTCGGCCAGGGGGAGCGGCCCGCGCTCGATCCGGTCGCGCAGCGTCTCCCCCTCGCACAGGGCCATGGCGATGAACAGCGCGCCGTCGCCGGTCTCGTCGATCTCGTAGATCGTGCAGATGGAAGGGTGATCGAGCGCCGACGCGGCCCGGGCCTCGCGGATGAAGCGCTGCTTGCTCTCCTCGGAGGCGCCGCGCTGGCCGGCGAGAAACTTGAGCGCCACCGTCCGGTCGAGCTTGAGATCGACCGCCTTGTAGACGACGCCCATGCCGCCGCCGCCGAGGCGATCGAGAATCCGGTAGTGGGAGATCGTGCTGCCGATCAAGCGGAAGCTTTCCTGGCCCGCGCCCGCAGTTCCTCGAGCTCCTCGTGGAACCCCTGGACGATCAGCTCCGGATCGGGGACCAGGCCGGTGTCCGAGGCGAGCCCCAGGCGGACGTGGCCGGCGTAGCTGAAAATGCTGATGCCGAGCCCCACCCGCCCCGACTGCGGCACCCAGAAGAAGATCTCCCGGACCGCGTTGCCCGCCAGATAGAGCTCCTCCCGCGGGCCGGGCACGTTGGTCATCACGGCGGTCGTCTTGGCGGCGAAGATCTTCACCACCATCCTCTGTACCGCCAGCGGCACGATTCCCAGCATCTTCAGGATGCCGTAGACCACGATCGGCTCCGCCGAGCGCTTCAGAGCGGCCGACCGCCGGTGCAGCTCGGCCAGCCGCTCCACCGGGTCGTCGATCCCGACCGGCAGCGACAGGAAGATCAGCCCGAACTGGTTGCCCAGGTCCGACATGTCGTCGAGCGACCGCAGGTTGACCGGCATCGCCGCCCGGAAGTTCAGCCCGCGGGCCTTCTTCCCCTTGCGGTCCAGATAGCGCCGCAGCCCCCCGGTCATCGCCGAGAGCAGGACGTCGTTGATCGTCCCCTGGAGCGCGCGCCCGACCTCCTTGACGTCGTCGACCGCGATCGCCTCCGACCAGGCGACCCGCTTCGGAATGCCGAGAGGGCCCTTGAACATCGTCGGCGGATCGGGCAGGCGGAGCACCAGGCGGCCGAAGGCGCCGGCCGACGCCACCCCGGTGGCCAGGGCGTTCATGGAACGGAACGCCTCGGCCGACTGCCGCATCAGGCGGATACCGTCGGGCATGATCCGCTCGGCGAGCCGGGTGGCGGCCTCGTGCTCCCGTGGCGGCCGGCGGAAAAAATCGGTGAACGGGCTGTCGAGATCGTCGGCCGTCTCGGCTGTCACGTCGGTCAGCGACAGGAGCACCAGGAGCAGGGCCATGCCGTCGCCGATGCAATGGTGGAGGCGCCCCATGAAGACCGAGCCGCCGCCCTTGTAATTCTCCAGCAGGTGAAAGCTCCAGAGCGGCCGATCGGGAGCGAACGGCTCGCTCATCAGGTCGCTGATGACCTCGCGCAGGACGTTCTCGTCCCCCGGCGCCGGCAGCTCCATCCGATAGACGTGCTGGTCGAGGTCGAGCTCCGAGTCCTCCTCCCAGCAGGGACCGCCCTTGTTGTAGACGATACGCTGCCGGAACCGGGGGATCGGCAGGAGCCGGCGCCGCAGGATGGCCTTGATGCGGTCGAACGACGCCGGCTCGTCCATCACCAGCACGCCGTTGATGATCATCAGATTCGACGGCTCATCCATCCGCAGCCATGCGTGATCGACGGCGGAAAGGGGTTCCCGGGGCGCGGTCTCTTGCGGAGAGGCCAAGACGATTTCCTCCTGAGGCGTTCCGGGGGAAGTCTACACTCTTGCAACCCCTGGGCGGATCGAGGCGTCCCGCCTCGGGGATTCACTCCGGTCCTCCGCGGATCGCGGCTTGCCATGACGGCGGCGCGGGATGGCGATACCGGGACCATCTTTGGTATCCTTATCCGGAGAGGAGGCGACAACCATGGCATCTCACAAACCGACCCTGCCCCGCGAAGAAGATGATGCCGATCAGCAGCCGGTCAGGCGGCGAACCCTCGTGAGAAAGCTGGACCTCGCAGCTCTCCACCAGCCTCAGGGCCCCGACTCCGGCATCAACGCCATCATCGGCAAGTGGCCGGGCGATGATTTGAGCGAAGAAGAATTTATCGCTCTCGTTGAAGAGATTTCTTGACGCTTCCCAGGCTCCTGCTGCTCGACACCAGTATTCTGCTTCACCTAGTCCGGGAAAACCGGCTCGGCAGATCTATCGAGTCCAGATTCCGCTTGCAGACTCGTGCGGAAAGGCCCTTGATCTCCATTGTCACCATGGGAGAGATCCTGGCGTTCGCCCAGAGAGCGAATTGGGGACCTTCAAAGATGGCTGTTTTGGAGAATCTGCTCCAAGACCTGGTGGTCGTGGATATCTCGGACGAGGTCCTCGAATTTTACGCCCAGATCGACGTCTTCCTCCGACGAGCCGGCAATCCCGTCCAGCAGAACGATATGTGGATCGCCGCGACCACGGTCGCCTCGGGAGCCCACCTCCTGACCACGGACAAGGATTTCGACCCGCTCTATCCCGCCTATCTGGACCGCACCTGGATCGACCCGCAGCAGCCGGACTCCTGATCGCCTTAACAAAAGGACGTAAAGGACGACAAGGACATCAAGGACGAAACCCGCTGTCTCGCGGTCTCTTCTTGTCCTTTACGTCCTTGTCGTCCTTTACGTCCTTTGTTCGGAGCGTTTCTGGAGCGGATTCCCAAGCGGGAAGGTCTGTAGGGGGAACGGCAGCGCTGGTGAGGAATTGGACCCGGCAAAGCTCCCATCGGCTACGCCTTGCAGGCACCCCCCGAGGCGACGTACCGAGTTCGACCCACGGTCCCGACTCTCCGACCCACGGGTCCAGGATTACGACCCATGGTCCGGACTTCCCGACCCACGGGTCCAGGACTACGACCCACGGGTCCGACTACCCGACCCACGGGTCCAGGACTCCGACCCGTGGGTCCGACTCTCCGACCCCCGGGTCCAACTCTCCGACCCGCGGGTCCGAGAACGCGGACCGCGGGTCCGGAGCCGCATTCAGCCTCCGTTCCCCCGCCGCTCTCTTCGCAGATAGGCGGAGAACTGGCGTACGAGATCCACGGTGAGGCGCTCCTCCTCGCAGGCTCGCTGGAACATCAGCAGAGTCACGATGGCCTCCCGGTTCACGTCCCGCGACTGGAAGAT
>JBDSHF010000524.1:0-3277 GCA_039918595.1 Thermoanaerobaculia bacterium
GTCATACCGCCTGAGGACGCGTAGCGAAACCGTGACCTGAGGAACCGTATGCGGTAATTCCGCACGTACGGGTCTGTGGGGGGCCTGGGTGGGCAACCACCCAGGTCTACCCGGCAGCCCGTCCACGGCACCCTACGAAGGCCATGGGGACGGCGGGGCGTCTCCGCAGCGGCAAGACCGGCGCGATCCTCACCGACCCCGGACGTCGCGAAGTCCCTACGGAATGTGTGCAAGAGGGTGGCATATCATCCCCCGATGGGCGAACGGTCTCTTCTGCAAGTCGCCGCGATCTACGATATCCACGGCAACCTCCCCGCGCTCGAGGCGGTGCTCCAGGACATTCGCCAAGCGGGCGTAGACCGTATCGTGGTCGGGGGCGATGTGCTGCCGGGCCCGATGCCATGCGAAACGATCACGTTTTTGCAGGGTCTCGATATTCCCGTCCAGTTCATTCACGGCAATGGCGACCGGGAGGTGCTTGCGCATGGGGCAGGCATTGAGGCCGGTGCCCTCCCGGAATCGGTCCGGGAAGTCCTGCGCTGGACGGCGCGGCAGCTCGATCCTGAACAGGAGCGGTGGCTGGCGAGCTGGCCCGCGACGCTCCGGATCGAGATCGGCGGGCTGGGCGAGGTGCTGTTCTGCCATGCGACACCACAAAGTGACACCGAGATCTTTACGCGGCTCACGCCTGAAGAAAACCTCCTGCCGGTCTTTGAAGGACTCGGCGTTCCCCTGGTCATCTGCGGCCACACCCACATGCAGTTCGACCGCACGATCGGCGGGGTCCGCGTCGTCAACGCTGGCAGTGTCGGAATGCCGTTCGGGGAGCCCGGCGCCGACTGGCTCTTGCTCGGACCCGGCGTCGAGCTTCGGCATACGGCCTACGATCTCGCGAAAGCGGCCGAGCGCATTCGCGGCACGGAGTATCCGCAAGCTCAGGAGTTCGCGGCGGACAACGTCCTGCGGCCCCCGTCCGAGCGGGAGATGCTGGAACGATTTGCCCAGGTGGAACTGAGGTAGGGAGAAGAGCGCCAGGATCGATAAAAAGTTATGCCCGGGTGGTACCATCCGCTTCCGGATGCCCCGGAAGAGATGACGATTCCCGCTACCCACGACCTCCAGGCCGTCCTGGACCGCCTGGAGTGCACGACTGCCGACGACCTCGAGACCCAGTGGCTTGAATTCAAGCCCTGGCAGGGTACCAAGGACGACATGAGGGTCGCCGTGGAGTACGCCGCCTGCCTTGCGAACGCTGAGGGGGGTATGGTTGTCTTCGGGGTGGCCGACCGGACAAGAGGGCGCGCGGGGGCGATTCATGGCGCGTCGGGCTTCGATCTCGACACCTGGCGCCGGGGGATCTTCGACAGCACGCGCCCGAACCTCACCGTGGAGGTCGAGGAGCTGAGGGTTCCCGAAGGGACCGGCCGGCTGCTCGTGGTCCGGGTCCCTCGCGGCGAGCGCCCGCCCTATGGAACGGCGCAAGGGCTCTTCAAGCAGCGGGTCGGGAAGAACTGCATGCCGATGGACGCGCAGAGCTTCGCCAGGTCTCAGGTCGCGATCGGGGCGATGGACTGGAGCGGCGAGCGGTCGCGGGAGCTCGCCGTCGCCGATCTCGACGTCGTCGAGATCGCGCGGGCCCGCAACGTCCTGCGGCGGAATCATGCGGACTCGGGGTTGCTGACTTTGAGCGACCTGGACCTCCTGCTGGCGCTGGGCGCGGTGCGCAACGGCCAGGTGACGTATGCCGGCATGCTGCTCTTCGGCAGGGAGGAGAAACTGCGGGAGCTCTGCCCTCAGCACCAAGTCCACTATGTCTATCAGGTGACGGGGACGGAGGTCGCCCGCAACGACTCCTATCAGACCGGGCTGCTGAACATTCTGGAGCGGTTCGAGCAGACTTTCACAAGCCCGGTCAACCCCGAGCAGGAGTTGCCGCTGGGCCTCTTCCGCCTGCGGATTCCCGCCTTTCCCGTGGAGGTAGTGCGCGAGGCCGTCCTCAACGCGGTGACGCACAGGGATTACCTGGAGCCGGGCGAGGTGCTCGTCCGTCACATGGCGGACCAACTGGCGATCACCAGTCCGGGAGGGTTCATCGCCGGGATCACGCCAGGGAACATCCTCCGGCACGAGCCGGTCAGCCGGAACCGGACGCTGGCGGAGGCCTTCGAGAAGCTGCGGTTGGTGGAGCGGGCGGGGATCGGCCGGCGGAGGATCTTCGAGACGATGCTGGGCTATGGGAAGAGAGCGCCTGAGTACGAGGCGGATGGCCGGGTGACGCTGCGGATCTTCGACGGCAGCTTCGACGAGCGCACGGCGGCTCTCGTGGCCCGCTGGCGCGGAGAGGGTCGGGAGATCGGCCTGGACGGGCTGCTGGTGCTGTCCTTTCTACGCGACAACGCCTTCATCGATACCGAGGCGGCGGCCAAGCTGCTGCAGCTTCCTCGCGAGGACGCCCGGGCCACTCTGGACCGGCTGGCACTCCCCGGGACCGGCTTCCTGGAGAGGAAAGGTGGAACCAAGGCCGCGACCTTCCATCTGACAAAGGGGATCGCCAAGGATCTGTTCGGCAAGGCCGCGTACACCAAAACCCGAGGTCTGGACCCGATCCGTTATGCGGAGATGGTCAGGGCTTTCGTCGCGGACCACGGCTCGATCTCGCCTCTCGAGTGCAGGCAGCTTCTGGGACTCGGGGAGTCACCAACCGCCAGGGTAGAGACTTCCCGCTACTTCAAGAAGTGGTCAGGAGACAGGGGCTTCCTCCGACGCGAAGGTGGAAGCCGTTATGTGCGTTACGTTGCCCGGGAGGGTCACCCGAACCTTGATTAGCAGCTTGGTTAGCATAGCCCTTGCCTCCGGAGGCGCAAGCCTGTAAGTGCTTTGGAGAGAGCCTCTTCGCTTGATTAGCACCGATTAGCGGCGGTACCGGAGAGGAACCGGCGGATCGGGGTCCTGGCTCTTGCTCGGCCCCGGCGTCGAGCTTCGGCATACGCCCGATGATCTCGCGATATCATGCCGCCAGCATGATCGTCCTGGAAACGGATCGCCTGCTCGTCAGGCATTTCACTCTCGAGGATTCGGCGCTCATTCTCCGGATCTTGAATGAGCCCTCGTTCCTCCAGAACATCGGGGACCGGGGGGTGAGGACTCTCGAGCAGGCCTCCGCCTATCTCCGGGAAGGCCCGATCAAAAGCTACGAGATGCACGGCCATGGGGCCTATGTGGTGGCGCTCAAGGAGTCGCTGCAGCCGATCGGCCTCTGCGGCCTGATCAAGCGCGA
>JBDSHF010000525.1:0-4271 GCA_039918595.1 Thermoanaerobaculia bacterium
CGGTCGGCGTCCACGAGCGCTACAACCGCCGCTGGGCGATCGAGAACGGCCCCGGCCTGAAGCAGCGCGACCCGCTCCACGCCGAATACTGGCTGCGCGAGTGGCTCAACGAGGGCACCCTCGCCGCGGCGGCCTGGTACGGGTTTCTGCGGATGCCGAAGTTCGGGCTGTATCAGATCCTGGAGCGGGTGGGGGCATAAGTATCGGCTACCCCTTCGACGGAGGCGGTAGAGACGTTCCAGGTCCTATACGACACCTTCCCGGAGGCCACGGGGACTGCGGAACGTCTCCGCCGGAGGGCATGTCGCTGATAATGCCAAGGCCGGACCGGGGCAGGCAGAAACAAAATCTCGTTGGTGGCCTTGGTGGCCTTCTCACGGGGAGTGGCGGATGGAGCGGCAAGCCCTTCGAGAGACGTTCCGCGGTCCCCGTGGCCTCCGTAAGGGTGTCGTATAGGACCTGGAACGTCTCTACCGCCTTCGCCGAGCGGTGTTGACTCTTCAGGCCACGATGTGCCCCACCACCCCCTCTTCCGAGATCGCCGTCAGCTCGACCTCGCTGAACCGGTTCCACAGCCCCGCCCCCTCCGCGCTGAGGACGCGCAGGTAATTGTCGGTCAGCCCCTGCCCCATCCCCTCCCGCGGCTTCTCCCAGAGCACGGTCGCCCGGGTGCCGAGGTGGGCTTTCTGGAAGTCGCGCTCGGCGGCGGTTGCGGCGGCGAGCATCCGCGCCATCCGCGCCTTTTTCTCCTCGGGAGGAATATGCCCGGGCATCCGTTCCGCCGTGGTGCCGGGGCGGGGGGAGTAGGGGAAGACGTGGATCCTGGCGAACCCGGCGGCCTCGACCGTGGCGAGGCTCTCCGCGAATTCCTCGCTCGTCTCCCCAGGGAAGCCGACGATGACGTCGGTCGTCACCCCCACCCCCGGGACGGCGGCGCGGACGCGGCCGAGCAGGGCAAGGTAGCCCTCCGCCGTATAGGGGCGGCGCATGCGGCGCAGGGTGGCGGTCGAGCCGCTCTGCAAAGAGAGGTGGAGATGGCGGCAGAGGCGGGGGTCGCTCCAGAGATCGAGGAGCCGCTCGTCGAGGTCCCAGGGGGCGATCGAGGTCAGGCGCAGGCGGGGGACGTCCGTCTCGTCCAGGATCGCCCGGACCAGATCCCCCAGCCGGGCCCCCTCGGAACGCCAGGCGGAGATCTGGACGCCGGTGATCACGATCTCCCGGTAGCCGCGGGCGAGAAGGGTGCGGATCTCGGTGATCACCTCGGGGAGCGGACGGCTGCGCTGCGCCCCGCGGGTGAACGGGATGATGCAGAAGGAACAGCGCATGTTGCAGCCGTCCTCCACCTTGACCAGGGCGCGGGTGTGCCCGGCCGGCGCCGGGGCGCAGGGGACGTCGTCGACGACGCCCGTCTCGGGGAAGGCCGCGAGGACCAGGGGGACCAGGCGGTCCTTCTCGGCGTTGGGGATCACCAGATCGACCCCGGCGAGGCGCGCCGCCTCCGCGGGCGAGCCGGTGGCGTAGCAGCCGGTCAGCACGGTGCGGACCGGCCGCCCGGAGCGCCGCGCCGCCCCCGCCGCCTTGCGCGACCCCCGGGCGGCGACGTGGGTCACCGTGCAGGAGTTGACGACGTGGAGGTCCGCCTCGGCGAGCGAGCCGACCACCGGGTGCCCGGCGGCCTCGAACTGCCGCCCCAGGCGCTCGATCTCCGCCTGGTTCAACTTGCAGCCGAGGTTGGTAAAGTGGACGCGCATGAGGAAATTCTACTCGGCCTCGAATGCGTTACGCTTGGCCATCGAGAGTCCACCTCCATGACCGCGTCCATTACCGCGTCCATTACCGCGTCCAAGACCGCGCTCCTTTCACTCGCCGCTCTCCTCCTGCTGGCGCCGAGGCCCGCCCGGGGCGCGGCGGGAGAGTGGGCGACCAATCCGCAGTCGCGGGTGCGGCTGATCTCCCCCTGGCAGGTGGCTCCCCGCAACGGTGAGCTGATGCTCGGCCTGCACTTCCTGCTCTCCCCCGGCTGGCACGTCTACTGGAAGAACAGCGGCGACGCGGGGTTCCCCCCCTCGGCCACCTTCCAGCCCGCCGAGGTCCTCGGCACCCCGGAGATCCTCTGGCCCACGCCGCGCCGGTTCCAGTTGCCGGGCGACCTCGTGGCCTTCGGCTATGAGGGTGAGGTGGTCTACCCCGTGCGCGCGGAGATCCGGCCTGGCGCCGCGCTCCCGGCGTCCGCGCTGACCTCCGGCGAAATATCCGGCGAAACCTCCGGCGAAACCTACGACACCTCAGACCCGGCGCCGCCCGCAGAGATCCTCCACATCAGCGCCGACCTCGACTACCTGGTCTGCCAGGTCGACTGCCTCCCGTTCCGCTACACGCTGACGCTCGACCAGCCGTTGGGGGACACCCCGGAGGGGGACCCGGCGACGGCGTCGCTGGTCCAGACCTGGGTCGACCGCCTGCCGCGGATCGCGCGCGAGATCCCCGGCGTGCGCACCGGCGCGGTGCTCGACGCCGGCCGCCAGGGGGGGCCGGACCTCGAGATCCGCGTCCTCGGCGCCCAGGCCCAGGCGGGCAAGACCGACCTCTTCCTGGAGACCCACGAGACATTCGACGCCGGCCGGCCGCGGATGCGCGCCGTCGCGGACGGCCTGGTCTTCCACGTGCCGATGCGGGCGCGGGAGGCCGGCAAGCCGCTGCCGGCGAGGACCGTGATCGCCTGGACGATCTCGAACCTGACGGCCCAGGACGGCAAGCCCTTCAACCTGGAGGCGCGGCGCGAGGTACAGGTCTGGACGCAAGGGGGCGCCGCGCCGGACCCGATGCGGGAGCCGGCGCCCGGCCGGACGGCGGACGGCTTCCCGCGGCTGCTGCTCCGGGCCTTCCTCGGCGGCGCGCTGATGAACTTGGCGCCCACCGTGCTGGCGCTCCTCATCGCCGCGGTCTTCTCGCTGCGGCTCCCCGGGACCGGGCCGCGCGCCAGGCTGCGGGAAAATGCCGCGGCGGCGGTCACCGGCGTCGTCGGCGGTTGCTGGGCGATCGCCGGCCTCGCTCTGCTGGGGCGCCGGGCGGGACTGGCGGCGGACTGGCCGTCCCTGCTTCAGGAGCCCGCCGCCGGCGCCCTGCTCGCGATCGCCGCGGCGCTGCTGGCCCTCAACCTGTGGGGCCTGCTGGAGCTCCCGCTCCCTTCCGCCGGCGCCTCGCGGGCGGGGACCGGGCGCCATCTGCTCGCCGGCCTGTACGCCGTGCCGCTGGCGCTCTCCTGGCCCGTGCCCCTGCTCCAGGAACCGATCGGCGCCGCCTTCGCGCGCGGGCCGGCGGCGACCTGCGCCGTCTTCGCGATGGTCGGCTTCGGCCTCGCCCTCCCCTATCTGCTCCTCACGCTGGCGCCGGCCTTGGCACGCCGTCTGCCGGTGCCTGGAACCTGGCTGCCCCGCCTGCGGGAGGGGCTCGGTTTCCTCGCCGGCGGGAGCACGCTCTGGCTGCTCTACGCCCTCTCCCGCCGGGTGAGTCCGGAGGGGCTCGCCTGGATCGAGCTCGCCCTGCTCGGCATGAGCCTCCTCGCCTGGCTGCGGTCGCGCGAGGGGGCCCGCCCGGCGGCGCGCTTCGTCTTCGTCCTCGGTCTCGCGGCCTGCGCCGCCGGCGCGCTCTGGCTCGCGGACCACAATCGCCTGACACCCCGGCGGCTGACACCCCGGCCGGCCACCGCCCGGCAACCCGCTCGACCGTCGACACCCCCCAACACGATTCAAGGAGGTTGAAATGCGCAGCAAAGGAAAACTCTTCTCTTCCCTCGCCGTCCTGGCTCTCGCGGCCCTGCCCGCCCTGGCCGATGGCGTGGTCGGCGCCGCCGCTCCCGCCTTCACGCTCAAAGGCCTGGACGGCAAGAACCACTCGCTCGCGGATTACAAGGGAAAGGTGGTGGTGCTCGAGTGGATCAACCCCAACTGCCCGGTCTCCAACCGCCACGCGCGGGAGAAGACGATGACCGAGCTCGTCAAGCAGCACGGCGAGGTGGTCTGGCTGGGGATCAACAGCACCAGCCCCGGCAGCGGCGATTTCATGAAGCCCGCCGAGCACCTGGCCTATAACCAGAAGTACGGCATCACCTATCCCGTGCTCTACGACGAGAGCGGCCAGGTCGGCCACGCCTACGGCGCGCGGACCACGCCGCACATGTTCATCGTCGCCCCGGACGGCAAGCTCGCCTACAACGGCGCGATCGACGACGACCCGCCGGGGCGCAAGGCGATGACCGCGCGGCTCAACTA
>JBDSHF010000526.1:0-26485 GCA_039918595.1 Thermoanaerobaculia bacterium
CCCCTACGGCGCCCCGTACACCTGCCCTTGCGGGTACGCCGCCGACCATGCGGCCTGCGCGGCGAGCCGGCCGGGGAGGCGGGGGAGCTGCCGGCCGTCCGGGGCGGCGAGCGATTCCTCGCCGATCTTCCAGGGGCGGCCGTTCTGGTCGTTGAGGAAGCCCGCGCCCAGCAGGGCGTGCCCGCGAAGGAAGGTGCGGTCCCCCCGCTCGAAGGCGCGGACCGTGCGGTTCCCGGGATCGGCGCCCGGCTCGGCCACGATCACCACCGGGCGCCCGCCGAGCTCGTCGTTGATCACCCCCTGCCTGGCCACGAGATCGACCGGGTACGCCCTCGCGGCGCCGCCCAGGACCAGCCCGAAGACCCCTGGAGCCGCCGGATCGCTATCGGGCCCCGCCGGTTTGTCCTCGCCGTCAGAGCCGGCGAGCACCCGGGTCTCGAGGAGGGATTCGAACCAACGTTTCCAGGCTGTCAGCACGACGGGCAGCGGTTGCAGCTCGATGCCGGAGCCGGCCAGGGGGCCTTCCACCGGAGTGCCGGTGAGCGGCCGCCACAGTGTGCCAGTCTGGCGGTCGACGAGGAGCGGGGCGCCATCGCGGGAGCGGCTGGAGAGCGCGAGGGTCAGGGTGCCCTTCGGCGTGTCCGTCCGGTAGAGGACGGCGGAGCCGCAGGTCCGGCAGTAGGCCAAGGCGACCGGAACGCCGTTGATGACGTCGTTGGCCACCCCGTGCGCGTCGAGGAAGCGGAGCGGATAGGCGCGCGCGTCCCCCCCGAGCTCCACGCCGAGGATCAGCTCGTCGGGCGTCATGTGGGTCGCCGCCTTCGCCCGCACCAGGGGGGCGTGATCGAGCGGCGGGAGAGCCTCGGCCGGGGCGGCCTGCTTTGGGGTGTTGCTCGGGGCTGTAGAGACCGGGGCGCCGGCACAGCCCGCGAGCGAGAGCGACAGGAGGAGGGCGGCGGGGAGGGAAAGAGCACGCATGGGTGCCATCCTAAAGGCTCCGCCCCTTCCGCTCAATCCTCCAGCAACCCCTTGGCCCCCATCCACTCCTTGTTGAGCTTCGAGAGATAGCGCTCGCCGGAGTCGGGGAGCAGCGTGACCACCAGCGCGTCCTCGCCCAGCCGCTCGGCGACCTGGCGGGCGCCGGCGACGGCGGCGCCGCCCGAGGAGCCGGTGAAGATCGACTCCCGGCGGGCGAGCTCCATCGTCGCCCGGTAGGCGGTCTTGTCGTCGATGGTGACGATCTCATCGATGTAGTCCCACCAGACGGCCGAGGGCATGAAGTCCTCGCCGATGCCGTCGATCAGGTACTGGTGGATCTGCTCGGCCGGAGGGAGCTGGCGGTGCTGGTGGTAGTAGGCATAGACGCTCCCCACCGTGTCCACCCCGACCACGTGGACCCGCGGGTTCTTCTCCTTCAGGAACTTGGCCGTGCCGCTGATGGTGCCGCCGGTGCCGACGCCGGCCACCCAGTGGGTGACTTTGCCGTCGGTCTGCCGCCAGATTTCCGGGCCGGTGGAGCGGTAGTGGGCCTCCGGATTGGCCTGGTTGTAATACTGGTAGGGGAGGAAGGCCCCCTCCTCGTCGCGGATGCGCTCGGCCACTTTGTAATAAGAGCGCGGATCGTCCGCCTCGACGTCGGTCGGGCAGGGGAGGACGGTGGCGCCCATCGCCTCGAGCAGCGCGATCTTCTCCTTGGGGATCTTCTCGGCGCAGGTGCAGATCAGCCGGTAGCCGCGCAGGTTGGCCACCAGGGCGAGGCCGACGCCGGTGTTGCCCGACGTGGGCTCGACGATCGTGCCGCCGGGCTTCAGCAGCCCCGCCTTCTCGGCCACCTCGATCATGGCGATGCCGATACGGTCTTTCACGCTGCCGCCGGGATTGAAGGACTCGACCTTGGCCGCCAGGGTCGCCGGTCCGGAATGGAACCGGCCGAGCTTGATCAGGGGGGTGTTCCCCAGCGTTTCCAGGATGTTCTCGTAAATCTCCATGAGCTCTCCGCGCTGTCTGAAATTTGAGGGCCGGATGCTAGCACAACCGGTCTTGAGCCCCAGGTTGGCCCCGGCCTTGCAATGAACAAAAGTGCTCCGGGAGATCCGGAAGAACGACAACCAGGAGGTCCACAATGAACGATGAGAAATACGGAACGGGTACGGGTACCAGCGTCAGAGAGACGGCCACCGAGAATCAGGCCCACGACGCGCACGACAAGGTCCATCCGGTCGGCAGCGGCGTCGGCGCGGCGGCAGGCGCCGCCACCGGTGCGGCGGTCGGCACGGCTGTCGCCGGTCCGGTCGGGACCCTGGTGGGCGCGGCGGTCGGCGCGATCGCCGGCGGGCTCGTCGGCCATGGCATCGCCGAGGGCGTCAACCCCACGGTCGAGGACGCCTACTGGCGCGACAACTATCGCAACCGTCCGTACGTGAAGGCGGACCGCACCTATGATGACTATCAGCCGGCCTACAAGTATGGCTGGGAGTCGCGCGCCCAGGCTGGCAACAAGACCTGGGAAGCCGCTGAGCCGGAGCTCGGCCGCAACTGGAACGACTACAACAAGGGCGCCGCCCGCCAGACCTGGGACGAGGCCAAGCACGCCACCAAGGATGCCTGGCATCGCGTCGAGAGAGCCCTCCCCGGCGACGCCGACGGCGACGGCCGCTAGGCTTTAAGAGTCCGATGATTCCAGGAGGGGCGGGGACGAGCTCCCCGCCCTTGCAGGTTCCTTAGCGGGCCGCCGTGGCGTCCTGGGCGCTCGCGAGCTCGGCGGTCTGGGGTGCCGCCGGAGCGGGCGTGGAGGAGAACCCCAGAAGGCCGAAGATCTTCTGCACGTAGCTCTGGGTCTCCTGGTAGGGCGGAATGCCGCCGAACCGCTGCACCGCCCCCTCCCCCGCGTTGTACGCGGCGAGGATCTTCTGCGTATCCCCGCCGAACCGGTTGGCCAGCCACTTGAGATAGCGGACACCCGCCTCCAGGTTCTTTTTCGGATCGTAGAGATCCTTTTTCTTCGTCAGCCCGAAGCGCCGCGCGGTCTCCGGCAGGAGCTGCATGAGTCCGCACGCGCCCTTGGGCGAGACCGCCCTGGGGTTGAAGGAGGACTCGACGTGGATCAGCGCCGCCACCAGGTGCGGATTGATCGAGTGGCGGATTGCGACGTCGTAGATGATCTTCCCGTAAGGGGACTGCGGCTCGCCGAGCGCCATATTCACCTGCACCAGCAGGTCGGCGGCCTTGCGGAGGCGCTCCACCTCGTCCACGGGCTTCGGGGGGGCGGCGGCGGTATGAACGGGGGCAGCCACGGCGGGCACGGCGGGCTTCTGGGGAATGGCGGCCGGCTTCGGCGTCTCCACGGGGGCCGGCGCCGTCAGAGGGGCCGCCACCGTGGGAGTTGGGGCTGCTACGGGAGCTGGGGCCGTGGCGTGGGCCATCAGGGCGGGCGGCTGCACGGTGGGCTGGGCCGGTGCGGCGGGCTGCATTCCGAGGGTCGAGAGGTTGACGAGGCTGAGCGCGAAGGTACCCACGCAGAAGGTGTTGGACCCTCTCCCGAGCTGCCGGACGCGGGAAAGAACAGGGGCGAAGAGGGTCGAAAATGCGCGCTTCCTCTGCAAACGTACCTCCCGTCTGGGGTCGCCAAAAGAATCTTGTGAAGCAGGCGACGCTGCTCCGGGCCCTGCATACTGACGGCTTTGGGCTGGACGATAAATACACAACCATCGATAGGATGTCAATCTTTCGCCGGATGGCCGCCCTCTTGCCGCCGCCTTGCCGCAACCTTTTCCCGCCGTTCGCGTATCCGCCAAGGCTTCACCTGGAGCCAGGGGATATCCTTGTGCCCGTGCCGGGCAGTTCCCCGCATTTTTTTGAGTCTTGATGGGTCGATACCCGGGAGAGCTTGATGAGAAAACCGGTCCTTCTCGCCCTTACCCTCGCCCTTCTCGCCACCTCCGCCCGCGCCGCTCTCGACCCTGGCCTGCTCGCCGGGTTCAGCGCGCGCGCGATCGGACCGGCAGGGATGAGCGGCCGCGTGCCCGCTATCGCCGCGGTCGAATCCAACCCGAACGTCGTCTACGCCGGCGGTGCCGCGGGAGGCGTCTGGAAATCCACCAACGGGGGGCTCACCTGGACGCCGGTCTTCGACGACCAGCCGGTGGCCTCGATCGGCGCGATCGCCGTCGCGCCGTCGAATCCGGACGTCGTCTGGGTCGGCACCGGCGAGGGCAATCCGCGCAACAGCGTCTCCGTCGGCGGCGGCGTCTACCGCTCGCTCGACGCCGGCCGCACCTGGACCCATCTGGGGCTCGACAAGACCGAGCGCATCGACCGCATCGTGGTCCACCCCACCAATCCGGACATCGCCTGGGTGGCGGCGCTCGGCCAGGCGTGGGGGGAGAACCCGGAGCGCGGGGTCTACAAGACCGAGGACGGCGGCAGGACCTGGAGCCGCGTGCTCTACGTCGACCCGCGGACCGGCGCCGCCGAGCTGGTGATCGACCCGCGCAACCCGAACAAGCTGTTCGCCGCCATGTGGCAGTACCGGCGCTGGCCCTGGTTCTTCAAGTCGGGCGGCCCGGGCTCCGGGCTCTACGTGACCTACGACGGCGGGCGCGCCTGGAAGCGGTACGCCGAGGAGGACGGGATGCCGAAGGGGGATCTCGGGCGGATCGGCATCGCCGTCTCGCGCTCCAACCCCGACGTGGTCTATGCCACGGTCGAGGCCGCCAAGAGCGCGCTGGTGCGCTCGGACGACGGCGGCCGGAGCTGGCAGACGGTCAACGACCGCTACGACGCCAACCCGCGGCCGTTCTACTTCGCCCACATCCAGGTCGACCCCGAGCTCCCCAACCGCCTCTACAGCCTGGACTTCAACATCCGGGTCTCGAACGACGCCGGCAAGAGCTTCGAGGATCTGATCCCCGGCTACCTGATCCACGGCGACTACCATGCGATCTGGATCGATCCCCGCGACCCGAGCCGGTTCTACCTCGGCAACGACGGCGGCGTGGCGTTCACGCGCGACCGCGGCAAGACCATGCAGTTCGTCTCCACCCTGCCGCTCGCCCAGTTCTACCACGTGGCGGTCGACGACCAAGTCCCCTACAACGTCTACGGCGGCCTGCAGGACAATGGCGCCTGGCGCGGCCCCAACACGGTCTGGCAGCAGGGGGGGATTCGCAACTATGAATGGGTGAACGTGGTGGGCGGCGACGGCTTCGAGACCCGGCCGGACCGCGGCGATCCGAACTACGTCTACTCGGAGTGGCAGGGGGGGAACCTCTCCCGCTACGACGTGCGCACCGGCGAGGGGCGGGCGATCAAGCCGAGCCCGCCCGACGGCGTGACGCTCCGCTTCAACTGGAACGCCGGCTTCGCCACCGACCCGCTGGACCCCGGCGCGATCTACATCGGCAGCCAGTTCCTCCACAAGTCCACCGACCGCGGCGAGACCTGGACGACGATCAGCCCGGACCTGACGACCAACAACCTCGACTGGCAGCACGCCGGCGAGAGCGGCGGCATCACCTCCGACGCCAGCAACGCCGAGAACCACACGACCCTTCTCACCATCGCCCCGAGTCCGGTGCAGCAGGGGGTGATCTGGGTGGGGACGGACGACGGCCGCCTGCAGGTGACGCGGGACGGCGGCAAGACCTGGACGAGCGTCGAGAAGAACGTCCCCGGAGTGCCGGCGAACACCTGGATCCCCAACGTCCTCGCCTCCCGGTTCGACGCCGGCGCGGCGTTCGTGGTCTTCGACAACCACCGGCGGGCGGACTTCAAGACCTACGTCTACCGCACCGCCGACTACGGCAAGACCTGGAAGAGCCTGGCCACCGCGGACCTGCGCGGCTATGCCCACGTCATGGAGCAGGACCCGGGGGACCGGGATCTCCTCTTTCTCGGCACCGAGTCTGGCCTCTGGATTTCCAACGACGGCGGCGGACGGTGGATGAAGTGGACGCACGGCGTGCCGCCCGC
This sequence comes from Thermoanaerobaculia bacterium, assembly GCA_039918595.1. GTDB lineage: Bacteria > Acidobacteriota > Thermoanaerobaculia > Multivoradales > UBA5704 > DATARR01. The sequence goes on from JBDSHF010000526.1 coordinate 5,971, forward strand.
GCCGGTGATGGGGCTCGCGATCCAGCCGCGGGAGCTTGACCTGGTGGTCGCTACCCACGGGCGTGCGATGTACGTGGTCGACGACATCCGGCCGTTGCGGACGCTGTCGGAGAAGACGCTGGCCGAGCCGGTGCACCTCTACGAGACCGGCCCCGCCCAGCAGCACTGGAACTCGCCCGAGCCCGGGGGGTTCGCCTTCGGCTCCGGTGAGTTCCGCGGCGAGAACGAGCCCTACGGGGCGATCCTCACCTTCTCGCTGAACGGGCCGGGGCTCCCCTATCCCGACGAGAAGAAGGAGCGCGAGCGCAAGGCCGGGGAGCGGGAGGCGCGGCTCAAGACCGAGCAGACCCGGCCGGTCGAGGGGATGCCGCAGACCGCGCGGGAGCTCGCGGCCAGCGAAAGGCCGGGCCCTGGCGCGCCCGCGGCCGAGGAGGCCACCAAGGGCAAGGAGGCTGAGAAGAAGGACGAAGGCAAGCCCCCGGAGGTCGAGATCCGCGTCGCCGACGCCGCCGGCAAGACGATCCGCACCTTCACCGCCCCGGCCCGGCAGGGGGTGAATCGCGCTGTCTGGGATCTGACCACCGACGGTCCCAAGCCGTTCCCGAGCGAGAAGCCGCCCACCCCGCACGCCTCGTCGGGAGTCGAGGTCCCGCCCGGCCCCTACACGGTGACGGTCAAGATGGGGGACCACGAAACCAAGGGGACCGTCCAGGTCGTGCCCGATCCGCGGTCGCGCAACACCGAGGCCGACTGGCGCGCCCGCGACGCCGCCGGCAAGCGGGCCCTGGCGCTCGGGGAAGCTCTGGCCGAGGCGGTCGAGCGCATCCGTAATGCCCGGGCGGACGTCGACGCGGTGGTGGCCAAGGTCGAGAGCCGGAAGCAGGCCGGCGACACGAAGGACGCCAAGCCCGATCCGCTGGTCGAATCCGCCGGCAAGCTGAAAGGGGATCTCGTCAAGCTGGAGCGCCGGCTCTGGGTGCCCTACGACGCGGTGGGGATCCAGCCGGAGACCGACGCCCTGTCGAGGGTCAACTACGCCGCCGGCTACGTGCTCTCCTCCTCGTCGCCGCCGAGCCCGACCCACCTCGAGTACCTCCGGCAGGCGGAGCAACTGGTCAACGCCACCCTGGCCGACGTCAACCGCTTCTTCGAGACCGACGTCGCGGCCTTCCGCAAGTCCGCGGACGCGGCGGGGGCGCGGCTGCTGCCGGATCTGGGCAAGGTGGAGGTGAAGCGGCCGTAGGAAAGCAAGGGACGAACAGGGACGAACACGGACCAACAAGGGCACCGGAAAACAGGCCGGTGTTCTTTCCTGGTTCCTTTCGTCCCTGTTTGTCTCTGTTTGTCCGTGTTCGTCCTTGTTTGGTCCTCACCGCGCCACGCAAACCTCCGCCGCCTCTTCCTCGGCAACCACCTCCACCGCCGGCTCCGGCTCTTCTTCTTTCTTTTTCCCCCGCGCGCTGGAGATCAGGGCGACGCCGGTCAGGATCACCGCGGCGCCGGTCAGGGTTCCCCGGGTGATCGGCTCGCCGGCAAAGGCCCAGCCGAGGAGGACGGCGACCACTGGGTTCACGTAGGCGTAGGTCGAGACCAGCACCGCCGAGGCCGACCGCAGCAGCCAAGCGTAGGCGGTGAAGGCGATGATGGCGCCGAAGACCACCAGGTAGGCCACGGAGAGCAGCGACCGCGTCGAGACCTCGGCGAAGGCGAAGCGCGCCGGCTCGCCGGTGAGCGCGCTGGCGAGGAGGAGCAGGCCGCCGCCGCCGAGCATCTGCATGGACGTCGACAGCAGCGGCGAGTCGGGGAGCTTCGCACGCTGGCTGTAGAGCGAGCCCCAGGCCCAGCTCAGCGAGGCGATCAGCACGGCCACCACTCCGAGGGGATCGAGGCCTCCCCCCGAGGAGCTGGGCCGGACCAGCAGCATCAGGCCGATGAAGCCGAGGAGCAGGCCGGCGATCACCCTGCCGCCCGGCCGTTGCGTGCGGTCGCGCAGCCAGACCATCAGCACGATCCAGAGCGGCTCCGTCGAGATCAGCAGCGCCACCAGCCCCGAGCTCACCCGTTGCTCGGCCCAGACCACGCCGCCGTTGCCCGCCAGCAGCAGCAGGGCGCCGATGATCACCGCCGAGCGCCAGTGGACCCGGCTCGGCCGCGGCGCCCCGCGCAGGCGGCTCCAGCCATAGAGCAGCACGCCGGCGGTGAGGTACCGGACGCCGGCCATCAGGAAGGGGGGGATCGTCTCGATGGCGAAACGGATCGCCAGATAGGTCGAGCCCCAGATCAGGTAGACGGCGCCGAGGGCGATCGCCACCTGAAGCATCGAAGCGCGCGCGCCCTTGGAATCACTCAATCGACACCTCCTCCGCGATCTCTGCGGCCTCCTGGGCAAGCCCCAACGGTAGCTGGCCGCTCTCGCGGACCGTCTCCAGCACGATCGTGGTGCGGGTCGACTGCACGGTGCCTGTCGATCCGATGCGCTCGCGCAGCAGCCGCCCGAGCGACTTGGCGTCCCGCGTCCGCACCTTCATCAGGAAGCAGTCCTCGCCCGCGATGTGGTGCGCTTCCAGCACCTCCGGAATGTTGGCCAGCAGCTCGGCCGTCTTCGCCTCGCCGTCGAAATCGGTCGAGCGGACGAAGACGAAGGCCAGCGTGGTGAGCCCCAGGGCCTCGGGATTGATCCGCGCCTCGTACCCCTGGATGACCCCCCGGGCCTCGAGCCGGCGGATGCGCTCCAGCACGGCGGAGGGCGCCATATCCACCTGCCGGGCGATCTCGGCGTTGGAAGTCCGGGCGTTCTGCTGAAGGATGTTCAGGATCTGACGGTCAATTTCGTTGATCATTCGGAATCTCTCCCCATTCACAGGATACTCCTGATGTGGGGGCGAGCGCAAGAACGATCGGCGGAGAAATCGCAGTCTCGCCGATTTTTATTCGGCGCAAGCGGAGTGAAGCCGACGGACTTAGAGCGGAATCCGGCTCTGCGCCTCGGCGGCGAAGGGGTCGTCCGCGATGCCGCGGCGATGGCGGAGCAGGGCGGCGTGGGCGATCATGGCGGCGTTGTCGCCGGAGTAGAGGAGGGGGACGAGGCGGAGGTCGACGCCATGGCGCCCGGCCCAGGCCGGGAGCTCCCGCCGCAGCAGCCGGTTGGCGGCGGCGCCGCCGGAGACGGCGAGCAGCCCGAAGGGGCGCCGCTCGTGGAGGCGCTCCAGGCGGTCGAGCACCTGGCCGGCGGCGGACTCGCGGAAGGCGGCGAGGAGGTCGAGCACGGGCTGGGGGACATCCTCCCCCGTTCCGAGATTGCCGAGGTCGATGGGTCCCAGCGTCCGCTCCAGGCGCTGAATCTCCAGGAGCGCCTGGCTCTTCAATCCCGAGTAGGAGAAGTCGAGCGCCTCGCCGAAGCGGGAGACGGGGAAGCGCTGGGCGCCCAGGGTTCCCCGCTCGGCCAGCTCGTCCACCTTCGGCCCCTGTGGATAGGGGAGGTCGAGGCGCTTGCCCACCTTGTCGAAGACCTCGCCGATGGCGTCGTCGCGGGTCTCGGCGAGGGTCGAGACGGCGCCGTCCTCGACCGCGAAGAGGGAGCTGTGCCCGCCGGAGAGGACGAGGCCGACGAAGCGGGAAGGCGGCAACTCGGGGGGAGTGGGATCGCCCGGCGGGCGCAGAAAGGGGGAGTAGAGGTGCCCTTCCAGGTGGTGGACGGCGTGGAAGGGGCGGTCGCCGGCGAAGGCGATCGCCTTGCCGATCGACAGCCCCACGAGCAGCGCTCCCACCAGCCCCGGACCGCGGGTCGCCGCCACCACCTCCACGTCGCGCAGCAGGACCCCCGCCCGTTCGAGCGCCTCGCCGCTCACCGCCGGCCAGTTGGCCAGGTGCTCGCGCGAGGCGATCTCCGGCACCACCCCGCCGTAGGGGCGGTGCGCGGCGAGCTGGCTGGAGACCACCGACGACAGCACCCGCCCCGCGCCGTCGAGCAGGGCGCAGGCGGTGTCGTCGCAGGAGGTCTCGATGCCGAGGACGAGTGGGTGGTCCATGCGCACCCGGGGGGAGAGATTCCCCTAGCCGTTGGCAGCCGGCGTCTCGACCGGCTCGGCGCGCTGGATCTCGATCGGCTCGTAGACCGGGATCTCGAAGGCGAGATCCTGATGGCAGAACTGCTGCCACTCGTCGGTGACGTTGTCGAAGATGATGTTCTGGTCCTTGAAGATGCCGTCGGTGACAACGTAGTTCTCCTGGAGGTAGAGGATCGAGTCGTCATCGAGCGTGCGGTCGACCTCGACCTCCTTGCCGTCGACCTCCTTCTTCTCCTTGCGCACGTTGGCGGCGTTCTCGCTCCAGGCCGGGTAGGCCCGGAACTGCTTCGCCAGGTATGCCTTGCAATATTTGCCCATTTCCGCCATTGGTCGATTCTCCTGCTCAGTCTTCAGTTCCGTATCTGTGCTTGAAGAGATTCAAGCTGGAAGGACAAGAGTACTCCACTGTAGAGGTGTCATAAATCCCCAGGGCGGGACAGCGCTGATAAACTCCCCCTCCGGCTGAGGCGTTTCTCATCGTGTTCGGGCTGACGAGAGGGAGGGAATCGATGGCAGACCTGTTGACCCTGGACGATCTCGACTTCGACCATCTGGAAGGCAAGCGCGTCTTCTTGCGCGTGGATTTCAACGTCCCCCTCTCCAAGGACCAGAAGGTGGTGGACGCCACCCGCCTGCAGGAGGCGATCCCGACGATCCGTGAGCTCGCCGGCGCCGGCGCCGTGGTGATCCTCGCCTCCCATCTCGGCCGCCCCAAGGGGCAGCGCGATCCGCGCTACACCCTGCTGCCGGTGGCCGAGGAGCTGGTCCCCCTGCTCGGCCAGGCGGTCCGCTTCGCCGGCGACTGCGTCGGCCCGGAGGTCGAGGCGCTGATCCGCGGCATGGACCCCGGCGAGGTCGTCCTGCTCGAGAACCTCCGCTTTCACCCCGAGGAGGAGAAGAACGGCCCTCTCTTCGCCGATCAGCTCGCGGCCCTGGCCGAGATCTACGTCGACGACGCCTTCGGCGCCGCCCATCGCGCCCACGCCTCGGTGGTCGGGGTGCCCGAGCGGCTCGGCGCCCGGGCGGCGGGCCGGCTGATGGAGCGCGAGGTGGCCGCCCTCGGCCGGCTGCTCGGCGAGCCGGAGCGCCCGTTCGCCGCTCTCCTCGGCGGCGCCAAGATCGAAGGCAAGATCGACACCCTGGAGAACCTGCTCCCCCGCCTCGACCTGCTGCTGCTCGGCGGCGGCATGGCCAACACCTTCCTCGCCGCCGAGGGGCACGAGCTCGGCTCGTCGCTGTTCGAGCCGGACCGCCTCGACCTCGCCCGCGCCATCCTCGCCCGCGCCAAGGAGAAGGGGACCGAGGTCCTGCTGCCGCTGGACGTGGTGGTGACCGACAACCTCGACACCCCGGGGCGGATCGAGACCGTCCCGGCCGACCGCATCCCCGCCGGCATGAAGGCGGTCGACGTCGGCCCGGAGACCCGCAAGGCGTTCGCGGCCGCGGTCGGCCGCGCCCGCACCCTGTTCTGGAACGGCCCGCTGGGGGTTTTCGAGAAGCCCCCCTTCGACGCCGGCACCCGCGAGGTGGCGCAGGCGCTGGCGGTCTGCCCCGGCTTTTCGGTGATCGGCGGCGGCGAGACGGTGGCCGCCGCCCGGCAGGCCGGCGTCGTCGACCGCATCGGCCACGTCTCCACGGGCGGCGGCGCCTCGCTCGAGCTCCTCGCCGGCAAGACCCTGCCCGGGGTGGCCGTGCTGGAGCGGGGACGATGAGCGCCGAGCGGCGCCGGCCGCTGATCGCCGCCAACTGGAAGATGAACCTGCTGAAGGCCGACGCGGTGGAGTACTGCCGCGACCTGCGGCGCGGGCTCGCCGCGGATGGAACGGTAGATGCCCGGGTGGTGATCTTCCCCTCGTTCCCGCTGATCCCGATCGTCGCCCGCGAGCTGGTGGACAGCGAGGTCGAGGTCGGCGGCCAGGACCTCCATCCGGAAGACAAGGGGGCGAACACCGGCGACGTCTCGGGTCCGCAGCTCGTCGACGCCGGCTGCGCCTGGGTGCTGTGCGGCCACAGCGAGCGGCGGCAGAACCACGGCGAGAGCGACGAATGGGTCGGCCTCAAGGTCGCCGCCGCGGCGCGCCACCATCAACTGACGCCGCTGATCTGCGTCGGCGAGACGCGCGACGAGCGCAAGGCGGGCCAGACCTTCACGGTGCTCGCGCGCCAGCTCGGCGCCGCCCTCGCCGGCGGCCCCGAGCCGTTCGCCCTCGCCTACGAGCCGATCTGGGCGATCGGCACCGGCGAGACGGCCACTCCGGAGATCGCGCAGGAGGCCCACCGCTACCTGCGCGGACGGCTGGCGGAGGAGCTGGGCGAAGCGGCCGCGGCGGCGGTGCCGATCCTCTACGGCGGGTCGGTGACCCCCGACAATGCGCCCCATCTGATCGTCCAGCCGGACCTCGACGGCTTCCTCGTCGGCGGGGCAAGCCTTGACCCACAGAAATTTCTCGCTATCATTCGGAGTTCCGGCTAGGGTCGGGAACGTTCTACGCGCCCATTTGGAGGCTTCGCACCGTGATCTATCTGTTGTACGTTGTACATGTACTCGTCTGTGTGTTTCTGATCCTCGTCGTCCTGCTCCAGCAGGGCAAGGGTGCGGATCTTTCAGTCTTCGGCGGTGGTAGCACGCAGACCGCCTTTGGCGCCCGCAGCGCCACGACGATGCTCCACAAGCTGACCGTGGCCTCGTTCGTGATCTTCATCCTGACCACCATCTCGATCGCTCTCTTCAAGGGGGGCCCGAGTGGCGGCACGGTGATGGCGGGCCACGGCAAGAGCGCGGCGGCCAAGACGGCGCCGGCCAAGCCCGGCCCGGCTCCGGCGGCTCCGGCCAAACCGCGGTAAGCAGGTTTTAGCAGCAGGTTCTTTGAGCCCAAGTGGCGGAATTGGTAGACGCGCACGTTTGAGGGGCGTGTGGGGCAACCCGTGCCGGTTCGAGTCCGGCCTTGGGCACCATCTTTTCTAGTTTCCTTTTCTAGTTTCCTTCCTGGACTCCAGCGCTTGCTTTTCCCCTGCGCTGGTGAGACGATTCCTGAAATTTCGAGATGAAGTTTGACCTGCGGTGAAGGTCCGGTCGCGCCTGCTTGTTTCAGCGGAAAGGAGTGGCGGCAGATGGCTCAGCAGGGAACAGTCAAGTGGTTCAACAACGCGAAGGGGTTCGGCTTCATCCAGACCGAGGAGGGTGGAGCGGACATCTTCGTCCACCACTCGGCCATCGTCGCCGAGGGGTTCAGAACCCTCAACCAGGGTGAGAAGGTGAGCTTCGAGCTCGTGGAAGGGCCGAAGGGGCTCCAGGCCCGGAACGTCCTGCGCGGCTGACGGGGAAACAGGGCGGCCACACAGGGCCGCCCCTACAAGAACCCTACCCCGCCACGGGCCGGACCGTCGCCTTATCGATCGTCACCTGCTCCTGCGGAACCGCCTCGGAGATGGCGCCGGGGGCCGTCTTCACCTTGGCGATCTTGTCGACCACATCCATTCCCTCGACCACCTTGCCGAAGACGGTGTAGCCCCACCCCTGAGCGTTCTTGCCCGAGTGGTTGAGAAAGCCGTTGTCCTTCAGGTTGATGAAGAACTGGGCGGTGGCGCTGTGCGGGTCGTTGGTGCGCGCCATGGCCACCGTCCCGCGCTGATTGGTCAGGCCGTTGTCCGCCTCGTTCTGGATCTGCGCCCGCGTCGGCTTCTGCCGCTGCTGGGCGTCGAAGCCGCCCCCCTGGATCATGAAGTTCGGGATCACGCGATGGAACAGCGTGCCGTCGAAGAAGCCGGACTCGACGTATTGCAGGAAATTCTCGACCGTCTTGGGCGCCTCGGTGGAGAACAGCTCCAGGACGATCGTTCCATGGTTGGTGTCCAGAGCGACGGTCGGGTTCGCCATGGTTGTGTCTCCTCTCGCTCGTTCGCGGGTTATTTTTTTGCTGTTGGCTTGGCGGCCGGGTTGGCGTTCGGCAGGACCGAAGCCTTCTGGATCAAGATCGGCTGCACGGGGACGTCCCCATTGGAGCCCTTGGTGGTCGTCGGCACCTGCACGATCGCGTCCACCACGTCCATCCCCTCGACGACGTTGCCGAACACCGCGTAACCCCAGCCGTCAGGGGTCTTGCCGCGGAAATTGAGGGAGCCGTTATTGGCCACGTTGATGAAGAACTGGGCGGCGGCGCTGTTCGGATCCGGAGTCCGCGCCATGGCGAGGGTGCCGCGCTGGTTCTGCAGGCCGTTGTCCGCCTCGTTCTGGATCGACGGCCGGGTCGGCTTCTCGGTCATGTCAGGGGTGAAGCCGCCCGCCTGAGCCATGAAACCGGGGATCACCCGGTGGAAAATGGTGCCGTTGTAGAAGCCGGCCCGGGTGTAGGCGAGGAAGTTCTTGACGGTCTTGGGAGCCTTGTCGGCGTAGAGCTCGATGACGATCCGGCCCTTGGTCGTCTGCAGCGCCACCCGCGGGTTGGCGGCCGGTGCCGCGCTCACGTGCTTCTTGGGCGCGGCCGGGTGGGGGCTCTTTTTCGCGGGCGCCGCCGGAACCAGGAGTGCCAGCAAGCAGACCAGAGGGGCTATGCTCACGTTCATTTGAAGAATTCTCCTTTGGCAATGAATAACGCGACGGATGGTAGCACGGGGCCCCGTTCCGACGATCCGGTCGGCATCGTCCTGGCCGGGGGCGCGTCGAGCCGGATGGGGCGCGACAAGGCCCTGCTCGAAGCCCGGGGGGGCATCCTGCCGGCGCTGGCGGCGCGGCGGCTCGCCACGGTCTGCGCCGAGGTGGCGGTGGCGGACGCCGGACGGGGTCTGCTGCCGGCGCTCCCCTCCCTGGCGGATGGCCCCGGCCGCGGTCCCGCCGCCGGCATCCTGGGGGGAGCGGCGGCGTATCCGGGGCGGCGGCTGCTCGTGCTCGCCTGCGATCTGCCGCGGGTGCCGCCCGCTCTGCTCGCCGAGCTCGCCCGCCTGCCGGCGGCCGACTGGGTAATCCCGCGCTGGACCGGCGGCGTCGAGCCGCTCTGCGCGCTCTACGGACCGGCGGCGCTCGCCGCGCTCGGCCGCCGGGTCGAGCGCGGGCGGCTCGCCCTCCACACACTGTTCGAGGAGGGGCTCGCCGCGCGCGTGCTGGAAGGGGAGGCGCTCGCCCGCTTCGGGGAGCCCGGGGAGATCTTCCTCAATCTCAACACCCCCGAGGACTGGGAGCGCTACGTCTCGACCGAACCGGGCGCTCCGCCGCAGGACCCGCAGGGGCAGATCTCGCGCAGAAAATCGTAGCGGTAGATGCCGGTGCCGTGGCCGTCCGAGAAGGCGATCGAGATGGCGTAGTTGCCCACCGGCCGGACCGACTCGGCGGTGACCGGATGGGCCGGCGGGTGGTAGACGATCTTTTGGCCGGAGTGCCCCTGGCAGCCGGCGCAGGGGCACCAGCCGCGCAGGTACGAGTATGGATATTCGGCGGCGTGGCCGTCGCTCCAGGTCAGCCGCAGCCGGCTTTCCTCGGGGAGCCGGCGGGCCTCGGTGAGAACGGGTTCCATGACCCGATCTTACGCCACCCGGGGGAAGACGAGGTTCCTGCCGGCGTGCTTGGCCTCGTAGAGGGAACGGTCGGCGGCGGCGATGAGGTCGCGGCCGAGGATCTTCCCCTGCCCGGCGGCGCCGTCCAGCGAGGCGAGACCGATCGAGACGGTCGCGCGCGCCGGCGTGCCGTCTTCCAGCGGCACCAGCGTCCCCTGCACCGAGCGGCGGATCTTCTCGGCGACCGCGGCGGCGCCCTCCATTCCGGTCTCGGGCAGCACCAGCAGGAACTCCTCGCCGCCGTAGCGGCCGATCCAGTCGGTGCCGCGCAGGCCGCCGGCGATCACCTGCGCCATGCGCCGCAGCAGCGAGTCCCCCGCCAGGTGGCCGTGGCGGTCGTTGATCGCCTTGAAGTGGTCGAGGTCGGCCATGGCGACGGTCAGCGGCCGGCCGTAGCGCAGGGCCCGTTCGAGCTCGCGGTCGAGCTGCTCGAGGATCGCCTCGCGGCGCAGCAGGCCGGTGAGCCCCTCGTAGGTGGCCGACGCGAACAGCCGGGCGTTCTCGAACACGATGGCGACGTGGTGGGCGAGGAGGTTCAGCAGGTCCAGCTCCTCGGCCGGATAGGCGCGGCTCCCCTCCTTGCGTCCCACGATCAGCAGCCCGATCAGCCGCCCCTGGCTGAGCAGCGGCACCGCCAGGCCCTCCGGTTCGAGGCCGTAGTGGGCCCAAGCCAGGCTGTGGATGGCCAACTGCGCGGCGGGGAGCGAGCGGCCGGCGCGCCGCAGGTGCTCGACGCCGGGATCGTCCAGCGGGAAGATCTGGCCGGGGTCCATCGTGCCTTGTGTGGAGGCGAGGACGCTCAGCAGCCCGGTCTCCGGGTTGGCGGTCAGCAGCGTCGCCGAGCGCGCGAGGAAGATCGCGGTCAGCCGTTCGACCAGGTGCTCCCCCATCCGCGGCAGCTTGCCGAGGGCGGGGAGCTCGCCGGCGAGGGCGATCAGCCGCTGGCGCAGCGCGTAGCGCTCGGGGAAGAAGCGGCGGCCGATCAGCCGCTGGAGCCAGCGGCGCAGGGGCGCGAACAGCAGCCCCAGCAGCAGCGTCGCGCCGGAGGCCGCCCAGACCGACTCCCGCCCCTCGACCAGGCGCGAGAAGATCACCCCGCCGGCGCCCAGGGCGGCGTAGAAGAGGAGCACCAGCGAGCCGGTCAGCAGGGTGTAGATCAGGCCCCGCCGCACGGCGAGCTCGATGTCGAACAGTTCATAGCGGAAGATCGCGGCGAACAGGGCCACCGGATAGCAGAGCAGGACCAGCGTCTCGAGCGGTCCGGCCCAGTCCGGCGGCGGAAAGCCCGCCAGCTCGAGCGCCGTGCTCGCGATCGTGAACAGCATCCAGGGGATCGTCGCCGCCAGCACCAGCCCGGCCTGCTGGCGCCCCCGGGGCTCGGGGGAGCGCAGGGCCTGGGAAGCCAGGAGCAGGGTGACCGCCAGCGCCCAGGCCGGGAGAACGCCGAACCGCAGCAGCCCATCCGCCTGGTCCATCGTCCAGGGGAAGACGCGGCGGCCGAGGACCTGCTCGGACAGCGAGGTGGCGGCGCTCGCCGCTCCGATCCCCAGGCCGGCGGCGTAGTAGAGCGGCACGATCCAGGGGCGCCGGCGCAGCCAGCCGGGGCGCTCCGGGATCAGAGAGGTGAGGTGCATCTCGAGGCCGATCTGCAGGCCGGTCAGCAGGTAGTACGAGGAGAAGGCGGCGGCGCTCAGGAGGGGCCGGCCGATCAGGCCGACCGGCAGCGCGATCTCGACCGCCGCCGCGGCGGAGAAGGCGAACAGCAGGCCCACCCGCAGATCGTCCCTCTGCGCCAGGGCGAGGAGCGCCACGGCGAGGAAGCCCAGGGCCGTCAGGCTGGTGAGGAGGAGCGGCAGCCAGCGGGGCGGGGTGCCGGGGACGGCCGTGAGATCGAGGATCCGGTCCCCGCGGGCGATCCGCAGCGCCACCGGCCGGCCGCGCTCGAACCTTCCGGCCGACGCCTCGTACTCCGCCACGCTCGCCACCCGCCGTCCGGCCGTGGAGAGGATCTCGTCGCCGGCCCGCAGCCCGCCACGGTCCGCCGGATCGCCCGGGCTGACCTGCGCGACGCGCACTCCCAGCGCCCCCGCCTCCGGCTCGAAGCCGAGCCGCCGGCCGGAGCCGCGCACGGCTTCCCGCCCCTGGAGGAAAAGGAGGCCTGAAACCCCCAGGACGATCGCCCAGCCCAGGGCGGCGCGAGAGACTCTATGGAATCGCAAACCGGTGATCTCGTCGTGTTGGACGATGAATAGTACCGCAAAGAGGTGTTCCGTCGTCCCGACCGGGCCTTGAGGCCCGGGCGAAGATGGCTGTACGATCTGCCCACTCGACGGGAGCCCTGATGCCGCGCCACCCCCACTTCTCGCCCTCCGTGCAAGACATCGCCGACTCGGTCTACTCCGGGCTGGCCCACCGGCTCGCCACCTACCGCGGAGAGGTCTACCCCCTGCACGTGGGGGACACCTGGATGGAACCGGCGGAGGGGTGCCGCATGGAGGACCTGCGCGTCGCGGACTATCCGGGGCTCCATCGCTATGCCCCGCCGCAGGGGTTGCCGTCGCTGCTCGACGCCATCGTCGAACGGGTGCGGGAGCGCACGGGGGTGCCCACCGGGCGCGAGAACGTCCTGGTGGCGACCGGGGCGACCGGGGCGCTGGGAGCGGTGGCGGGGGCGATCCTGGCGCCGGGGGACGAGGTGCTGCAACTCGCCCCGCACTGGCCGCTGATCACCGGCATCATCCGATCGTTCAGCGGCGTGCCGGTCGACGTTCCCTTCTTCGGCGCCGCGGACTCCCCCGAGACCGCCGTCGAGGCCGTGCGCGCGCTGAAGACCGACCGCACCGTCGCCCTCTACCTCAATACCCCGAGCAACCCCACGGGCCAAGTGATCCCGCGCTCGTGGATCGAGGCGCTGGTCGCGTGGGCCGTCCGCGAGGATCTCTGGATCATCGCCGACGAGGTCTACGAGGATTACGTCTACGAGGGGGAGCACGTCTACACCCGCCCGCTGGCGCCCGAGCGCACCTTCGCGGCCCACTCCTTCTCCAAGGCCTACGGCATGGCGGGCAACCGCTGCGGCTACGTGGTCGGGCCGGAACCGGCCGTCCGCGAGCTGCGCAAGATCGGCATGCACAGCTTCTACAGCACCCCGACCGCCTCGCAGGTCGCTGCCCTGCGGGTGCTTGGGGCTTCCGGGGACGCCTGGATCGCCCACGCCCGGGAGCAGTACAAGGCGACCGGCGCCAGGGTGGCCGCCCGCCTGGGGCTGCCGGCGCCGCTGGGCAGCACTTTCCTCTTCTTCGACGTCGCCCATGTCCTCGACGAGACCGGGCTCGGCGGCTTCCTGGAGCGCTGCGTGGAGCGCGGTCTCTTTCTCGCCCCCGGCCCGAGCTTCGGCCCTTATCCGACCCACGTAAGGCTCTGCTTCACCGCCGCCCCGCCCGACGTCATCGACCGCGGCGTCGAAGCGCTGGCGCCGCTGCTCGGCCGGTAAACACCAGCATCCAAAGCAGGGCCGCCAGCGAGACCACGAACGCGGCGCAGCCGGCGATCAGGCCGGGCGGCCGGAAGCGCAGCTCGACCCGCGCCACGCCGGCCGGGAGCCGCACCCCGACAAAAGCGCCGTTCACCTTCAGAACCGGCAGGCGGCGGTCGCCGGAGCGGGCCGACCACCCCTTCGACCAGACGATCGAGGTGGCGAGGAGACGCTCGCCGGCGGCGGGCACGTCCAGGACGATGTGCCCGGGCTTGGCGAGGACGGGTCGCGGCGGTGGCTCCAGGCTGCCGGGGGGGCGCCAGGAGCCCGCTTCATCCTGGAAGACCGCCACCCGGCGCGCGTCCGTGAGCCCGGCGATCCAGCGGTCGATCTCCTCCTTCGCGATCACGTCCACGGCCCGCGGGAAGAACCAGCGCGGCAGGGCGTCCGGGTTGCGCAGCAGCTTGAACGGCGCGAACCGGCCGGGATCGATCTCCACGAGCGTGCGGCTGGGGGGCACGCCCGGGCTGCCGGCGACCGCCTTGACCCCCAGGAAGTCGAGCAGGGGGTGGTCGAGGTTCCGCAACGGGGCGAAATACTCGTCCATCGTGGGGTGGAAGCCGAAGGCGGCGGTCAGCACCCGCAGGTACCGCGCGGGGGCGAGCGGGTTGTGCGGCCGGAAGTCCGCGACGCCATAGACCGGGAGCAGGTTGGGATAGAGGAGGTAGTGCCCTCCGGCGCCGCGCCAGACCGCGGGATCGCCGGCCTCGCGGGCCAGCAGGGTCATGAACTCCGTCCGCGGATAGAAGAGCGACGGGTGCCCGCGCGGGAGAAGGCTGCGGGACCAGGGGATGAGGTCGAGCAGCAGAACTCCGGCGAGCGCCACGGCGCCCCAGCGCGGCCGCCATCGCGCTGTCAGGGCGGCGGCGGCGAGAAGCCCCCAGAGCATGAGCGTCCAGCGGTCCGCCGCCACCGCGAGGCTCGCGGCGGCGGCGAGGGCGAGCCCGGCCCAGGCCCGGGCGCCCAGGCGGCGCGCCCGGGAGAGCAGGAGGTCGACGCCGAAGGCGCCGGCGATGCAGAGCGCCAGGGAGCCCGGCAGCAGGCAGCGCGCGTAGGCGGGGACCCGTAGCGGCGGAACCCTATAGAGAAGATGGGTGAGCGGCAGGAACCGCGACGCGAGCAGCAGGGCCGCCGCCGCGCATCCCAGGAACGGCCAGACGCGGCGGTCGCGGGCCGCGAAGAGGGCGATCAGGGCGGCCGCAAACGCCACCAGGCCGGTGTAGCCGGGCTCCGAGTCAGCCCAATTGATCGGACCGTTGAACGGACCCTGATAAGGGAGGCCGTAGGCGTGCGGACTGACCGGCGCGAGCACGAAGCTGGCATAGCCCCGCTGGAACCAGGAGGGCGGGTAAGCGAGATGCACGGGGCTGGAACGGACGGTTTCGGCCAGCGTCTCCCCGGCGCGCTGCGAGTCCGGCACCACCGCCAGGAAGGGGAGGAGCTGCGGGGCGGCGAGGCCAAAACCCAGGAGAGCGGCGAGGGTGGCGGCGCCGAACCCCCTGGCCAGTCCGGTCGCCTTGCGGCGCAGGCCGAGGCCGCAGACCGCGGCGAAGAGCCCGCCGAAGCCGGCGGTCTCCGGGTGGCCGGAGATCAGGAGGATGCCGGTGATCGCGGCGGTCGTGGCGACCACCCGCGGCCCGGGATGGCGGAAGAGCCGGATCACCCCGGCCGCCAGCCAGGGCACCCAGGCCATCGTCGCCGTGACCGGGAACAGCGCCCAGGAGAAGAGGCCGCCGCCGAGGGAGAAGCCGGCGGCCGCGAGCAGCGACGAGGCACGGCCGCGGCCGGTGGAGCGCGCGAGCAGCCAGGTCCCCTGAAAGGCGACGAGCAGCTTGAGGACGAGCCCGGCCAGCAGGTGGTGCTGGATGGGAACGGCGCGCGCGGCCATCTGCAGCGGGGAGAGGGCGCCGGCCTGGGGGTTCGCCCAGGGGGAGCTCCCCCCCTCGAGGGTGTCGGCCCAGAAGGGGAGGCGGCGGTCGGCGAGAGCGTGCCGGACCTCCAGCTCCCAGGGGAGGATCTGGTAGACGGTGTCGTTGAGCAGGTCGTGCGAGCGGGTGCGCTCGATCACCGGCGCCCCGGGAACGTTCCACAGGATGTCGCTCGGCATCAGGATCTCGCCGCCCGTCAGCCAGGGCGCGAGCACCACCAGCGGCGCCAGCCACCCGCAGATCACGACGATCCTTTCCAGCTTCAGCCCCAGACCCTTCGCCAGCAGCCAGCAGACGGCCTGGAGCAACAGCATCAACACCGCCAGCGTGCCCAGTAGCCTGCCGTCGATCCAGGGCATTCGGACTCCTTCCAAAGTGAGCATCGTACTTTACGGAGGAGCCGTGTCCCAGTCTTCCTGGTATGCGCTACTTCTATTGTTGAAGGAAGGTATCGCCGGCGGCGATTCTGCCGTTCGGTCGTTGATTCCAGTAAAGGAGGGCGGAATGTTCTCAAAACACGTACGTCTTTGCCTGCTCATCATGGCGCTCGTAGCGCTCGGCCTCATCCCCGCGGCCCAGGCCGGCACGCACTCCGCCGGGAGAGCCATGGCGCGGGCCGCCAGGGCTCATACGTCGCAGCCAGGATTCCTGCAGACCCTCTGGCGAGGTGTGGGCCAGATCTTCGAGAAGGAAGGGAATACGATCGATCCCCACGGGGCTCCGAATACGAGCACCGGGACGACTGGAACCAGTGGCGACCCTTCCGGAGTGACTCACGGGTAAAGCTGGAAGTTTCCAAGTCTTCGCCGGATGACACGATTTTCCGCCCTCAGGGTACTTATGTAAGTGGGAGACTCGTTTGGAGCCTCCTTTTTCTGTCTAATCGAGGGAGATAATCTTGGATCATCCGTCCATTGAAACGCTGGCAAGGATGCTGGCTGGCGATCTCAGCCATGAAGAATTTCTCGCCGAGGTGGTCCCCCACTATCTGGAGAGGTGCCCGGAGTGCCGGCAGCGGTATGAAGAGATCCTCAGGCTTCAAAAGGAGGTGGGCCACTGGGACGAGAAGGTGGCCGTCATTGAGGGACCTCAGGCTGCGGAGTGCTTCGCCAGCCTCAGGGATCTCCCTTTTGACGAGCAACTCAATCTGGTCGCTGACGACGAGGCGTTTCAGATCTGGGGCGTCTGCCAACTGCTGCTCAAGGAGAGCCTGGAGGCAGCCTCGGAAGATGCGGGACGAGCGGTTAATTTTGCTGAGCTGGGCGTCAAGGTGGCGCAAACTCTCGGAGACGCCTACGACCCAAACTGGGTGCTCGACCTTCGGGCGCGGGCTCATGCCTATCTCGGTAACGGCCAGCGGGTTCTGGGTGAGTTGCGGAGCGCGGAGACGGCTTTTCGGGAGGCGGAATCGCTGCTCGCCCGCAGCATGACCGGGAACGACCTCGTCACAGCCGAGGTGATTCAATTGAAGTCCTCCCTTCGGCGGGCTCAGCGGCGTCTCCCTGAGTCGATGGAGCTTGTGGAGAAGGCCTTGGCGATCTACCGTGAGCAGGAAGACTTCCAAGGTGTAGGGGAAGTGCTCCTGAAGAAGGCCAAAATCCTGGAAGAGTTGGGGGAGATTGAGAGCGCGATTGTTTCCCTGCGGGAGGCGGTCTGGATCGTTGACCCCCATTCACGGCTGGGCCTCTACGCTCGCCACAACCTCCTCAGTGGTTTGGCTGTGGCGAACCAGTATGAGGAGGCCAACGGACTCCTCCCGGAGATCCGAGAAGCGTTCGAGCAGGGCGGCAGGCCGCTGGACCTCCTGCGTCTTCACTGGACAGAGGGCAAGGTATCTCTTGGTCTAGGCAGGCTTCGGGAAGCCGAGGAGTCGTTCCGGCAGGTCCAGAAGGAGTTTCTGGCCCGGGGGATCGGCTACGACGCCGCGCTCGTCTCCCTCGACCTCGCCATCCTCTTCGCCCAGGAGCACCGGACCGAGGACCTGAAGCGGCTCGCCGCCGAGATCCTTCAGGTCTTCGAATCCCGCGACGTGCATCGCGAGGCCGTGGCCACCCTCATCCTCTTCCAGAGCGCCTGTGAAGAGGAACGGCTGAGCGCCGACCTCGCCACCCAGCTCGCGACCGTCCTTCAGCGCGAGCGGCGGACGAAGTAGCGGCTGTCTTCTTTCGGGAACTTACTGGTCGACCGGCGGTTCGATCCGCCCGACCGACGGCTCCTCCGCCTTGCGCAGCAGGCCGATCACGTACTCGAGCAGCGCCACGTCCGCGATCCGCCGCTCGCACCCCTTCTTGAGGAGGAGCACCGAGACGCCCGCCTCGCGCGCGATCCCCAGGGACTGGAAGACGTCGACCGCCGCCAGCACCTCCGCGATCGCCGCGTCCAACTGCCCCCGGCGGAGCATCACGGCCCCCAGCTCCAGCCCCGCCAGGGCCGCTTTGTAGCCGAGGCCGGCTTCGGCGAAGCCACGGCGGACGTCGAGCAGCGCCAGCTCAGCGCGGTCCAGCTCGCCCAGCCCGGCGTTGATCTGCCCTTCGAGCCAGCGGACCTTCAGCTCGCTGATCCGGCCGCCCGGATCCAGCCGGCGCGCCTTCAGCTTCCAGATCGCGATCCGGGCCTCCCGCAGCCGGCCGCAGTCGGCGAGGAAGCGGGCCTGGTTGTGGAGAGCCACGAACAGGAGGTGGGGATCGTGGCTCTCGTCGATCAGCGCGAGCCCCTGCTCGATCAGGCGGACCGATTCTTCCGCGTCCCCCTGATAGCCGACATACGTCCCCTTGCTGATCAGCGCGCGGCCGGCGAGGTGATGATCCCCCCGCCGCCGATGGATGGCGAAGACCAGATCGAGCGCGGTCTCCGCCAGATCGAAGCGGCGGCAGGCGCCCAGCAGGGAAGCCTGGACGTCGAAGAGGCGGGCGGCGAGGACCTCGTCCTGGGTACCCTGGAGGTAGAGCTCCGTGGCGTGGCCCAGCGCCTGCTCGGCGTTGGACAGATGGTCCGCGACCCGGTGGGCATTCCCCAACTCCACCCAGGCCCGGCAGCGCAGATCGGCCACGCGCCGCTCGCCCAGCGCCTGGGGGTCGGCTCCCACGGCCAGCACCAGGGCGCATTCGGCGAGCCGCACCATCTCCTCGGGGTTTTCGTGCCGGAGGGCCCAGCTCTGTTCGAGCAGCGCCTCGAAGTCGGGGATGTCTCGCGGGTAGGGAGCCGGCTGGGCGCCGGTTTCCAGAGGGGAGCCGGTGAGCGGCGGGAAGGTTCTCCGCGCCTTCTCCCGGGGTCCCCCGGCGGATCGGAGAACCGTGGCCAGGGCGCGGTCGATGGCGGCATCGTACCCGGCGCCCTCCCGTGTCGAGAGGGCGAGCTCGGGAGGGTCCTCGAGGCCCAGCATTCCCTCCAGGTGAGGAGCCAGCGCTATCGTGCACGTCGCGCACCCCTGGACGAGGTGGGCGACGACCGCGCGGGAGCGTTCCGCGGAAAGGCGGTTCCAGACAAACTCTTCCAGCTCCGCCAGAGTGGGATGATCGTTCACGAGAGGGGACCTCCTTGACCGCCGTATTCTCTCATAGCCAAGAGGGTGTTACCAATCCGGGGCGGCTGATTGCAGCCGCCCCGGGAAGGTTTAATGGCGGCCGTTCGGATCGATCGCGCTCCCCTCTTCAGAGATGCCCGTGGGGGGCGGAGCCGTCGGCGAGATCACAGTGCCGGCGGTCTTGGTGGCGACCTCCTGCTTCTCCCCTCTCGCCGCCAGCCGGTAAGGTAGCAGGTCCTCCAGCCAGGTCCAGGCACGCGCCGCGAACCCGGCCACGGACGGGAGCTCCCGGAGACCGGCGGCCCGGGACGGCGGCGGTGCCGCGAGGAGCATGGCCGCTATCAGGCCGAGCGCGGCGAGGACGCGTCGAGTGTATTGAGACATCGAACCTCCTAGTGTCAGCGGGGCGAGCCGGGGCCGGCATGGTCCAGGCGCCCGCGATTGCAAGTCCCCTCAAGACAGAGTGTGCGAGGTCGCCGGGACAGAGGGAATTGCGCCCCCTCCGGGGGCGCAATGCTCCCTTTCCACGCGCCGTGGTCGATTCCATAAAGGCAAAGGCACGGCGCGGATGCCGGCGATCTGGTTTCTGTGGAGAGGAAACTATCGGTAGCCGAAGGGGCTGTCAACGTGGGGGTTGCGCGATCGCACGGCGGCCTCGACGCCTCTTCGAAGCGATCTGTTGGTCCTCCGAACGGATTGTGAGGCGTTGCCCGCTGGGTCTCCGGGAGCCCCCTCTACGGACCGCCGGCTGCCCTCTGATTCCCGGCTTCCGCCCTCTGAATCCCGGAGTGCGCGGTCGAGCCTCGCGGTTCTCCCCTCTGAATCGCTGGGCCGGCCCTCCCGATCCGCGTTCCAGCCCTCCCGGCCGCTGTGATGGCGATTGGGAAAGCCGTCTGGCGGAACGAGAGGGCGCTGGCGCGCGGCCAGCCGGCCTTACCCCGCGATCAAGGGGGAATCCGAGGGGAGCACTGGGCCCTGTCCGGGCTCCAGGGGGCTCGATCGTTCTTCTGGAGGGCTGTGCCACCGCTCCGTCGCGTCGCGGCATGGAAGCGCCGCGTTCGACCTGGCTTCCGGAGGGCAATGCCGCGCTTACCTTGGGCGCAGGACGCCATCCGCTTCCGCCGGCCCGCCATCTGTCGCCATCTCGCTCAGAATCCGGCCGACCTCCTTCTGAACCGTGGGCCCCGAGAGCCATAGGAGAACGGCGAGAGAGTATGGCGAACGCAGGAGGTGGCTTCCGATGTGGACCCCGAAGATCGCCTCGGGATTGAAGGACCTCAGATAACCCACCACCTGGTCGGCGGTCTCCACCGGATAGCCCTCCGTGGTGGCCGTGCCGCTCAGCCGGAACAGGCGGTCGCGCCCCAGCGCCGGCCAGATCAACCGGAACAGCAGGGCCGTCTCCCGGAAGTAGAACCTGCCTGGAGGCGTGTCCCCCCGTTCGAGGCTCTCCCAGGGATGGAAAAGCCCGAACAGGCTGCCGGCCTCTCGCACCTCCCAGGGCTCTGCCATCTCCGCCTCCAGGGCGGTCGAGGGGTCGTCCCGCTCGCGAACGGTTTCTAGGTATTCCGGGGAAAACGCGTTGGGGCTCTTGGGATCTTCAGCCATGGGACTCTCTCCTCCTCGCGGATGTCGTCGCCGCTTCACGCACCAAAGTCGCGGCGACCGGGAACTTCTGCGTCCGGAGTGTTTCTACATCAAGTGTTCTGAAGAATCAACATGTATTCTCATTGCGCTGCATTGTGCCGCAGGGAAATTCGGAGTACAATCTTCTCAACATGGATGCCGAAGTCCAGCGGCTGATCAACATTCTGCGCACGGCCATGCGGATCCTGGGGGTCACCAACCGGGAAGTCGAGCGGCGGATCGGTATGAGCCCGAGCTATCTGACGCGGGTGTTCTCGGGGGGTATCGA
>JBDSHF010000527.1:0-9856 GCA_039918595.1 Thermoanaerobaculia bacterium
TAGTAGACGTCTCTGCCGTCGGCGGCGCTGCGGCGTTCCGTGACGAGCGCCTGGCTCCGGAGCTGGCGGAGATGATAGGAGACGAGGTTCGTCGGCTCGCCCACGAGCTGGACCAGCTCCTGGACCCGGCGGTCGCTCCGGGCGAGCGCCTCGACAAGGCGCCAGCGCAGCTCGTGCGCCAGGAGCTTGAGGAACGAGGGGGGTTGGGAAAGAGTGACCGTCGTCATGATCGTACAATTTAACTTGAAGCAATTTTGATTGCAACACCCTGGTCCACTCTTCCTCGGGGCGTGGTATAAAGCCGGGCATGATGAAGGGTCGCGCCCTCGGGTTGCTCGCCTTGCTGGCGCTCGTTCTCACGGCGCCGCTCTGGTCCCTCCGGCAACCCGTGTGCACGGACGACTGCTCGGGCGAAGGCCGGCCCTGCTCCTATGCCTGCGCCTGCTGCCCCTGCTGTCAGCTTCTTCAGGCTGCGAAGGTGACCTCGCCGGAGACCTCTCCGGGGTCCTCCATCCGCGTCGCCTACTCCCAGCCTCAGGCGGCTCTCCGCTCCTCAGAGCCCCGCGGCGTGTTCCACGTTCCGAAATCCGCCTGACTCCCGGCGCGTTCCAGCCTCACTCCTGATCCAATTTGATCCGGCTTTCGAGCCGGAGAGCCGCGCGTCCGGCGCGGGCGAGGTACAAGCATGAGGTCCACTGTTACGGCGTGGTTCGGCGTGGCGCTGCTCTTCCCGGGCATCTCCCTGTCGCAGAGGATCCCGCTGTCGCTGCCGGATGCCCTGGGTCTGGCCCGCGAACGGGCTGCGGCGGTGGTCGCCGCCACTGGCCGGGTCGAGGAGGCCCGGGCCCGCCTGCTCCCCGCGGCCCGCCGCTTCCGGGAAAACCCGGTCGTCGAGCTGACCGGCGGCCGGAGGCAGGCGGGAGAGACCTACACCGACCTGGAGGTCGCGGTGAGCCAGGGCTTCGAGCCGGCGGCGCGGCGCCGGGCGCGCGCGGCCGGCGCCGGCGCCGCGCTGGAAGTGGCCGAGGCCGAGCTGGCGGACGTGCGCCGGGTCTATCTGGGCGAGGTGAGCGCCGCCTTTCAGCGCACCCTGGCGGCGCAGGAGAGGCTGCGCCTCGGGGCGCAGGCGGAAAAACTGGCCGGCGGCCTCCTGGCGACGGCGGAGCGGCGCTACCAGATGGGCGAGACCACGGCCCTGGAGCTGAACCGCGTCCGCATCGCGGCGGCGCGGGTGCGGGCGGAGCGTAGCGCCGCGGAGGGGGAGCGCCTCGCCGCCGGCGGCGGCCTGCGGGCGCTCCTCGGCATGGGGCCCGGGGAGGCCCTGGCGGTCGCGGGCTCGCCGCGGGAGCTGCCCGCCTTCCAGTTGGAGCCGCTCCTCGACCGCATCGCGGAGCGGCCGGACCTCCAGGCCCTCGCCGCCGCCGTCCGGCAGGCCGAGGCCGAGGTGCGTATGGGCGAGACCCTGGCGCGGCCGGACTTCGGGCTGCGCACGGGATACCAGCGGGAGGAGGGGGCGGACGTGGTCTCGGCCGGCGTCGCCGTCTCGCTCCCCGTCTTCCAGCGCGGCCAGGAGGAGCAGTCCGCCGGGCGCGCGCGGGCGGCGGCCCTGCGGGGGCAACTGGAGGCGGCGAGGCGGTCGGCGGCGGCCGAGGTCCGGGCCGCCTTCGAGGCCTATCAAAGCCGCGTCCAGGCGATCGAGGAGCTGGAGCGGACGGCGCTCCCCGCCGTCGACGACAACGAGGCGCTGGCGCAGCGCAGCTTCGAGGTGGGCGAGATCAACCTCGGCGAGCTGCTCGTGATCCGCCAGGAGATCCTGGAAACCCGGCGTTCCCATCTCAACCTGCTGCTCGAAGCCCGCCTCGCGGCGGCCGAGCTGGAAACCCGCGCGGGAGTGAAGCCATGAAGAAAAGAGTCTGTTTACTGCTCGCGGGGTGGATCGCCCTCGCGGCGGCCTCCGGCTGCCGCCGGTCCGGAACGGAACCCTCGGCCGGGGAGGCGGGCCAGGCCGCGGGCGGCCAGCACGCCGAGGCTGAAAAGCACGAGGAGATGGCGACCGGGGAGGCGGAGGACCGCCTGGTGCGGATCGCCCCGGAAATGCTCCGCGACCTGAAGCTGACCCTGGCCAACGCGGAGGCCCGCCAGGCCGGCCAGAGCGTCTCCGTGCTGGGCGAGGTGAAGGTCGACGAGAACGCCTACGCCGCGGTGGCGGCGCCGATTCCGGCCCGCGTGCTCGCGCTGCGGGCGGAGCCGGGCCAGAGGGTCCGCGCCGGGCAGCCGCTCGCCGAGCTGCAGAGCGTCGAGCTCGGGCGGGCGCGGGCCGCTCACGAGTCGGCGACGGCGCGCGCCGAGCTGGCGGAGCAGACCCTGGAGCGCAAGCGCGGCCTGGCGGCCGAGAGGATCGTCTCCCAGGGGGAGCTGCAACAGGCCGAGGCCGCCGCCGCCGAGGCCCGGGCGGAGGCGCGGGCCGCCCGCGCCTCCCTGGCGGCGCTCGGCGTCTCCACCTCCCCGGCGGCCGACCCGTCCCGGTTCGCTCTCCTCTCCCCCATCGCCGGCACGGTGCTGGAGCGGCACGCCCTGCGCGGGGAGACCGCCGATCCCGCCGAGCCGCTCTTCCGCATCGCCGACCTCTCCCGCCTCTGGCTGGTGGCCCAGGCCTTCGAGCGGGACGCGGTCCGCGTCCAGGAAGGAGCCGCCGTCGAGATCACCCTGGCGGCCCTGCCCGGCCGCACCGTGCGCGGCACCGTCGCCCGGGTGGGGCGCGAGGTCGCCTCCGAGTCCCGGACGGTGCCGGTGCGGATCGACCTGCCGAATCCCGACGGCCTGCTGCGGCCGGGGATGTCGGCCACGGTCCAGTTGCCGCTCGCGGACTCGACCGGAACCGTGGTGACGGTGCCCACCGCCGCCTTCCAGCACCTCGAGGAGGGGTGGAGCGTGTTCATCCCGCGCGGCGAGGGGGTCTTCGAGGCGCGCGCGGTCGGCCGCGGGCGGGACCTCGGCGGCGAGATCGAGATCCTCTCCGGGCTGAAGGCCGGGACCCCGGTCGTCGTCGAGGGCGCGTTCCTGCTCAAGGCCGAGGCGGACAAGTCGCACGGCGGCGGCGAGCATCATCATGACTAAAAGCAGCATGATTAGGAACCGGCCATGATTGAAAAGATCGTGCGCGACTCTTTCGCCCGCCCCTGGCTGGCGCTGATCCTGGCGCTCCTGGGAGCGCTGCTGGGAGCGGTCTGGCTCAAGGATCTGCCGCGGGACGTCTTCCCCGACCTCTCCACGCCGGTCTTCAACGTCATCGTGCAGAACCCGGCCATGGGCCCCGAGGAGCTGGAGACGGGGATTGCGATCCCGCTGGAGGCGGCTCTGGCCGGCCTGCCCGAGGTGCGGCGGGTCCGCTCTTCGTCGCAGCTCGGCGTGGCGCAGATCCGGGTGGAGTTCGAGCCGGACGCCGACTACTACCGTTCCCGCCAGCTCCTGGGCGAGAGGGTCAATCAGGCGTCCCGCGACCTTCCTCCCGGCACCGAGGCGCCGCTGGTGTCGAGCCTCACCGGCCGGCTCAACGAAATCCTGGAATTCACCCTGGAGGCGGATCCGGGCGCCGCCGATCCGATGACCCTGCGCGACCTCGCGGAGTTCGAGGTGCGCAACCGGCTGCTCGCGGTGCCCGGGGTCGCGGCCGTCGAGGTGCTCGGGGGGTACCTGCGACAGTTCCAGGTCCAGGTCGACCCGGAGCGGATGGTGGCGCGCTCGGTCGGTCTCGGGGAGCTGCTCCATGCCGTCCGCGGCGCCAACGTCTCGGCGTCCGGCGGCTTCGTGGTCCAGGGGCCGATCGAATGGACGGTCCGCGCCGTCGGCCGCGCTGAGACGGTGGCCGACCTGCGCTCGACCGTGGTCGCGATGCGCGGCGGCACCCCCGTGCTGCTCGGCGACCTGGCCGAGGTCCGCGAGGCTCCCGCGGTGCGCCGGGGGCTCGCCCACCGCCTCGCCGGCGAGGTGGTGAGCTGCCGGGTGGTCAAGCAGTTCGGCGCCGACACCGTGGAGGTCGCCGGCCGCGTGCGGCAGGTCCTCGACGGCCTTCAACCCACCTTCCCGCCCGGCGTGCGGCTGCGCCTGGTCTACGATCAGTCCAGCCTGGTGAAGCTGGCCCTGGGCGGCGTCGGCCGGGCGGTGCTGCTGGGGGCGGCGCTGGTGGTGGGCGTGCTCTTCCTGCTGCTGGGCAACCTGCGGGCGGCGCTGCTGGTCACGCTGACGCTGCCGCTCTCGCTCGCCCTCGCGGGCCTGATCCTCAAGCCCCTGGGCGTGGGCATCAACACCATGACCCTGGGCGGGCTGGCGATCGCCGTCGGCCTCCTGGTGGACGCCGCGATCATCATGACCGAGAACATCTTCCACCGCCTGACGCAGGCGGAGCCCGGGGAGCGTCGGCGGCAGGCCCTCGGCGCGGCCCTGGAGGTCGGCCGGCCGATCGCGTTCGCGACGCTGATCGTCCTCGCCGTGTTCATGCCGCTGTTCGCCATGTCCGGCATCGAGGGGCGCATGTACCGCCCCCTGGCCGCCGCCGTGGTCGCCGCCGTGGCGGCTTCCCTGGCGCTGGCGCTGACCGTCGTGCCCGTCCTCGCCTCCCTGCTGCTGCGGCCGGCGGCGGCGGGAGCCCACGAGGACGTCTGGATCATCCGCCGCCTCAAGGCCGTCTACGCCCCCGTGCTCGACGCCTGCATGCGGCGCGCGGGGCTGGTGAGGGTCCTCTCCCTCGCCGTGACCCTGCCGGCGCTGGCCCTCGCCTTCTTCGTCGGCTCGGACTTCATGCCGCGGCTGGACGAGGGGGCTTTCCTGCTGCAGACGGTCCTGCCCGCCGAGGCCTCCCTGGACGAGGTGGACCGGCTCAACCACAGCGCCGAGGACATCCTGCGCCACGTGCCGGAGGTCGAGGACGTCGTCCGGCGCACCGGCCGCGCCGAGCGGACGGAAGACCCCATGCCGCACACGCTCTCCGACGTGCTGGTGGTCCTGAAGCCGGACCGTGGGCGGTCGCTCGACGAGATCGAGGCGGACATGCGCGAGCGGCTGGAGCGGGTGCCGGGGGTCGCCATCCTCTTCACCACCCCGCTCGGCATGCGGATCGACGAGGGGCTGGGCGGCACGCCGGCCGACCTCCAGGTGCGGATCTTCGGCCCCGACCTCGGCACGCTGTCGCGGCTGGCCAGCGGCGCCCGGGAGATCCTGGAGAAGGTCCCCGGCATCGCCGACCTGCGGGCCGAGCAGCTCACCGGGCTGCCGCAGATCCGGGTCACCATCGACCGCGAGGGGGCCGCCCGGGCCGGCCTCCAGCCGGGCGAGGTCATCGAGGCCCTGCGCGTCGGCCTCGCCGGCGAGGAGGTCTCCCAGATCTGGGTGGGTCAGCGGCGGTTCGACCTGGTGGTGCGCCTCCAGGACGCCGAGCGCCGGGACGTCAACGCCCTGAGCGCCCTGCTCGTGGACACCCCCTCAGGCCAGCGCGTGCCGCTCGGCCAGCTCGCCCGGATCGAGGAGACGCTGGGGCCGGCCGCCATTCAGCGGGAGGCCGGCAGCCGCCGGATCGCCGTCGAGGCGGGCGTCGCCGGCAGGGACCTCGGGAGCACGGCGGCGGAGGCGCGCGAGCGGCTGGCCAGGGAGTTGAAGCTCCCCACCGGCTACTTCTTCGACGTCGGCGGCCGGGTGGAGAGCCAGGCGCGCGCCGCCCGCTCGCTCACCGTGGCGATCGCCGTCGCCCTGCTGGCCGTCTTCCTTCTCCTCTACCTGGCCCTGGGCTCCCTCGCCGAGACGCTGGTCATCCTCGCCACCCTGCCGGACGCCTTCGTCGGCGGCATCCTGGCCCTCGTCCTGGCCGGCGAGACCTGGAACGTCTCCTCGCTCGTGGGCCTGATCGGACTCTTCGGCATCGCGGTCCAGAACGGCCTCGTGCTGGTGGCGCAGACCCGCTCGCTGATCGCCGAGGGGCGCCCCTTCGAGGCGGCGTTGCGCGAGGCGAGCCTCGGCCGGGTCCGCCCGAAGCTGATGACGGCGGGCTGCGCCATCCTCGGCCTGCTGCCGCTCCTGCTCCTCAATTTCCACGGCACCGAGATCGAGCGCCCCCTGGCGGTGGTGATGATCGGCGGCCTGCTAACCTCGACCCTGTTCACCCTCCTGGCGCTGCCGACCTTCTATCAGTGGGTCCACCAGATCCAGGAACGCTGGCGGGGCGGCCGGATCGCCCGCAAGGAGGCGGCATGACGCGCGACGCGAGACACTTCAAGATTCGTGGCATGGACTGCGCCGAGGAGGTGGCGGTCCTCAAGCGGGAGGTGGGCCCTCTCGTCGGCGGCGAGGACCGCCTCTCCTTCGACATCCTGAAGGCGAAGATGACGGTCGCCGCGCCCCAAGTCGCGGAGGGGGACATCCTGAAGGCCGTCGAGCGCACCGGCATGCGGGCCCAGGTCTGGGCGGAGGCGACCGAGCGCGCGGAGCCGGAGGGCTTCTGGCAGCGGCGCGGGCGCACGGCGCTGACGGCGGCGAGCGGCCTCGCGGCGCTCGCCGGCTTCGCCGTCCACGCCGCCCTGGCGGGAGGGATCTCCCGCGCCCTGGGCTCCGAGGGCCTGGGCCTCGCCCACGGCGTGCCGCTCGCCTCGCGGCTGCTCTACACTCTCGCGATCCTCGCCGGCTCCTGGTACGTCCTGCCCAAGGCGTGGTTCTCCCTCAAGCGGCTGCGGCCGGACATGAACCTGCTGATGACCGTCGCCGTCGTGGGCGCGGTCGGGATCGGCGAATGGTTCGAGGGGGCGACGGTGGCGTTCCTCTTCGCGCTCTCGCTGGCGCTCGAATCCTGGAGCGTGGGGCGCGCCCGGCGGGCCGTCGCCGCCCTGATGGACCTGGCGCCGGCGACCGCCCGCGTCCTCGGCGCCGGCGGCGGCGAGCGGGAGGTGCCCGCCGAAAGCGTGGAGGTGGGCGCCCGCCTGATCGTCAAGCCCGGCGAGCGCATCCCGCTGGACGGCCGGGTGGCCGCGGGAGTGAGCGAGGTCAACCAAGCGCCGATCACCGGCGAGAGCGTCCCGGTGCCCAAGTCGGCGGGGGACGAGGTCTTCGCCGGCACCATCAACGGCGACGGCGCGCTGGAGATCGAGTCCACCCGGCTCGCCGGCGACACCACGCTGGCGCACATCATCCGCATGGTCGGCGAAGCCCAGTCCCGCCGGGCGCCCTCGGAGCAATGGGTCGAGAAGTTCGCCCGGGTCTACACCCCCGCGGTGATGGCGCTCGCCGTCGGGGTCCTGCTCCTCCCGCCCCTTCTGTTCGGCGGCGCCTGGGGGGACTGGTTCTACCGGGCGCTGGTGCTGCTGGTCATCGCCTGCCCCTGCGCCCTGGTGATCTCGACGCCGGTCAGCATCGTCGCCGCCCTGGCGGCCGCGGCCCGCCACGGCGTGCTGGTCAAGGGGGGGCTGTACATCGAGGTGCCGGCCCGGATCAAGGCGGTGGCGCTCGACAAGACCGGCACCCTCACCTGGGGGAGGCCCGTAGTGATCGAGCTGGTCCCCCTGGCGGGGCACGGCGAACGGGAGGTGCTGGAGCGGGCCGCCGCCCTCGAGGCGAGGAGCGAGCACCCCCTCGCCCGGGCCATCCTCGCGTATGCCAAGGACCGTGGAATCGAGGTCCGCCCCGCCGACGACTTCAAGATCCTCCAGGGCAAGGGAGCCACCGGCCGCTTCGAGGGACGGGAGTACTGGCTGGGCTCCCATCGCTACCTGGAGGAGCGCAGGCAGGAGACGCCCGAGATCCACGAGCGGCTGGAGGCGATGTCCCAGGCCGGTCGCACGGCCGTGGTGGTGGGCACGGAAGACCACGTCTGCGGCCTGATCGCCATCGCCGACGGAGTGCGGGCCGAGGCGAAAGGCGCCGTCCAGGCGTTGCGCGATGTGGGTATCCAGGCGATCGTCATGCTTACCGGCGATAACCGGGGGACCGCCGAGGCGATCGGCAGGGAGACGGGGGTCGACGAGGTCCGGGCCGAGCTGCTCCCAGTGGAGAAGGTGGAGGCGGTCGACCAGCTCGTCGCCCGTTACGGACAGGTGGCGATGATCGGCGACGGGGTCAACGACGCTCCGGCCATGGCTCGGGCGACCCTCAGCGTGGCCATGGGCGCGGCGGGGAGCGACGCCGCGATCGAGACGGCCGACATCGCCCTGATGGCCGACGACCTCTCGAAGCTACCCTGGCTGATCCTCCACTCGCGCCGGACCTTGCGCGTCATCCGGCAGAACATCGGTTTCTCGCTGCTGATCAAGGCCGTGTTCGTGTTCCTGACGTTCGCCGGCCACGCCTCCCTCTGGGCCGCCATCGCCGCCGACATGGGAGCCTCGCTGATCGTCATCTTCAACGGTCTGCGATTGCTGACGGCACCTGGGCCTCGCCCGCTGATCCAGCAGATCGAGGGGGGGCAGGGGTCTTAACGCTCTGTCACCGCCGAGGCGCTGCCGATCCCGAAGCCACTCGGCACGAGATTCGCAGACAGGGAAGATCCAGGCGGGACGACCGGTCCCGCTCCACGATGACAATCCTTCGCCTGAGGCGGGAGGTTTATTATGCGCTGGACACCAGGTGGCCGTAGTGGAGATCTTGAAGACCAGAGAGGCAGTTCCGGCGGCGGTGGTTTTGGCGGTGGCCTGCCGCGGATGGGGATCGGCGGTTTCATCGTGCTGCTCCTGCTGAGCGTCATTTTTCATAAGAACTTCTTCGCCATGATCGGCGGTGGCGGCGGAGCGCCGGCCGGCGCTCCCGCGGGTCAGACGGCGCCGGTGAGCTCGTCGCCGGAGGAGGAGAAGGAGGTCCAGTTCGTCTCCTTCGTCCTCGACGACGTCCAGAACACCTGGACCCAGATCTTCACCAAGGAGGGGCAGACCTACCAGCGCGCCAAGCTGGTGCTCTTCCGCGAAGGGGTGCGTTCCGGCTGCGGCTTCGCGCAGACCGAGATGGGGCCGTTCTACTGCCCGGCCGACCAGAAGGTCTATATCGACCTCGGCTTCTACAAGGAGCTGCGCGACCGGTTCGGAGCCTCCGGCGACTTCGCGGAGGCCTACGTCATCGCCCATGAGCTCGGCCACCACGTGCAGAACCAGCTCGGCATCAGCGGCAAGGTCGAGAAGGCCCAGCAGCAGGACCCGGATCAGGCCAAGGCGCTGTCGGTGCGGCTCGAGCTGCAGGCCGACTGCATGGCGGGGGTCTGGGGAAATTCGACGCAGCAGCGAAACGTCCTGGAGGCGGGGGACGTCGACGAGGCGCTCAACGCCGCCGCTGCCGTGGGCGACGATCGCATCCAGAAGCAGACCACCGGCCGGGTCAACCCGGAGTCCTGGACGCACGGCTCCGCCGCGGAGCGCTCGCGCTGGTTCAAGGCCGGATTCGACTCCGGCAAGATCGAGAGCTGCGATACCTTCAACAGCCGGTAGGGCCAAAGCGGAGCGCTATTCCAGATAGCGCTCCGCCTCCCGCCGCGTCACTCCCGAGATCTTCCCCTCGCGCGCGGCTTGCGCGGGGGTCTTTCCTCCGGGTCCCAGCCGAAGCGGTCGAGGTCGATCTTCCCGCTCTTGCTGAATTCGACCCCTTCCTCCTCCAGCAGGTGACGCTGGTACCCCTCCTCCCAGCCGAGGCCGCCGCGGGGGCTGACCGCGCCCTGGCTGTTGATCACCCGCTGCCAGGGAACCTCCACCCCTTCCGGAGTTGAGCGCAGGGCCTGGCCGACCAGCCGCGCGCGCCGGGGGAGGCCGGCGAGCGCCGCCACCTGGCCGTAGGTCGCCACCCGGCCGTGGGGGATGCGCTGGATCACGGCGTAGATCTTCTGCTGTGGGGTCTGCCG
>JBDSHF010000528.1:0-16646 GCA_039918595.1 Thermoanaerobaculia bacterium
TTCAAGTTTTCCGGTGACTCTGGCGAGGGGGAAACACCCGTTCCCATTCCGAACACGGCAGTTAAGCCCCTCAGCGCCGATGGTACTGCACGCGCAAGTGTGTGGGAGAGTAGGTCGTCGCCGGGAATTGATTTTCAAATGGCCCTCGAGAAATCGAGGGCCATCAGTTTTTTCGGGCAGGGGGCTTCTCTCCCAACCGAGCCCTGACGGCCGGCCACTCGGCGCCGGAGGGACGGGTGTCGATGGCGCGCAGGAACGCCAGGTAGCCGCCGCGTTGCAGGCGGTCGAGGTCGGGATCGCTCCAGACGGTGATCTGGCGGCCGAAGAGCCGGTCCTTCATCATCTGCCAGATTTTGTCGGGGTCGGTCCGCGGGGCGCTCGCGAGCAGCTTCTCGGCGGTGTCGCGCCCGAGGATCAGGACGACGCCGGGGTGCTCGCGCCGCAGGAACAGGCTGCGCCGGGCGATCATGGCTCCCGAGCGGCGCTCGAGCAAGATGCCGGAGCTGCGGTTGCCCTCCGTCTGGATCGCCACGCGCTCACCCTCCCCCAGCATGGCGAAGAGCCGGTCGTAGTGCCGGGCCCACCCCTGCCAGCGGGCAGCCTCGGAATCATGAGGAGCCAGAACGCCCGGCAGGGCGGCGAAGTCGTGCCGGAACCAGATCAGGGGGGCGGCGGCGAGCAGGAGGAGAACGGCGAGGACGCCGAAGAAGGTGGAGTCGCGGGAGAGCCGGGCCGAGACGCGCGAAAACGCCGCCGCTCGCCGGGAGCTCTGAGGAGCGTCCGGGCTCCGTCTCACATCGGGCACTGAGTCGTGTCGGCCACGTAGTCGTCGTGCGCGGTGGGGCTGTTTGCCTGGAAAAGTCCGGCGAAGGCCGCCGTCGATCCCATCAGCAGGAGCGCCAGGGCGAGCAGCAGCTTGCGCGTCGCCGAGAGGCGAGGCGTCAGTTCCGCGGCGATGCCGGCCCGGCGCAGGAACTCACGGTCGCCGGCCTGGGTGGCGGAAGCTTTCTCGGTCAGGGTCTCGATCATCGGGAGTCTCCTTCGTAGCTGATCTTGATCTCCGGCCGGCCTGGAGTCAAGAGCGAGGACGCTGGAAGAGGCCGTCCGGAAGCGGAACGTCAAAGCGGATGTGCTGATAGACGATCTCCGAGGCCTTGGGTCCCCGCTTCCCCTTCTCGCCGGCCTCGAAGTCCAGCCGGCGAGCGGCGAAGCGCAGGCCGCCGGTCTCGTGGTCGTCGCGGTACTCGGTGTAGTCGTATTTGCCGGGACCGTAGCTCAGAAGGTTGGCCGCAAGGCGGCCGGTCTTCACGTCGAAGAGGTAGGTCCAGGCATGGAGACCGCCCGCGTCCCCGGTGCCGCGGGCATAGGTGACCCGGACCTTGTCCACCGCTGTCCCGTCGGTCAGCGATTCCCGGCCGGCGTAGGCGAGATGGGCCCCTGGGTCGGCCAGCTTCCAGGGCATGTTGAAGACATAGTGGGAGCCGAAGGTCGAGTTGCGGGCCTGGTTCCGGTCCTCGGGCGCGCCGGCGAGCTTGCCGTCGACGGTCTTCCAGGCCTCTCCGCCGGAATTGACCAGGACGACTTTCCGGCCCGCGTCGTCCCACTCGATGCGGGCCTTGAGCTCGGGGCGGAGCACATAGCGGTGATACTGCGTCCGGGGGGCCTCGGCCGTGCCGTCGGGGCGGTAGCGGGTCGTGGTCTTCTGGAACTCCACCGTTCGCTTGCCGGCCCAGGCGTCCCAGCCTCCGTGGAAAGCGATGGCGCGGCGAACCGCCTCACCGGCCTGGTCGCGCGGCAGGTTCGGACCGGGCTGGGCAGCCTTCGCCGAGGGACTTGGCGAGGGTTCCTCGGCGGCCCGGGGACCGCAGGCCGCGAGCAGGACGAGCGCGAAGAGTGTGAACATCCTCATGATGATCTCCTCAGGGCGGAAACCCGAGTGCCGTCGCCAGCGCTCCGATCGCCTGCACGGCCGGCGCTTCCGGAGTGTCGATGGGCGGCCGGCCGGCGCGGTCGGCGCGCAGGACCTCCTCATCGAACGGGATTTCGCCCACCAGCGGGATCTCGTGGCTCGCGGCGTAGGCGCGCACGGCCTCGCGGTCCTCGTCGCCACGCAGCTTGTTGCCGATCCCGAGGACGCGGCCGATTCCCAGCTCCCGTCCCAGCTCGGTCGCCCGCCGCGCCGTCTCCAGCGCCTTGTAATAGGGCTCGAGCACCACCAGCAGGGTATCGACCCCCCGCCCGGTGCCACGGGACAGGTGCTCCAACCCCGCCTCCATGTCGACCACCACCACCACCTCCTCCTCTTCGTTCAGCAGACCGCCGAGCAGATGCCGGACCCCGGCATGAGCGCGGCACATTCAGCCGGCGCCGGCGTGGCCGACGCTGCCCATGAGCAGGAGCGGAATGCCGTCCGGGGTGAGCCGGCCGTGGGCGCGGACCACCTCGGACGGCGGATGGCCCAGCGCGAGCTTGCGCTTGCCCTCGGCGTCGGTGCCTTCGACCAGCAGCGTCCGTGGGAGCGGCTGCAGACCCCCCAGCTCCTCGCGGGGGAGGCCGAGGGTGAGGCCGAGGTTGGGGGTGGAGTCGGCGTCGATGGCCCACACCGTCCGCCCGCGGCGGGCGATGATCCGCGCCAGGGTGCCGGAGATCGTGGTCTTGCCCGAGCCGCCCTTGCCCGCGATGGCGATCCTGCGCACCGGCTCCGAGCCCGGAGCCAGCGCCGCCGAGGTCCCCGGGGCATAAGGGCAGCCGGAAGTCGATGGGTTTTCCATGTCAGATCCTCCTTTTACGAAAGTAGTAGCTCCCGGATATGGCGGATCGCGGTGTCCACCGCCTCCCGCACCCGGGGAGAAAGCTCGGTGGTGAGCTCGTCGACCTCGGCCGGCTCGCACCCCACCAGGAAGATCCGGGGGGGCAGCGCGCCGAGTGCCTTGGCCAGCGCCAGCGCGCGGGACGGCACCGCCAGGTGCATGTCGACGTCGACCGCGGCGGCGGCCTCCACGGCGTCGACCGCCAGGACGTAGACCGATCCCGGAGGGCCGTCGCGGGTCATGGCGTCGACGACGATGAGGCGGTCGCGGGGGGTGAGGAGCTCCTGGGCGAGCCGGAGACCCGCCGTCCCGACTTCCAGGATCTCGATCTCCTCGCTCTCTATCTCCTCCTCCCGCAGCCGGTGGATCACCACGACGCCGAAGCCGTCGTCGCCGCGCAGGACGTTGCCGAAGCCGGCGATCAGCGTGCGCGCCGCGGTCACTTCGCCACCGCCGGCTCGACGCCCACCGCGACGCGGATCTCGCCCCCCTCGACCGCGACCGGGTAGACGGCCAGCCGCTCCTCCCCGCCGTCGAGCCGCTTTCCCGAGCGGAGGTCGTAGCGGCAGCCGTGCCAGGAGCAGAGCAGCTCGCCCCCTTCCAGCCGCCCGAACTCGAGCGGCAGCGGGCCGTCGCCACAGCGGTTGGCGACGGCGTGGACGGTGCCCCCGATGTTGGCGAGCAGGATGGGCTGCCCTTCGACCTCGACCCCCTTCATCCGCCCCACGGCCAGGTCGTCCGCCGGGAGCGCCACGCGGAAGACGGGCTTGCGCGCCCGCCCGCCGAGCTGTACCAGACCCGGCTGCGGCGCGCCGCGCGCCTCCCCCAGGACCAGCTCCTGGAAGCCGAGGAGGCCGGCCTGGAGCGCCTCCTCGAGGTCGTGCCGGACGGCCGCGACGGCGCCGCCGGGCTCGACGCCGTGGAGCTTGACGTAGACCGCGCCGCCCACGACCCTCTCCAGCTCGACGTCGACGCCGTGCGCGTGCAGGTGCCCCCGCACGGCGTCGAGCGCCTCCTCGGCGAGGACCCGGCGGTCCACCGCCAGCAGGTCGTAGGACATGAGGAGCAGGCGGATGGCCGGGTCGGCGGTCAGCCGGTTGATGAACGCCTCCCCGGCCAGCCCCTGGATCGAGGCCACCAGGTGGGTGAGGGCCGTGCGGTGGACGGCGTCGATCGCCTGGAGCAGCGCCGCGACCTGCTCGCGGACCGCCGGATCGGGATGCGACTCCAGGGTGGCCAGGAGCCTCTCGACCTCGGCGAAGAGATCCCCCCCCGGCCCGTTCACCCCCGCCGCCTCCATCACACGGTCACTCCGCCGCCCAGCGCCGCCCGGGGCAGCCGGGCGGCGGCGCCCGCCTCGCCGGCCAGCCGGGTGACCAGCTCGCAGACGGTGGCGAAGACGCCGGCCACCTCGGGGCCGAGCTCGTCCCCGAATTCGTGCAGCGCCGGCTCCACCTCGATCACCGCGACCTCGTCGGGCAGGGCGCCGAAGTAGCGGGTGACGACCAGCGTGTTGTCGAGGGAGATCACGCCGGTCACCGCCTCGGTCACCGCGCGCTGGATCTCGTCCGGCGACGGCAGCGCGCAGTCCCAGCGGTAGGCGGTCACCGACCCCGGCCGGCGCCCGCCGCGCTGCACCCCGGCCACCAGCACCGCCCGCGCGAAGCGGCGGTCGGCGGGCTCGTCCTCCAGCCGCTGGAGGACGGCGATCGGGTTGTAGGAGAGGTCCTCGACCACCACCCCTTCGGGCCAGTCGCGGCCGGCCAGGCAGTCGGCGACCGCGACCCCCACCGAGTGATCGCGGAGGTTGCGGTAGCCGATGCCTCCGACGATCACCCGCCCGGGCCCCTCCACGCCTACGAGACCTCCTCGTCGAGGCCGCAGGCGCAGGTGTTCACCTCGCGTGTGATGACGCCCCCCTCCGAGTGGATGTGGGTCGTGCACGGCATGCAGGGGTCGAAGCTGCGGATGGCGCGCAGGATGTCGACGCCGCGGAACTTCTCCGGGTCGTCGGTCTCCTCGAGCAGCGGCGTGTTGAGCACCGCCTCCTCATAGGGGCCGGGCTGCCCCCACCGGTCCGTCGGGGAGGCGTTCCAGGTCGAGGGGGTGACGATCTGGTAGTTGGACACGGCGCCGCGGTCGAGCACCAGGTGATGGGTGAGGTAGCCGCGGCCGGCGCCCCAGAACCCGACGCCGAGCCGCTCGCCCCGCTTGGGGATCTCGAACGGCGTGCTGGTGCGGGTGTCGCCGATCTTCAGGCGCTCCATGGCGGCCATCCAGTTGTTCATCGCCACCATGGCGGTGAAGGCCACGCAGTGGGCGCGGGCGCGGTTGCGCTCGAAGGCGTTCCAGACCGGCGGCACGTGCCACTCGAGATCCATCTCCGGCAGCGCCCCCTTGGGCAGTCGGACCTTGAGCGAGCTCCCGGTGGCCTCGATGAACGGGTTCGCCGGCAGCTTCCGCGCCACCGCCGTGCTCCACAGCCGCGAGTAGCAGCCGGCCTCCATGCCCAGGCGGTCCCAGCGGGGGGCCGTGTCCCAGGTGTACTTCTCCTTCCAGCTCTGCCCCTGCGGCCGCGGCTTGGTGACCTTGTTCCAGGGGTGGTAGGGGGAGAGCGGTTTGCCGGTGGGGTCGGTCGCGAAGCGCTGCCGCTGGCCTTCGCCGGTCCACTCCTCGTAGTAGGAGTGCTCGACGAACTCCTCCAGGCCGATGTTGATCGTGTGCAGGTCGGTGGTCACCAGCTCGCCGTCGACGATCGCTCCCGGGGTAGCCCAGCGCCGGTCCCCCCAGACGGCGGCGTTCTCGTAGGTGGCGTCGTAGGCGTCGGGGTGGTCGAAGATACCGGTGTCGATCATGTTCGCCCGGCGCTGCCCCACCTTCTTGTACTCCGGGTCCGCCGCGTAGAAGAACTCCGTCAGGTCGTCCCAGATGCAGGCGATTTTCTTGCCGTAGTCGAAGAACTGCGAGAGGCGCATGAACATCTCGTTCATCACCGTGAGGCTGATCGTGGAGCTCATGCCGCCGGGGACGATCGTCTGCGGGTGGGGGTACTTGCCGCAGATCAGCACGTAGGCCTCGCGCGCCACCCGGGTCATGTGCAGCGCCTCGAGATAGAGGCGGCCCGAGAGGGGGTTCAGGTCCTTCATCAGGTCGGCGATCGTGGCGTAGCCGTGGACCTCCGTGTAGCGCGCCTCGGCCTTCAGGGCCTTGGCCCAGACCGTGGGGTTGGTCGGCTCGACGATGGCCTGCGAGTAGTCCGGCCCCGCCAGCAGGTGAAGGTGGAGCGGATGGTCGTAGAGGAATTCGAGCGCCAGGGCGAGGTTGCGGATCAGCACGCCGAGCGGCGGCGGGTTGCAGCCGATCGCCATCTCGATGGCCAGCGCCGAGCAGGTCGAGTGGACGCCGCCGCAGACGCCGCACGCCCGGCTGGTGATGTAGATGGCGTCGCGCGGATCGCGCCCCACCATGATCACCTCGTAGCCGCGGAAGAGGGTGGCGACCGACCGGGCCTCGAGGACCTTGCGCGCCTTGAGGTCGGCCACGGTGTGGAACGCCAGGGCCCCCGCGACCCGCGTCACCGGGTCGAAGTCGACGGACTTGATGTGGCCGTTCCGGCGCAGCAGCTCCTCCACGCGCTCGGGGGTGAGCTGCACCGGCGCGCCGTGCGGCGTCGCGGTGGCCTGCGAGTACGGGTCGGGGATCCCCCCGCGGAGGAACGGCTGGCCCTGGGCGTCGAAATCGACGGGTAGATTCTTGAAGCACATAGGGGTCCCCCCGTTTCTAGGTGAGCCTGAAGACCGACGACGCCCGGCCGAGATGGCCGTCGGCGGCGCGGAGCCGTTCGAGCAGGGCGGCGAGCCCGCCGTTGATGGTGGTCAGCTTCTCCGGCAGCGGCGCGGTGTGGTCGCGCACGGCCTCCAGGCCGTCGGCGATCGCGGCGATGCTCCGCCGCGCGGCGAGCAGCGCCCAGGCGATCGCGATCAGGTAGCCGGCGAGCGCCAGCACCACCAGGGCGACGGTGATCAGGGTCAGGGTGAGCAGCATGTCGTCCTCCTCAATACAGCGCTCCTCAACCGGCCCGCTGGGCGAGCACGGCGGCCACCGTGCCGAGCTTCTGCTCGACGGCGCCGGCCGCCTCGTACATGTCGGTCGCCGTGTCGATCGTGGCGTTGAGCGCGGCGACGTTCTGGGTATTGCCGGCGATGCCGGCCGCGGCGGCGAGGGCGTCGGCGGCGTAGAGCTGGATCGACCGCGCCGCGCGCCAGGTGCGGTGGAGCAGGTAGACGGCGAGCGGCACGAAGACGGCGAGGGTGACGATCAGCCCGATCCACCAGATCGTGTAGACAGCGCCGGGAAAGGTCGCTTCGCTCATCATCGACCCTCCGGCCGCGATCCCTGCCTGGAGACGGCCTCGATGAGGCCGCCCAGGTTGGCGTCGATGGCGCGCAGCCCGTCGCGGACGGCCCCGAGCCCGCCGTTGAGCTTCACCACCCGCGGCGCCAGCCCGCCGGTCTCGGTCTCGATGGCGCGCACGCCGACGCGGATCTTCGACAGGTAGCTGGCCGGCAGGCCGTAGCCGTACCCCGAGCCGCCGATCTTCTCGAGCTCGCCGGTGATGCGGACGAGATAGAGCGCCAGGGCGATGAACAGCGCCGCGGCGCCGAGGACGGAGAGGAGGGTGAGCAAGGTGAAGGCGTTCATCGCGTCCTCCCGGGCCCGCCGGGCCCGCCGGGCCCGAGGACGCACGCCGGGCATCCCGGGCAGATCTCGGCGTGCGCCCGCAGCGCCCCGGTGGCGCTCGCCACCCGCTGCGCCGATTCGAGGATCCGGCCGGCGACGCGGTTGGTGGTCTCCAGCAGGGCGATGTGGATGGTGTTGTTGGCGATCTTCTGACCGGTCGTCCAGATCGCCGCCACCCCCTGGTGGATCTGCCGCGCGGTGCGGACGATCAGGGTCAGCAGCACGGCGACGACGACCAGCACGACGGCGAACAGGGCGAGGGAGAGGGTCCAGACCTCGCGGACGGCGTCGGCGCTGGGTCCGCTCATGGCCGGGTCCTCCCCGCCGCCCCCGCTGCCTGCCCGGCATTGGCCGGATCGGCGAGCGCCACCACCAGCGCGGAGGCCTTCGCCTCGATCCCCTCGACGCTGGCGAGCAGCCCCGCGGCCACCTCGTTGGTGGTCTGCAGCGCCCAGATCGGCTGCGTGTTCTCGCGGATTGCCTCCGCGGCGGCGAGGGCGCGGCCGGCATGCGCCAGGATGCTCCTCGCGGTCAGCCAGATGGTGATGAGCAGCCCGGCGGCGACCAGGACGATGACGCCGGCCACCGCCATCCAGAGCCCCCAGGCGCTCCAGAGCCCGGCATCGCTCATGGCGTGCTCCTCTTCGTGGTGCTGTGGTCCTTGTAGTCCTCCGGCAGACCGGGCCGGTCGGCACCCCAGAAGCGGTCCTCCTCCCCCGGTGGGCGGCCGGGCGCCTTCGCCCCCCAGTGCTGCCACTTCTTGTAGAAGAACTCCATGACCTTGATCAGCGGCGGCTGCGCCTGGACGTGCCCCCAGCCGGTGGGGACGTGATCGTCGGCGTCCCAGCGCGGCTCGCGGCTGGCGTGGTAGTTCGAGAGCCGCCGCAGCCGCCGGATCACCGCGCCCACGCCGGCCGAGGCGGCGGTGGAGAAGAGCGCGCCCGGGGGAGCCTTGTAGAACGGCGAGAATTTGTCGGGGAACCCGGGCATGGTGCAGGCGATGCACACCCCGCCGGCCTCCATGCACCCGCCCATGTGGTTGATGGCGCCGCGCTTGACGATGTTGCAGTTGACCACCGGCCCCCAGCAGCCGATCTCGACCAGGCATTCGGGATCGCCGTAGTGATGCGCGAAGACCCCCTCCTCGTAATAGCCGGCGCGGGTGCACCCCCGGTGCACGGTCTCGCCGAACAGCCACGACGGCCGCCCCAGCTCGTCGAAGGCCGGCAGCGGCCCCAGCCCCTGGAGGAAGAGCAGCACCGCGAAGACGGTCTCGGTGAAGTTATCCCCCTGCGGCGCGCAGCCGGGGATGTTGATCACCGGCAGGCCGAAAGCGCTGCGGTAGTCCTTGCCGAGGAAGTCCATCAGGCTCATCGCCCCGGTCGGGTTCCCCTCCGCCGCCGGGATGCCGCCCCAGGTGGCGCAGGTGCCGATGGCGATCGCCGCCGCCGCCCCCGGGGCCAGGCGCTTCAGCCAGGTCGCCGTGGGCACGGGCCGGCTGTCCTCCCCCTCGCTCATCACCTCGCCGCCCATGGCGCTGAAGTAGCCGCCGGTGCGCGCCGCGATCCGCTCGTCCGCCACCGACCCCTCGAGGACCAGGACGTAGGGCGCGTCGAGCTTCCCCTCGAACGCGTCCTTGAAGGGGCGCATGAACTCCTCGCCGGCCTCGACCGAGAGCACCGGGTGGTGGAGGATCACCTTCGGGATCGCCGGGATGGTGCCGGTGAGCAGCCCCTCGAGGCCGGGGTTGGTGGCGCCGGCGACCGAGATGGTGCAGCCGTCGCAGCTCATGCCGGCGACCCAGAAGACGTGGATCGTCTGCAGCGGCCCGAGCGGCAGCCGCTGCGGCTGCGGATCGGGTAGCGTCTCCGGGATCGACGGCTGTCCGCCGCGCATGACTTCGGGTTCGGTCAGGGTCGCCATGGGTCGTCTCCTGTCCGGTTCAGGCTCCGGCATGATGCGCGCAATCGGCCGGGTTGCCGGTGCGCTGGCAGTCGCAATCGGGATCGCCGCACTCGCCGTGCCCGGGCCGGGTGATGTCGGCGAACTCGTCGGCGAACCGCCGGCCCCCCTCGAAGGCCCCGGCGGGCGTCAGCGAGTAGCGGGGGCCGCCGTCATCCTCCGTGCTCTCGACCCAGCCTTTCCCCTCCAGCCGCTCCAGCAGACCGGCGATCACGCCGGGCTCCAGCCCCACCCACGGTGCCAGCTCGCGGGCGGTGACCGCCTCCGACAGCCGCTCGCCGCGCAGCCAGTACATGATCTGCAGGATCTCGTCCTGGGAGGCGAGATCCCGGGCGGGGGAGATGGGAAAATCACTGGGTTCGTTCATCGCTCTCGATCCCCATGGGAACTGTACACCTGAAAAGCGGGGTTTGACGAAATTGAAGGGGGGACGTACAGTCCATCATGGAGTCACCGATGTGCCTTGCCATTCCCGGTAAAATCGTCAATCTGCCCGCCGAGAGCCCGCACTTCGCGGCGGTGGAGGTGGCCGGGGTGCGGCGCCAGGTCAACATCGACCTGCTGGCCGGGGAGCCCCTGCGGCCAGGGGACTGGGTGCTCATCCATGTCGGCTTCGCGATGAGCCGGATCAGCGAGGAAGGGGCACGGGAGCAGATCCGCCTGCTGGCCATGCTGGGCGGGGAAGAAGAGGCCATGGAAGAGATCCAGGGCTACGAATTCGGCCGGGAACCGTCATGAAGTACGTCGACGAGTACCGCGACCCGCTCCTCATCCGGCAGGTGGCCGACGAGATCCGCCGCCTGGCGAATCCGGATCGCCACTACCGGATCATGGAGGTCTGCGGCGGCCACACCCACGCCATCTACCGCTTCGGCCTCGCCGACGTTCTGCCCGCCAATCTCGAGTTGATCCACGGCCCCGGCTGCCCCGTCTGCGTGCTCCCCATGGGGCGGACCGACGACGGGCTGGCGGTGGCGCAGGACTTCGGCGCGATCTTCACCGCCTTCGGCGACGTCATGCGGGTGCCGGGCACCCACGGCAGCCCGCTGGAGCACAAGGCGCGGGGGACCGAGATCCGGATGGTCTACTCCCCGCTCGACGCCCTCAAGCTCGCCCGCGCCAACCCCGGCCGGCACGTGATGTTCTTCGCCATCGGCTTCGAGACCACCGCCCCCTCGACCGCCCTGACGCTGCTGCAGGCGAAGGCGGAGGGGATCGCCAACTTCTCGGTCCTCTCGAACCACGTCACCATCATCCCGGCGATCCGGGCGATCCTCGAGTCGCCGGACATGCGGCTCGACGGCTTCGTCGGTCCCGGCCACGTCTCCACCGTCATCGGCTGCCGCCCCTACGAGTTCATCGCGCGCAACTACGGCAAGCCGGTCGTGGTCTCCGGCTTCGAGCCGCTGGACATTTTGCAGTCGATCCTGATGATCCTGCGCCAGCTCGCCGCGGGGCGGTCCGAGGTGGAGAACCAGTACGCGCGCGTCGTTCCCTGGGAGGGCAACCTCGCCGCGCTCAAGGTGCTGGCGGAGGTCTTCGAGCTGCGCCCCTACTTCGAGTGGCGGGGGCTCGGCTTCATCTCGCAGTCGGCCCTGAGGATCAAGGACGCCTACGCCACCTGGGACACCGAGCGCCGGTTCTCGCTCCCCGGCATCCGGGTGACCGACCCCAAGGCCGCGCAGTGCGGCGAGGTGCTCAAGGGGGTGCTCAAGCCCCACCAGTGCAAGCTCTTCGGCCGCGAGTGCACGCCCGAGCAGCCGGTGGGCGCGCTGATGGTCTCCTCCGAGGGGGCCTGCGCGGCGTACCACAACTACGTGCACCGCAAGAACGCCGCGCTGGCTGATCCGGTGGCGGCCAGCGCCTGAGCATGGCGGACTCCCCACCAGCCGTCCGCTTCCGCGACCCCCAGATCGAGATGGCCCACGGCGCCGGCGGAAAGGCCAGCCGGCGGCTCGTCGAGGGGCTGTTCGCGCCGCTCTTCGGCGGCCCGCTCCTGGGACCGTTGAACGACGCCGCCGAGATCGACTTCGGCGGCACCCGTCTGGCGTTCACCACCGACAGCTTCGTGGTCAACCCGCTGCGCTTTCCCGGCGGCTCGATCGGCGAGCTGGCGGTCAACGGCACGGTGAACGACCTCGCGGTCTCAGGCGCCCGGCCGCTGGCCCTGGTGGTCAGCTTCGTTCTGGAGGCGGGCCTCCCGGGCCCGGTGCTCGAGGCGGAGGCCCGGGCGCTCGCCGGCGCGGCGCAACGGGCGGGGGTGCGGATCGTCGGCGGCGACACCAAGGTGGTCGAGCACGGGAAGGCGGACGGCATGTACGTCACCACCGCCGGCATCGGCCAAGTGGATCCGCGGGTGCGCTGCTCGCCCCGGGAGGTGCGGCCGGGCGACAAGATCCTGCTCTCCGGACCGATCGGCGACCACGGCATCACCATTCTGCTGGCGCGCGGCGAGATCGACCTCGAGGCCGAGATCCGCTCCGATACCCGCTCCGTGCTGCCGCTGGTCGAGAGCCTGATCGAAGCGGCGGCGGTCGGGCTGCGCTGGATGCGTGATCCCACCCGAGGCGGGGTGGCGACGTCGCTCAACGAGCTCGCCCGCGACAGCGGTCTGGGGGTCGTGCTGTGGGAGGAGAGCCTCCCTGTCCGCGAGCCGGTGCGCGGGGCCTGCGAGCTGCTGGGGCTCGATCCGCTGCACATCGCCAACGAGGGGCAGTTCCTGGCGGTGGTCGCGCCGGAGTTGGCCGGCGCCGCCCTCGCGGCGCTCCACGCAACGCCCGGCGGCGAGGAGGCGGTCCTGATCGGCGAGGTGCGGGAGGAGCCGGCGCGCACCGTCCTCGGCGTCGCCTCCTATGGCGGCACGCGGGTGATCGACATGCTGGTGGGCGACCCGCTGCCCAGGATCTGCTGAATGGCCCCCCTGGCGCCGACGGTCCGCCTCGTCGAGGAGCTGCTGCTCGCGCGCAACCGGGTTTCGGCGGCCTTCTTCCCGCGCGAGGCAGCGCGGCTCGCCACCGCGAGCCAGGCGATGGCCGAGCGCTTCCTGCGCGGCGGCCGGCTGCTGGCCTTCGGGCAGGGGCAGTACGCGACCGACGCGCAGCACGTCGCGGTCGAGTTCGTCCATCCGGTGATCGTCGGCAAGCGGGCCCTGCCGGCCCTCGATCTCTCGCTCTCGTTCCGCGACCGGGTGGCGGCGCTCGCGCGCCCCGAGGACATGGTGATGGGATTCGGGCCGCCGGCCGGCGGCCCGGAGGTGGACGAGGTTCTTCGCGCCGCACGGGAGAAGGGAGCGATGACCTTCGCGCTGCCTGGAGGCACTGCAGGAAATGCCGAGGGGGATTACGCCGTGGCGGCGGCGTCCCCCGACCCCTACATCCACCAGGAGATCCTCGAGATCCTCTACCACACCCTGTGGGAGACGGTGCACGTCTTCTTCGAGCACCGGCAGCTCGGGGCCGGGGTGGGGGCGTCCAACTTCCTCTATCCGTTCCTGGGCGAGGAGAAGCAGG
Organism: Thermoanaerobaculia bacterium; assembly: GCA_039918595.1. GTDB lineage: Bacteria > Acidobacteriota > Thermoanaerobaculia > Multivoradales > UBA5704 > DATARR01. Next base: position 13,022 of record JBDSHF010000528.1, read on the forward strand.
ACACCGGCGGCGTGCTCGCCGAGGTCGCCGCCTCGATCGAGATGAAGGCCCGCGACGACGAGGGCCTGCGCGAGCGGGTGGCTGCCGGGCAGGCGGAGAGGATCGTCGACACCGCCGTGGCCATCCGCGGCCGGCTGCGCGCCGGCGGCACGCTGCTCCTCTTCGGCAACGGCGGCTCGGCGACCGACGCCAACGACTGGGCCCTCGACTGCGCGGTGTCGCTCAAGGGCTTCCAGCCCGTGCCGGCGATCTCGCTCGCCCTGGAGCCGGCGTCGTTGAGCGCCATCGCCAACGATATCGGCCCCGAGGCCATCTTCCTGCGCCAGTTGATCGCGCAGGGGCGCCCCGCGGACGTGGCGGTGGCGATCTCGACCAGCGGCGGCTCGGCCAACATCCTCGCCGCCCTGGCCGAGGCCCGCAAGCGCGGCCTGCTGACCGTCGCCCTGCTCGGCTACGACGGCGGCGAGATCGCCCGCCGCGGGCTGGCGGACTGGACGCTGGTGGTTCCCTGCGACTACGTGCCGCGCATCCAGGAGATTCAGGCCTCGATCTACCACGTCCTGCTCGAAGCCCTGGAGGCGGTCCGCCATGGCGACGGTTACTGAGAAGACAACTGAGCTGTACGGCACCCGGAGCTGTCCGTTCACCGGCGAGCTGCGCGAGCACCTCCTGTGGGAGCGAGTCGACTTCGTGGAGCACGACGTCGAGAGCGACCCGGAAGCCCTGGCGCGGATGCTCGAGCTGACGGCCGGCCGGCGCGCCGTCCCCGTGCTGGTCGAGGACGGCCGCGTCCAGCAGATCGGCTGGCAGGGTCGGAGCTGCTTCGTCTGACCCATGGCGGCGGCCCGCTTCCTCCGCGTCCGGGGCGTGGTCCAGGGGGTCGGCTTCCGCCCTTTCGTCTACCGTCTGGCGCGAGGCCACGGGATCACGGGCTGGGTGCGCAACGGCGGCGACGGCGTCGAGATCCATGCTGAAGGAACTCCGGAGGCGCTGGACGCTTTCGTGACGGGCTTCGACGAGCCGCCGGCGGCGGCCCGCATCGCCTCCTTCGAAATAGAGACCGTCCCGGCGGCAGGCTGCGCTGGTTTCGAGATCCGCGACAGCGAAGCGGAGAGCCGTCCGACGGTCCGCATCTCCCCGGACCTGCCGGTCTGTCCGGCCTGCCTCGAAGAGCTGTTCGATCCCGCCGACCGGCGGCACGGCTATCCCTACATCAACTGCACCGACTGTGGGCCGCGCTACAGCATCGTGCTCGGCCTTCCTTACGACCGCCCGCGCACCACGATGCGGGACTGGCCGATGTGTCCGGACTGCGCCCGCGAGTACCACGATCCGCTCGACCGGCGATTCCACGCCCAACCGGTGGCCTGTCCGGCCTGCGGGCCCGGCTACTTCCTGGACGGCCTCCAGGCCGCGGCGATTCCCCAGGCGGCGAGGCGGTTGCGGGAGGGCGGGATCGTGGCGATCAAGGGGCTTGGCGGGTATCACCTGGCCGTCGACGCCCGGAATACCCAGGCGGTCGCCGCCCTTCGCGAGCGCAAGGTCCGCAAGGAGAAACCGTTCGCCGTGATGGCCAAGGATCTCGCGACGGCCCGCTCCCTGGTCGACCTCTCCCCCGCGGCCGAGGCGCTGCTCACCTCCGCCGCGCGTCCGGTCGTGCTCGCCCCGCGCCGTATCGATCTGCCCCCGCTCTCTGGGATTGCGCCGGACAACCTGGACCTGGGGGTCATGCTCCCCTACACCCCTGTGCACCATCTGCTCTTCGCCGCGGGCGCGCCGGAGGTCCTGGTGATGACCAGCGCCAACCGCTCGAGCGAGCCGCTCGCCTACCGGGACGACGAGGCCCGCGAGCGCCTGGCCGGGATCGCCGACGCCTTCCTGGTGGGGGAGCGTCCGATCGCCCGCCGGGTGGATGATTCGATCGTGCGCGCCGGCTGCCTGGGACCGGTCGTGCTCCGCCGCGCCCGCGGGCTCGCCCCGGGGGCGGTGGCCCGGCTGCCGGTCGTCCACCCCGTGCTGGCGGTGGGCGCCGACCTCAAGAACACGGTCACCCTGGTGATCCGGGGGGAGGCCTTCGTCAGCCAGCACATCGGGGATCTGCGGCACTACGAGGCGCTGCGGGCGTTTCGCGAGACGGTCCAGGATCTGCTGGCGATGTACGAGGTGGACACGGACGAGCTGGTCGTCGCCCACGACCTCCACCCCCAGTACGCGTCCACCGTGCATGCCCTGGAGCTGCCCGCGAAGCGGACCGTGGCCGTCCAGCACCATCGGGCGCACGTCGCCAGCGTTCTCGCCGAGCGGGCCGCCTTCGACGAGCGGGTCCTGGGGGTCGCGTTCGACGGCACGGGATATGGTGACGACGGCGCGATCTGGGGGGGCGAGCTCTTCGTCGGCTCGTTGAGCGCCGGATTCGAACGCGTGGGCCACCTGCGGGCGGCCGTCCTGCCCGGCGGCGACGCGGCGGCCGGGCATCCGGTCCAGGCGGCGGCGGGTTTCCTCGCCGATCTGGACGGCTTGCCGGACCTGACCGCGCCGCCGTTCCGCTTTCCGCAGCGCTACCTGCAAGCGCGGGAACTGGTCGCCAGGAAGCTGCGGACGTTCCCGACCACGTCCGTGGGCCGGCTGTTCGACACTGTGGCGGCTCTTCTCGGATTCACTCGCGGGATAAGCTTCGGGGGGCAGGCGGCCCTTTGGGTGGAGCAGCTCGCCCGCAGCTCGCCGCCCGTCGCGCCTCTCCCCATGCGCTTCGACACGAACGAGCTCGACGCCCGCCCGTTGCTCGCGGCCATCGTCGAGGCTCGCGTCAAGGGCCGGGACGTGGCCGGGATCGCCCGCGCTTTCCACGCCGGTCTGGCGGCGGGGATCCGCGAAGCGATCGTGGCCCTCGGCGAGGAGCATGGGGCCGGCACGGTAGTTCTCTCGGGAGGGGTGTTCCAGAACGAGCTGCTGCTGGAGGAGCTCAAGACGCGGCTGGGGTCATTCACGGTCTGGTCCAACCGGGAGGTGCCCGCCAACGACGGGGGGATCAGTCTCGGGCAGGCGGCCCTCGCGCTCAGTGAGGCCAACAGGGGGCTTGACAGCACCGGCGAGGGCGGGTACTCTCCGCATCCCTTGAGACGGCCATGGGCCACGGGGAATGTGAAGGGGCGGCGGGGTGTTGACAGAGGGACCTGGGATCAGTAAGATTCCAGATCCTTGAAGGTCCTATCCGGGAGGGCAAACTGCCCCCGAACCGGCGGGCAGGTTCCTTGACCGACAGCAGGCGTGGGTGGCGGACCCGGGATTCTCGGGCGAGTCGCTCGGTTGTCTTGTGAGACGCCGCGAACGGGCTTGACAGCCTGGAAGTGGTTCCGGTAGAATCAGAATTCGCCTTCCGAAACAGGACGGCGTCGGTTCTTTGAAAACTAGATAGAGGAAAAGAGTGAAGTCAGCGGCCTGCTTCCAGGCTCGCGGCGGCTTTGGGGTTACTCCTTCGGGAGTGGTTCTGGGGTGGTTGCGGAGCGGGAAGTAGATTTCGAATAAAACGTCTGCTTGGCGCTAGCCGCGCCGGGTGGGCACAAGGGTCTAAACTGGAGAGTTTGATCCTGGCTCAGAATGAACGCTGGCGGCGTGCTTAACACAT
>JBDSHF010000529.1:0-22906 GCA_039918595.1 Thermoanaerobaculia bacterium
CTGCAGACGCTCCCCCTGCTCGTCGGCGTCGGGCTCTGCCGGGCTCTCTCCTCGCATCTGACCACCCCCTGCCGCCTCAAGTGGCCGAACGACCTGGTGGTCGAGGTCGCGGGGGAGCGCCGGAAGATCGGCGGCATCCTGATCGAGGCGCTGGTGCGGCCAGGGGAGGGGAGCGTGGGTCTCATCGGCTTCGGCGTCAACCTCTTCCACGGCAGGGGCGATCTGCCGGCGACGGCGACCTCGCTGCGGTTGCTGGAGGGGGGGCTGGGAGGAAATTCAAGGAGCCTGGCGGATCTCACCTGGGATCTGGTGGAGGGGGTGGAGGCCGAGCTCACCCATCTGGGGGATGCCGTCTACGCCGTGGAGAGCTACCGGCCGCTGTCGGTCCACCAGCCGGGCGAGCGGATCGTCTGCCGGTTTGGGGAGACGGTGATCGAGGGCGCCTTCGCGGGGTTCGACGAGATCGGACGGCTGCTGCTCGACAGCGGCGAGGGGCGGATCGCGGTGGCCGCCGGAGAGGTGATCGAGGGATGAAAAAGAGCAAGGAGAGCAAGGAGAGCGGTGCCGGGGTGCTCGTCCTGGTGGATGTCGGCAATACCAACACCGTCTTCGGCATCTACCGCGGGGACGAGCTGGTCGAGAGCTTCCGCCTCTCGACCGACACCGAACGCACGGCGGATGAGTACGGCGCGCTCCTGCTCCCACTGTTCGGAATGCGCGGGATCGATCCCGCCAGCGCCGAGGCGGTGGTGATCTCCTCCGTGGTGCCGCCGCTCCACCTGACGCTCGACCGCCTGGCCCGGCGCTACTTCGGCAAGAAGCCGCTGTTCATCGAGCCTGGCGTGCGCACGGGGATGCCGATCCGCTACGACAATCCGACCGAGGTGGGGGCGGATCGCATCGTCAACGCGGTGGCGGCCCGCGAGCGCTACGGCTCGCCGGTGATCGTGGTCGACTTCGGCACCGCCACCACCTTCGACGTGGTCAACGCGGCGGGGGAGTACATGGGGGGGATCATCACCCCCGGCATCGGCATCTCGGCCGAGGCCCTGTTCGCCCACGCCTCGCGCCTCTACCGGGTGGATGTCCGCAAGCCCACCGAGCTGGTAGGGCGCAACACCGCCGCCGCCATGCAGGCGGGCATCTATTACGGCTACATCGGCCTTGTGGACGGCATCCTCGAGCGGCTGCTGGCCGAGATCCCCGGCGTCAAGGGGATCGTCGCCACCGGCGGCCAAGCGCCGCTGATCGCCGGCGGCTCGAAATACATCCGCGAGGTGGACCCGGACCTCACGCTGACCGGCCTGAAGCTGATCTATGAGCGCAACCGAAGCTGAGGCCGCGGACCACTCCTACTTCCAGGCCATCGAGGAGGTCTTCGTGGAGCTGCGGGGGGCGCCGCTGCTGCTCTCGCCGGCGGACTGGCAGGTGGCCCGGCGCTGGCGTCAGGAGGGGGTTCCCCTCGATCTGGTGCGGAGCACGCTCGGGGAGGTCTTCGCCCGCCGCAAGGAGCGGGGCTCGAAGGGGAAGATCTCGAGCCTGCGCTACTGCGTGCCCGCCGTCGAGGCCGCCTGGGCTGATCTCAAGGAGCTGACCGCCCCGGCGCACCGGGTGGAGGCACCCGCCTTCGAGGTAGCGCCCCGCCTCGCCTCCCTCGCCGCCGCCCTGCCCGCGGGCTTCCCCGGCCGCGAGGCCCTCGCCGCGCGCCTCGGCGCTTTGGCGGGAGAGCCCCAGGAGATCGAGGAGCATCTCTCCGCGATCGACCGCGAGATGCTCGACCGGGCCGCGGAGGGACTGGACGGCGAGATGCGCTCCGAGATCGAATCGGCGGTGGAGAAGACCCTCGCCTCCCTGGGGGGGCGCCTGCCGGCCGCGGAGCTGGAGAGCTCCCGCGAACGGCTCGCCCGTCAGATCCTGCGCCGGCGGCTGGGCCTGCCGGTGCTGTCGCTGTTCTCGCCGGAGGCGGCGGCCTCCTGAAGCCTCACCGCTCGGTGAGCTCCCCCGCGCGGTTGAAGGCGCCCTCGAAGTAGACCGGCTCCAGCCCCGACGCCCAGTAGGCCAGGGCGGCGCGGTTTGGCTGGCTGGTCTCCTGGCTGGTGCGCAGGAGCATGCCCTCGCCGTCCAGGGGGTGGAACTCGATCCAGCCGATCCAGGTGCCATCCGCCCTCTCCTCGCCGTAGCTCCTCGGAACGTAGATCCCGCCTTCGCCATCCTCCATCCGCGCGGTGTGCTCGTAGATCAGCTCGGGCATTTTGGGCCTCCTAAGTTATTGGCATCAAGAGGTTTGTCAGCGGAGGCCATTTTTTACGTCTTATCTGGGCATGGAACTCTCCGATTTTGACCTCCGCAACGCACCCATGCTCCTTCCGGCCGCGGCGTTCGCGGCCGGCACCCTGCTGGCCTTTCAAGTCTCATACCTGCCCCTCGCGCCGCTGGTAGCCCTGGCCTTCGCGGGACTGGCGCTCAGGCGTCGTTCCGGAATTTGCCTTGCCTTCCTCGCCTGCGGTCTCCTCGCCGCGGCGGTGCGGCTCGGCCTGCCGGGCGACCCCACCGCGTCCCTGGTCCGGGATCGCCCGGTGGAGGCGGTCCTCAGGGTGGCCGGGCACTGGATTCCGGACGACGAGGGGTGGTCCGCTCCGGCGCGGGTCGTCCATCTCCGGCAGGGGGACCGGGTGACGGCGCCGCCGATCGAGGTGATCCTCCACCTGCCCGACCCCGAGGAACTCCCGCCGCCGTTCGGCACGACCCTGCGCGCCAAGGGCTATCTCGTCCGTTCGCCATGGCTCGGCAACCGCATCCCCACGCCGCCCGGCCCCTGGCGGCTGCGCGTCAAGAGCCGTCAGCTCGTCGAGATCGAGAGTCCGCCCGGACCGCTGGCGCGCCTCTCGGGCGCCATCCGGGAGCGGGTGGAGCGGGCCTACCGCGCCGCCGGGCCGGGGAAGGAGGAGGGGAGGGCTCTGGCCCGGGCGCTGGTGCTGGGAGACGTCTCGGACCTTCCGCTGGCCTGGAAGCGGGGGCTGCGGGTGACCGGCGTCTATCACCTGATGTCCGTCTCCGGCGTGCACGTGGCCCTGGTGGCGGGGCTGGTCTGGCTGCTCGGCGGCTGGCTCCCGCGGCCGCTCCGCCTGCTGCTGATGCTGACGGCGATCATCCTGTATCTGCTGCTGGTGGGGCCGCTCCCCGCGTTGGTGCGATCCGCGGTGATGGGCGGGCTGGCCGCGCTGGCGCTGCTGGCCGAGCGTCCGCCGGCCGCCGCCAACGCTCTGGGCTGGGCTGTGATCCTGCTGCTGCTCGACCAGCCGGACGTGGCGCTCTCGCCCGCGTTCCAGCTCACCGTATCGGCGACGGCGGGGCTCCTGCTGCTGGCGCCGCGGCTCGCCCGGCGCTGGCAGGGGCGCCGGTTTCCCGCCTGGCTCGCGGAGGGGGTCGCCGCCAGCGTGGGCGCCCAGCTCGCGACCCTCCCCTGGGCGCTCCCCCGGTTCCACATGCTCTCGCCGCTCGCGCCGCTGCTCAACCTGCCGGCGGTGCCGTGGACGGGCCTCGCGCTGATCGCCTCGCTCGCCTGGACGGCGGTGGCGCTGGTCGCCCCGACGCTCGCCAGCAAACTGCTCCCGGCGCTCGACCTCTTGGCGGCGCCGTTCTCCTGGCCTTCCAGGACCCCGCCGGAAGTCTGGCTGCCAGTGCCGCTCGCCCTCGCGCCAGTCTGGGCCTGGCTGCTAGCCGTAGGAGTCACCGCTCTCCTACTCCTCCCTCTCAGGCGTTCCCGAGCCGTCCTTTCTGTCCTTGCAGTCCTTGCCGTCCTTTACGTCCTTGGAGCAAATTTCTGGGGCGGCACCCACCGCCCCGATCCCGAACTGGCCATGCTCGACGTCGGCCAAGGCGACTCGATTCTCCTCCGCGACGGCGACCGCGCCATTCTGGTGGACGGCGGCGGCTCGCGAGGCGGCGACATCGGCAGCCGGGTGCTCCTGCCGGCGCTGCTGGGGGAGGGGGTGACCCGGCTCGACGCTCTCGTCATGACCCACCCTGACAACGACCATTGCGGAGGACTGGTCGACATCGCCGCCTACTTACCCGTGCGCGAGGTCTGGATGGCCCCGGGCTGGGATCCCCACAGTTGCGCGGGGAGGCTCCTCGACCTGCCCGGCGTACGGATGCGCCTCCTGTCACGGGGCCAGCGGCTCACCCTCGGCCGCTGGCGCCTCACCGCGCTGCATCCGGCGGCGGCGGACGACGGACCGGTCAACGAGCGCTCGCTTGTCCTTCTCGCCGAGGTCAACGGCCGGCGGGCGCTCTTCACCGGCGATGTCGAGAGCGGAGCCGAGCGCGAGCTGGCCGCCTGCTGCGCCCAGGGCCTGCATGCGGACCTCCTCAAGGTGGCCCACCACGGCAGCCGCACCTCCTCGACCGCGGCCTTCCTGGAGGCTGTGGCGCCGCGCCTGGCGCTAATCTCCGTGGGGGTCGGCAACGTCTATCACCACCCCTCGCCCGAGATCGTCGAGCGGCTGGGGGAGCGAGCCCGCGTGCTACGCACCGACCGCGCCGGCGAGATCGTGGTGCGCTTCGGTGGGGACGGGAAGCTGCGCATCGAGACGCCGGGGGCACCGAAATGAGGCGCGCTCTGCGATTCCGTTTCGAGACGGGCGCCCTGATCGACCTCCTGGATAAGAGGGGGCCGAGGATCCAGCTTGTCTGCCTGGAGCGTGAGGCTTCCGCCCAGGGCCGGCGAGCCGTCGCAGGGTCGCATCCCACTGTCTTTCAAGAGGTGATGAGCGGTCTGATCCGGGTGGCCGATCGCGAATTGGTGATCCGGTTCCGCTCGGGCGTCCCCGAAAGACTCCGGCGAAGTCTTCTGAGGTCTTATGGGTTTGTGATTTGCCGGACCAACGCTTTCATTCCGGATCAGGTGGTCGTCTTGCAGCCTGCAAGGAGGTGCTCGGGAGAGGATCTGATCGAGATCTCGAACCGGCTGACGCAACTCGAAGAGATCACTCTGGTGACCCCGAACTTCACCTCCGAGTATCGACGGCAGGTTCCTCCCTCAGTCCTCCCTGAAGAGTGGCATTTGGGCAACGCGGGGTGGACGGGAGCCGCGGAGGGGGAAGGTCTCGGTATCGGCGAGGCCTGGAAGGTGACGACCGGCAGACCGGAGATCGTCGTGGCTGTCCTGGACGACGGCGTGGACGGGGAGCATCCGAATCTCAAAGCGAATCTCTGGAAGAACCGCGATCCAAACGCGAGGGACGCGATCGGTCGGGATTTCTTTCTGCCCGATGATGATCCGGATCACTTCGACCCCCGGCCCAAGAGATTCCGCTTCCCGTTCGATCAGCCGAAGGGGAACGATATCCATGGGACTCCTTGCGCCGGTCTCATCGCGGCTTGTGGTCTTGAGGATGGCTCTGTCGGGGTGGCTCCCGGGTGCCGCGTTCTCCCGGTCAAGATCTTTCACGGCGACAGCTTGGTATCCGATGAACGGATCGCGGACGCCATCCGCTACGCCGCGATACATGCGGACATCCTCTCCTGCTCCTGGTTCGGTGGAATCAGCCTGGATGTCGAGCGGGCCCTGGAGGACGCCGGCCGGCTGGGACGTGGCGGGAGGGGCTCGGCAACGTTCTGCGCCGCCGGGAATGATGCAGGAAAAGGGGTCGCCTTCCCGGCGCGGGACCCTCATGCAATCGCCGTCGGCGCTTCAACCGATCAGGGGCGGCGGGCGGAGTATTCGAACGTCGGCCCTGAGCTCTCTCTCGTGGCCCCCTCCAGTGGCGGCGTACGCGCCATCTTCACCACCGACGTTTCTCTGCCGCGGAGAGGCTTCAATCCGGATCAGCTGCATACGACCAGCTTCGGCGGCACCTCGGCAGGGACGCCGATGGTAGCCGGGACCGGTGCGCTCGTCCTCTCGGCGCACCCGGACCTGAGCCGGGAGGAGCTCAAGGCGATCCTGGAAGCGACGGCGGACAAGATCGGCGGTGCCTATGATGAACGGGGGCACAGCGAAGGATTGGGCTTCGGGCGCGTGAACGCCGGAAAGGCCGTGGGCGAGGCCTTGAAGCTGGTGAGGTAGACCAGAGCGGGTGAGGTAGATCAGCGGAGAGCGACGCGCTGGTAGCAGCTCAAGGTATTGGCCCAGACCGCCTTGGCCGCTCCCTGGCGCTCGATTCTTTGCACGATCTCCGGCAGATAGCTTCCGGAGCCGTCGAGAGGCTGGAAGACCGCCTGCTGAGGTGCGAGCTCGTTGCGGCGGAGCAGCCGGAGGTCGTGACGGGCAGCAAAGCGCCGCAACTCAGCGTCGCCGAGGGCATCCTTGAATCGGATCGAGATCTCGCCGGTGGGGTAGTGAGGCTCTCCCTCCTCGTCGAGGAGCACCGGCTGCACGGTCCCCGCGGCTCCCACGACCTCTTGGGCCTGACGCCAAGCCGCCTGGGGCGCCTCGCGATCCGCCGGCAGCGACAGGAGCAGGGCATCCGTCCCCTCCAGCGGCTGGATGCGGCCCAGCGCGGCGAGCCGCTCGGAGGCGAGCCGGCCCTCCGGGCGGACCCGGATGACGAAAAGATGATTGCTGGGGGACTGTGCCATAGTCATCCTCTTCTACAACTTCAGGTTAACACAGGCCGGCCTCCGGCAATGTACCCTATGCAGGCCATGGAGCCCATCCTCGCCATCGTCGGACCGACCGCTACCGGCAAGAGCGCGCTGGCGCTGGCGCTCGCCGAGAGCCTGCGGGGGGAGATCGTCAACGCCGACGCCCTGCAGGTCTACCGGGGGTTCGACATCGGCACGGCGAAGCCGAGCCCCGCCGACCGCGAGCGCGTGCCGCATCATCTGATCGACATCCTGGAGCCGTCCGAGGTCTACTCGGCGGGGGAGTTCGCGCGCCGGGCCCGTGAGGCGATCGCCGATATCCAGGGGCGGGGGAAGCTGCCGGTCGTGGTCGGTGGGAGCGGCCTCTATCTGCGGGCGCTGTTCTTCGGGATCAGCCCGATCCCGCCCGGCGATCCGCAGGTCCAAGAGGCGTTGCGCGAGCGGCTGGCGGCGGAAGGGCTCGGGAAGCTGAGGGCCGAGCTCGCCGGGATCGACCCGCGGACGGAGGCGCGCCTGGCCCCTGGGGACACCCAGCGGGTGCTGCGGGCCCTGGAGGTGGCGCTGGTCACCGGCCGCCCGCTCTCTTCCTGGATCGCGGAGCAACCCTTTGGGACTCAAGCCATTGCGGCCGTGCGCGTTGGATTGACGCTTCCGCGTGCTCTCTTATACGATCGAATCGCAGGCCGTGTGGCCCGGATGCTGGAAGCGGGGTGGCTGGCGGAGGTCGAAGGCCTTCTCCGGCTAGGTTTGTCTCCCCGGCTTCCTGCTTTCCAGGCGATAGGGTATCGTCAGCTCGTCCGTCACCTGGAGGGGGATGGGTCTCTCGAGCAGGCGATCGCCGGGATCGTCCAAGAGACTCGGCGGTTTGCCAAGCGGCAGGAGACCTGGTTTCGGAAAGAGCCGGATGTCACCTGGTTCTCGGCCCAGGAACTAAAACGGCAGATTCCGGGGGTATTAGAACATGCCAAGCACAGGGGTCTCGGGAGGGCGTATGGCTAAACACAACATCAACATTCAGGATGGGTATCTCTTCCAGAGCCTCAAGGAAGGGCAGACGATGTACCTCGAGTTGGTGACGGGTAAGTCTCTTCTCGGGCGGCTCAAGCGTTTCGATCGGTTCGCCGTGGTGCTAGAGAGTGAAGGCAGGGAAATCCTCATTTACAAGCATGCTATTGCCACCATCTCCGCAGCGCCTCCTGCTTCTTGAGGTCCGGGAGGTCCGGCGCCGCCCAGGGCGCCGGATCGCCTCGGCCGCGATCTCCTGCCTCCTGCTGGCGGCAGCCCTCGCCTGCTCCTCGGCTCCGCCGCCCACGCCGGCTGTCCGGGAGCCCGTCCAGCGGGCCGCCGAGCCTCTCGCCCTGGAGGCGGCCGACCGGCCGTATGTCATCGATCCCCGCGAGGGGTATTCCAAAGAGGGCGCGGAGCCGCGCCTCCTCGAGCGGCTGGAGAACGCCTGGCGGGATCTGCTCGAGGCCGGCGACACCGAGGGGGCCACGCGCGCCGCCGCGGAGATGCTGGAGCAGAATCCTGATTTCCTCCCCGCCCAGGTCCTCGCGGCCCAGGTGGACTTCGCCCTGGGCGAGAACACGCGCGTGGTCGCCCGCCTGCTGCCGGTCGGCGACGCGCTGCCCACTTACACCGCGAGCCAGTTGCTGGCCGGCCGGGCCGCCGAGCGCCTGGGGGACGTCGCCCTCTCCTACGCCGCCTACCGGGCGGTGGCCGCGCGCAGCCCCCTCGCCCTCAAGCGGGCCGGCGAGCTGCACCCCCGGGCGATGGAGATCGTCTCCCACCGGCTCGACGAAGCGCTGCGCGCCGAGAAGATCGACGAGGCCCAGAAGCAGCTCTCGCTGCTAACGAGCTGGGGGCCGTCCGAGACCATCGCACTGGAAGCCGAGCGCAAGGTGGCGCTGGCGCGCGGCGACCGCGCCGCCGAGCTCGCCGCGGTCAAGGAGATCGCCGCCCGCACTCCCGGCGACCGGCTGCTGCTGGAGCGCCGCGCCGAGCTGGAGCTCGAGGTGGGGGATCCCAGCGCCGGGCTGAAGATCGTCCAGGACCTCGCCGCCCGCAATCCCAAGGACCCCGAGCTGGCCCAGAGGCTCGAGGCGGCCAAGTTCCGCTGGCGCCTCTCGCAGCTCCCGCGCAGCGTTCAGGAGGTCGCCTCGAAATCCGAGCTCAACAAGGGGGACCTCTCCGTCCTGCTCTACTGGCTGGTGTCGCAGGTGCGCAACAGCCGGCCGACGGCGGGGCGCATCGCGACCGACGTGCTCGACCACCCCCACCGGGAGGAGATCGTCCGCGTGGTCAACCTCGGCCTGATGGAGGTCGACCCGACGCAGCACCGCTTCTACCCCGGATCGCCGGTGCGGCGCGGCCAGGCCCTGCGAATCGTCCTGCGCACGCTCGCCCGTTTCGGCGCGGCCTCCTGCGCCAACGGCGGCGCCGACGGCGGCGACGTCTGCTCCCAGGCCCAGGGGTGCGGTCTGCTGGTCTCCGGCGAGGGGTGCGACGCGACGGCGCCGCTCTCCGGCACCGAGGGGGTGGAGATCCTCCGCCGCAGCCTGAAGCTCCTGGGCGGCTCATGACCTTCACCATCCCGAACCTTCTCTCCCTGCTGCGCATGGGGCTGATCCCCCTGTTCGTCATCATGGTGATGAACGGGGACGCGCCCAAGGCCCTGCTGATCTTCGTGGTGGCCGGCGTCACCGACGCCCTCGACGGCTTCATCGCCCGCTTCTGGAAGCAGCAGTCGCTCCTCGGCGCCTACCTCGACCCGATGGCCGACAAGCTCCTGCTGACCACCGCCTACGTGGTGCTGTCGATCCCGAGCCTCAACCACGGCGGCACCCAGATCCCCCCCTGGGTGACCATCCTGGTGATCGCCCGCGACGTGCTGATCGTCGCCGTGGCCCTGGTGCTCTATCTCGCCGCGGGGGTGCGGAAGTTTCCGCCGTCGGTCCTCAGCAAGGTCAACACCATTCTCCAGGTGGTCGCGGTGGCCCTGGTCCTGGTCTCCGGGGCCTTCCCGAACCTCCATTCGATCGAGCTGGCGGCCGAGGCCACGCTCTACCTGGTCGCCGGCCTCACGGTCGCCTCCGGGCTCTATTACGTCTACCTCTATACCTACCGCGCCATCCGGCAAGAGAGAAAAGCAGAGGGCTCAGCCGACACCCGGGTCTGATACCATCGTGGGGAACCACGATGTCTGACTTCGTACACCTCCATCTCCACAGCCAGTTCAGCCTTCTCGACGGGGCCAACCGCCTCGACGACGTGATCAAGGCCGCCGTCGAGTCCGGCATGCCCGCTGTGGCCCTGACCGATCACGGCAACATGTTCGGCGCCATCGAGATCTACAACAAGGCGCGCGCCGCCGGCATCAAGCCGATCATCGGCATGGAGGCCTACGTCGCCCAGGGGAGCCGCCTCGACCGCACGCCGGGGAAGGGGAGCAGCAACCACCTGGTCCTGCTGGCCAAGGACGAGACCGGCTACCGCAACCTCCTCAAGCTCACCTCGGCCTCCTTCCTCGAGGGGTTCTACTACAAGCCCCGCGTCGACAAGGAGCTGCTGCGAAAGCACAGCGAGGGGCTGATCTGCCTCTCGGCCTGCCTCAAGGGGGAGGTCAACGAGCACATCGTCGCCACCCGCGAGCGGGAGGCGGAGGCCGCGGCGAAGGAGTTCCTGGACATCTTCGGCGAGGGGAACTTCTACCTCGAGATGCAGGACCACGGCATCCCCGAGCAGCGGCTCGCCAACGAGGTGGTGCGCCGCATCAGCCAGCGCAACGCCATCCCGCTGGTCGCCAGCAACGACTGCCACTACCTGCGCAAGGACGACGCTTTCGCCCACGACGTGCTGCTCTGCATCGGCACCCAGAAGACCTTCTCGGACCCGGACCGCCTGAAATACGCCTCGGACAACTTCTACATGAAGTCGGCCGAGGAGATGCACAAGATCTTCCCCGACGACCACGCCGCGATCGAGAACACGCTGGCGATCGCCGAGAAGTGCAACCTGGTGATCCCCACCGGGACCTACCACCTGCCGGAGTTTCCGGTGCCGGCGGGGTACACCCTCCAGAGCTACTTCGACGAGGTCGCCCGCGAGGGCTTGGAGGAGCGGCTGGCCGAGCTGCGCCGCCGCCGCGGGCAGGGGGGCGTCCGCCACCCCGAGGAGACCTACCGGCAGCGGCTCGACTACGAGATCCAGGTGATCAACAAGATGGGCTTCCCCGGCTACTTCCTGGTGGTCTGGGATTTCATCCGCCACGCCCGGGAACGTGACATCCCGGTGGGGCCGGGGCGCGGCTCGGCGGCCGGCTCGGTGGTGGCCTACGCGCTGCGGATCACCAACATCGATCCGCTGCAGTACGACCTGCTGTTCGAGCGCTTCCTGAACCCCGACCGCATCAGCATGCCCGATATCGACATCGACTTCTGCATGCGCCGGCGCGGCGAGGTGATCCACTACGTCGGCGAGAAGTACGGCCGCGACCGGGTGGCGCAGATCATCACCTTCGGGACCCTCGCCGCCAAGGCGGTGATCCGCGACGTCGGCCGCGTGATGGGGGTGCCCTACGCCAAGGTCGACCGGATCGCCAAGCTGATCCCGGACATGACCAGGTCGCTCGCCGCGGTGGCGAAGGAGGAGCCGCTCGCCGGCGAGGCCGCGCGCGACCCCGAGATCAAGCAGATCATCGACGTCGGCAGCCGCCTCGAGGGGCTCACCCGCCACGCCTCGGTCCACGCCGCCGGCGTCGTCATCACGCCCAGCCGTCTCGACGAGCTCGTCCCGCTCTACCGTGTGGTCAAGGGTGACGAAGAGCAGATCATGACCCAGTGGGACATGAACGTCATCGAGAGCCTCGGGCTCCTGAAGATGGACTTCCTGGGCCTGCGCACGCTGACGGTGATCGACGACGCGGTGAAGATCGTCCGCCAGCAGGGGATCCCCCTCGATCTCGAGGAGATCCCGCTCGACGACCCCGAGACCTTCCTCATCTTCTCCGAGGGGCGCACCAGCGGCATCTTCCAGTTCGAGTCGCGCGGCATGACCGACCTGCTGTGCCGGGTCAAGCCGACGGCTTTCGCCGAGCTCGCCGCCTTGAACGCCCTCTACCGGCCGGGCGCCATGACCCTGGTCGACGAGTACATCCAGCGCAAGCAGGGCAAGAAGTTCTCCTATCTCGCTCCCGAGATGCAGCCGATCCTGGAGGAGACCTACGGCATCATCGTCTATCAGGAGCAGGTGATGCTGATCGGCGTGTCGGTCGCGGGCTTCAGCATGGCCGAGGCGGACATGCTGCGCAAGGCGATGGGCAAGAAGAAGGCCGACGTCATGGCCAAGATGAAGGCGAAGTTCGTCGACGGCGCGGCTAACCGCGGCATGCCGCGGGAGAAGGCGTCGGAGCTCTGGGACAAGATCGAGCCCTTCGCCGGCTACGGCTTCAACAAGAGCCACAGCGTCGCCTACGCCAGCGTCGCCTATCAGACCGCCTACCTCAAGGCCCATTACCCGGTGGCCTTCATGGCGGCGATGCTCAACTCCGAGCTGAGCTCCACCGACGCCATCGCCAAGTACACGGCCGAGTGCCGTGTCATGGGGATCACCCTGCTGCCGCCGGACATCAACGAGAGCGCCTGGTACTTCTCCGTGGTCGGCGATCAGATCCGCTACGGCCTCGGCGCCATCAAGGGGGTGGGGGAGGGCGCCATCGAGTCCGTGCTCGCCGCGCGCCGCCAGACCGCTCGCTTCCGCAGCCTCGCCCATCTGGCGACCGAGGTCGATCTGCGGGGGGTGAACCGGAAGGTCTTCGAGTGCCTGATCAAGGCCGGCGCGTTCGACAGCCTGGGGATTCACCGCACCGCCCTCTGGCATTCGCTCGACGGCCTGCTCGACTATGCCCAGCGTCGGCGGCGCGAGCGCGAGGAGGGGCAGCACAGCCTGTTCGGCGCGATGGTCAGCGCCGGCGAGTCGATGGAGCCGGCGCCGGACCTCTCGGTCAAGCCGTGGCCCGAGCGCGAGCGGCTGCGCTACGAGAAGGAGGCCCTCGGCTTCTTCCTCACCGGCAACCCGCTCTCCGAGTACCAGGAGACCCTGGAGCGGCTGGTCAGCCATACCACCGGCTCATTGCGCGACGGCGCCCCGGAGGGCATGGTCGTCCTCGGTGGCATGGTGTCCGGCTTCAACCGCGTGAAGATCAAGAGCGGCGCCAACGCCGGCCGTTTCATGGGTCGCTTCGTGCTGGAGGACCTCGAGGGGGGGCTGCCGGTGACCCTGTTCGCGAACAAGCTCGAGCAGTTCGGGCACCTGCTGACCGACGAGGCGGTGGTGCTGGTCAAGGGTCAGGTGCGGGAGCGGGGGAGCGAGGTGGAGATCACCGTCGAGGAGATCGTGCCGGTCAAGAAGCTGGCCGGCAGATCCCTCAACGGCGTCGACCTGAAGCTGAACCCCAGGCTCTCGACGAGCCAGATGCTCAAGCTGCGCGACCTGCTGACCGAGCACCCCGGCGACGTCCCGGTCACCCTGGAGATGCAACTCGCCGACCGCCGCACCGTCCGCATCGCCACGCCGGACAACCTCAAGATCCACCTCGTCCCCGCGCTGGTCTCCTCGATCGAAGGGTTGCTCGGGCAGGGGAGTATTCGGGAGCGGTAGGGGGGCCATCCCGCACGGTTTTTCTTGATGTAGGGGCGGGGCTTGTCCCCGCCCTCGCCCTGAAAGGGCGAAATTTATCCAGCCTGGGGTGTCAACCCCAGGTGGGAGGCCTCCGAAATTCAAACCCCTGGAAGGGTGGCCGATTCCCGCCTGATAGGCCACCCCTAAAGGCTTTGGGATTTGTTGGCCCGCCTACCTGGGGTTGACACCCCAGGCTGGATAAATTCCGCCCCTGCGGGGCGAGGGAGGGGACAAGCCCCTCCCCTACATTTTGCCCGCAGCCTGCTAAGCTCCCGGGCGTACGTTCTTCTCTCCGAGGAGCCTTCCACATGTCCATGCGCGGCCTCCGTTGCTCTCTGATCTCTCTGCTGATGTTGATCCTTGCCGTCGCCCCGGGGCTCGCCGCTCCGGCGAAACCGGCCCCCACTCCGGCCTTCTCTCCCACCGGTCTGCAGGATCTGCCCGAGCTCAAGGCTCTCAAGTACCGGCTGGTCGGCCCGGCGTGGGGAGGGCGGGTGGCGCGGGTGACCGGCGTGCCGGGCGATCCCCATATCTATTACGCCGCGACCGCCTCGGGGGGCGTCTGGAAGTCGAACGACGGTGGCGTCAACTGGAGCCCGATCTTCGACGACCAGCCGGTCTCCTCGATCGGCTCGATCGCCGTCGCCCCTTCCGAGCCCAACGTCGTCTACGTCGGCTCGGGCGAGGCCAACATCCGCGGCAACGTGGCGCCCGGCAACGGCATCTACAAGTCGCTCGATGCCGGCAAGACCTGGAACCACGTCTGGACCCAGGAGGGGCAGATCGGCCAGATGGTCGTGCACCCCACCAACCCGGATATCGCCTTCGCCGCGGTGCTCGGCCACGCCTTCGGCCCCAACCCCGAGCGCGGGGTCTACCGCACCACCGACGGCGGCAAGACCTGGAAGCAGGTGCTGAAGAAGAACGCCGACACCGGCGCCTCGGCGGTGGTGCTCGACCCCTCGAACCCCAACATCCTCTTCGCCGGCCTCTGGGAGGCCCGGCGCTACCCCTGGGACCTGAAGAGCGGCGGGCCGGGCAGCGGCCTCTACGTCTCGCGCGACGGCGGCGACACCTGGAAGGCGCTCACCGGCAACGGCCTGCCCGAGGGGACCTGGGGGAAGATCGGCGTCGCGGTGGCCCCCTCGGACGGCCGCCGAGTCTACGCGCTGATCGAGGCCGAGAAGGGGGGGCTCTTCCGCTCCGACGACGGCGGCGAGAACTGGACCCTCGCCTCCGGGAGCCACGAGCTGCGGCAGCGCGCCTGGTACTACTCGACCCTCACCGTCTCGCCGGCCAACCCGGACGAGGTCTGGTGCCCGCAGGTGCCGCTGCTCAAGAGCATCGACGGCGGCAAGAACTTCACGCACGTGGAAGGCCCGCCGCACGGCGACCATCACGACATCTGGATCGATCCCAAGGACGCCCGGCGGATCATCGGCGGCGACGACGGCGGGGTCTACCTCACCACCAACGGCGGCGAGAACTGGATCGCGCCGCCGCTCCCCCTCGGCCAGTGCTATCACGTCGCCGCCGACAACCGGGTTCCCTTCCACGTCGCCTGCGCCCTGCAGGACATCGGCACCACGCAGGGGCCGAGCGAGTCGCTCAGCCGCGCCGGCATCCGCAACACCGACTTCCACGGCGTCGGCGGCGGCGAGGCCGGCTGGGTGGTCTCCGACCCCTCCGACCCCAACGTCGTCTACGCCGGCGAGTACCTGGGCTACCTCTCGCGCTACGACAACCGCACCGGCGAAGAGCGCAACGTCAGCCCCTGGCCGGAGAATCCCTCCGGGCACGGCGGCGAGGACATGCGCTACCGCTTCCAGTGGACGGCGCCGATCGCCATCTCGCCGCACGATCCGAAGGTCGTCTACTACGGCGGCAACGTCGTCTTCCGCACCGCCGACGCCGGCCAGACCTGGGCGGTGATCAGCCCCGATCTCACCCGCAACGACAAGTCGAAGCAGAAGTGGGCGGGCGGTCCGATCACCGGCGACAACACCGGCGTCGAGACCTACGACACCGTCTTCGTCATCGCCGAGTCGCCGGTTCAGAAGGATCTGATCTGGGCCGGCAGCGACGACGGCCTGATCCACGTCACCGAGGACGGCGGCAAGAACTGGCGCAACGTCACGGCGAACATCCCCGGCCTCCCCGAGTGGGGGACGACCGGCATGATCGAGCCCTCCCACTTCGACGCCCGCACCGCCTACCTGGTGATCGACGCCCACCGGCTCGACGACCTGCGCCCGTACCTCTGGCGCACCACCGACCTCGGCCGCACCTGGAAGCGGCTCGACGGCGGCCTGCCGCGCGACGTCTACCTCCATTCCGTCAAGGAGGACCCGGCCCGCAAGGGTCAGTTCTACCTCGGCACCGAGCGCGGCGTCGCCTTCTCCCGCGACGACGGCGCCACCTGGCACGCGCTGCGGCTCAACCTGCCCACCGTCGCCGTGCACGACCTGGTGGTCAAGGACGACAAGCTCGTCCTCGGCACTCATGGCCGCTCGATGTGGATCTTCGACGACCTCGCGGTGGTGCGCGAGCCGCTGCCGGCGTCGGCCACCGCCAACGGCCTCCACGTCTATCCGGTGCCGAACGCCACGCGCTGGACCTACCGCGGCGGCCGCGGCCGTGACTGGACCGGCCAGAACCCGCCCGGCGGCGTGCGCGTCTACTACTGGCTGAAGGACGAGCCCAAGGGGGACGTCACCCTGGAGGTGCTGGACGCCTCCGGCAAGGTGGTCAGCACCCTGTCGAGCAAGGCCAAGGAGCCCACCGGCAGCAGCGAGTACGTCAAGGAGGAGAAGGAGCAGCTCGAGGAGTTCGCGATCCCCAAGAAGGCCGGCGTGCAGCGGGGGGGGTGGAACCTCGCCTGGGAAGGCGCCGAGATGATCCCCAACGCCAAGCTCGACGCCGGCTATCCGGCGATCGGCCCCGCGGCGGTGCCCGGCGCCTACACCCTGCGGCTGACCGCGGACGGCAAGACCGCCACCGCGCCGTTCACCCTCCAGCGCGACCCCCGCGCCGCCGCCGTCTCCGACGCCGACCTCGACGCCCAGCTCCGCTTCACCCTCGGCATCCGCGACGCCATCACGCGTCTGACCCGCGACGTCAACCGCCTGCGCGCCGTGCGCCGCCAGCTCGCCGACCGCAACGAGCTGCTCGCCAAGGACGACAAGGCCAAGCCGCTGATCGAGCCCTCGAAGGGCCTGATCGCCAAGCTCGACAACCTGGAAGCGCGCCTGCACAACCCCAAGGCCGAGATCACCTATGACGTCCTCGCCCAGCGGGGGGGGAGCCAGCTCTACTCGCGGCTGGCCCCTCTGATGGACTGGTCGGAGGGGGGCGCCGGCGCTCCGACCCAGGGGATGCGGGAGGTCTTCGCCGCGCAGGTGAAGGAGCTCGACGGCTACGAGGCCGAGCTCTCCGGCCTCCTCGGCAAGGATCTCGCGGCGCTCAACCAGACGGCGGCCCAGCTCGGGGTGCCGGGGATTTACGTGCCGGCGCCCTGAAGAACTTGAACAGCCAAAGGGGGGCACCCCTATAGAAATGCTCCCCAGCGGCCAGTTCGGGGAGCATCTCTATATAGGAAAGGCGGCAAAATTACATAGAAGTGATCTTCCTGAGCCCTCTCTGTCCCCAGACTCACCTCCTGGGAGGCATTTCTATATAGAAATGACGTGGAACTACATAGGGATGGGTCACGGATCCACTCCGGGATCCTCTCCCCATATAATTTCTGAGTATTTCTATATAGGAGGGCTCAGAAACAACGTCGCGCCATGTTCAGGTGCTTCGACCTTCAAGCGCCCTTTCCTTGCTTTTAATTACGGCAAGGGTGCTCTCCAGAACACTCTTCAGGATCTTGAGGTTTTCTTTGTCTTCATTGACGATTTTATCAAACGCCAGTGCGTCGCACTCATGCTGAGTGCCTCCGCAAGAGCGGGCGGCGATCAGATCGCCATCCTCAGTAATCAACGCCAGAACGAGTTCCTCGGATTTGAAGGCCATCTCTCCCCTCCTTGAGCAGCGCTCGTGATGTTGCAGGATCAAGAGAGAGTTAACCGAAGCGGGTCTTCCTGTCAATCCTCCTCGTGCCGGCGGAGGAGATCCTCGAAGCCGGGATCGCCCCGCAGCGGATCCCAGATCGGGCTGAGCCGCAGGTCGGCAGGGGTGATCGGGGCCTGATAGGGCATGGCGAGCAGCCGCGCCAGACGGTCGACGGCTTCGCGGCGGCGCCCGAGGACGACGTCTACGATGGCCTGGATCTCGACCATGCGAGGGCCTGTGAAGGCATCGTGCTGCCGCTGCCGGACCGCCTGCTCCGCGGTTGCCAGGGCTTCCTCCCGCCGCCCGAGCTGAGCGAGGGCCACGGCCAGGTAGGCACGATAGAACGACTCTCGCGGGAACCGTGCCACGCGGGCGAGCAACGTCGCGTAGTTCGTCTCCGCGGCGGCCAGCGCTCCCTGAGGATCGCCGGCCCGCTCGCGGGCGAGGGAAGCCAGGGTGACGATCCGGCTCTGAACCTGGGGCGCGAGGGCTTGCAGGCGTTCGGGAGAGAGGCGTCCCAAGGCCATCTGATACTCGCGGGCGTAGAGGTCGAGCTGAAAATTGGCGACAGCCAGACCGCCATCTCCCGATATCGGCGCCTCCTCGAGGACTCCGCGGGCGGCCGCGAGGTCGCCCGTCCAGGCCAACCGGTTCAGCGCCCTCTCTTCCCAGTAGACCGGCTGGTCCGGCGCCAGGGAGATCGCCTGGACGTAGTAGCGGTCGGCCTGTTCGTAGTCGCGCATCGCCCGGTAGGTTTCAGCGATCGCCCAGACCAGTTTCACCGTCTGAGGGTCCAGAGAGTACGCGCGCTGGAGGGTCTCGATGCCCCGGGTCAACTGGCCCCGGCGGCGGAGCACGAAACCGAGCGTCTGGAGGAGCTCGGCATTGTTCGGCGAGATCCGGGCGGCGGCCTCGAGTTGCTCCTGGGCCGTCTTGAAGTCCTCCTCGCAGAGGTAGGTGAAATAAGCCCGAGCCACCTTCACCTCTGGTAACTCGGGCGCGAGAGCCTCCGCCCTGTCCAGTGCCTGCCGGGCTCTCTCCACCTGGGCCGGTGAAGGGTCCGAGTTATAGGCCAGGTAAGTGTGAGTCATGGAGAGGGCGGCCCAGGCGCCGGCGAAGCCGGGATCCAGCCGGACGGCTCGCTCGAACATCGGCACGGCCTGGCGCAGATGCGGCTCGGAGTAAAACGGCTGATTCTTGAGGTCCAGACCTCGGAGATAGGCCTCGTAGGCCGCGAGGTCCCCGGTCGGAGCGGGCCGCGGCAGCCGCTTCTCTTGAGGCAGCAGCGTAATCCCCAACTGCGTGATGACCCGGCGGGAGATCTCGGATTGCACCAGGAAAATGTCCTTGACGTCGCTGGTGAAGGCATCCGCCCAGATGTGGGCGTCATCGGCCACCCGGATGAGCTGTGGCGTGATGCGCACGCGGCGCTGGCCGTCGGTATCCACGGCCCAGCGCACCGTACCTTCCAGCACGTAGTCGACCCCGAGCTCCTGGCCGATCTCGGGCAGTGTTTTTCCCGTCCTGGCGACGCGCACGGCGCTCGTCCGTGAGATCACCTGGAGGGAAGCGAAAGAGGCGAGGTCCTTGGTGATCTCTTCGGTGAGCCCGTCGGCGAAAAAGGCGTCCTCCGGTTTGCCCAGGTTCTCGAACGGCAGGATCACGATCCGGTTGCCGGCTCCCGCCGGAGCGCCCGCCCTCTCAGGGCTTCGCGGAGGCTGTCGCCGCTCCTCGGCAATCCAGAAGACGCAGGAGACCGCGGCCAGGAGGGTGACGGCACTCCAGAGCCACCGGCGGTGGTACCAGGGCCGAGGGGGCGGGTCCGAGGGCGGATCCACCGTCCCGAGGCTCCCCGCCGGAGGCCTCTCCCCGGTTCCGGGCGGCTCGAGCAACGTCCCGGGGATGACCGGCGCTATCAGGCGATAACCCCGCTTGGGGATTGTCTGAATATAGCGGGGCTGGCGGGCGTCGTCCCCCAGTACCTTGCGGAGACTGTGGACCGCCTGCGAGAGGGCCCCCTCCTCGACGATGGCCCCTCCCCAGACGGCCTCCATCAGCTCCTCTTTGGAGACCACCTTCTCCGGCTGGCCCGCCAGGTGAACGAGCAGGTCCATGACTCGGGGCTCGAGCCGGACCGTGCGGCCGTCCGCCGACAGGATGCCCTCAGCCTGCCGGACCGTCCACTCTCCTACCCGCAGATCTTGACGTTCATGGGAGAAGGGGATCTCAGGGTGCTCAGGGGGTAGGCTCATCGCTAAAGGGCAGCTCTCCGGGAGGGCCGGCATCTATTCTATGCCGCCCCTGAGGTGTTCCTGAGGATTTCCGAAGCCTTTCCAAAAGACGGCGGGATCTCCGGGGAGCGAGGCTTGGCTCGAACCGGGCCGCCTTCCGACCGATCGAGCGGCCCTCTCTCGGAGGTGCCAGATGATCCGACCGACTGCCGCAGATCTCCCGCTCCTGGCAAGCTCCGCCAGCCGCCATTCTCCTCCCGCGAATCGCCGCCTCCTGCACCGGTCCTGCGCCGCTAAGCCCGGGGAGACCCCTCCGTCCCAGCCGGGGCGGGTCCTTCTCGAGGAGCACTTCGATCTGATCCAGGAGAGGCTTCTCCGGCTGAGCCGGCGCAGCGGCCTGCCCGATCACGAGGCGGAAGAGTTTCGCTCCTGGGCTCTCTTCAAGCTGGTGGAGGACGAGTATCGCATCTTTGCCCACTGGCAAGGCCGCAGCTCCTTCTCGACCTATCTCACCGTCGTCCTGACCAACCTGATGCGGGATTACCGCATCCGCGTCTGGGGCAAATGGCGACCGTCCGCGGTAGCCCTCCGGAAAGGCCCCGCGGCCGTGCTGCTGGAGAAACTCTGGCTGCGCGACGGCCTCCCCCTCGACGAGGCGATCCAGCATATGCGGACCGAGTGCCGGGTCACCCTCTCCCCGGCCGAGTTGGAGCGGATCGCCGCGGATCTACCCCCGCGCGCTGAACGCCGGCAGGTCGGCGAAGAGGATCTGCAATACATCGGGATCGACGGCCAGGTCGAGACCCGGGTTAAGGAGGGCGAGCGGGCTCTCGCCGCCGCGCGTCTGCGGGGTGCGCTGCTCCCCGCGATCCAGGCGCTCTCGAAGGAAGATCGCCTCCTGCTCAAGCTCCACTATCAGGACGGCCTGAGCATGGCCGCGATCTCCCCTCTTCTGCGGAAGCCGCAGCGCGAGCTATACTCCTGGAGAAATCGCTGCCTCAAGAGACTGCGTCAGGCCCTGGAGCGGATGACCCTGAGCGCCGAGTCGCTGGGCGTCCTGCAGGGCTGGCCGCTCTGGGACGCCGAGTTGGAGGGCGGAGGACTTTGGGAATGAGCGACCCAGCCGGGACACCCCAGGGAGCAAGCTCCCCTTGAGCCTTCAGGTGCGCATGAAATCCGTCAGGTTCGTGGGCGGCCTCCCCGTTGCCTGGCAGGGAAATCCGATCTGGGGGCCCCACTGGGAGGAGGCCCTGAAAGCCAGTCTTCAGGAAGGGGCTGACGGCTCCCGGCGGCCTGCCGTCTACCGGATCAATGCTCAGGTCGAGGCGGATGTAGTGCTGGAGATTCAGGGCGCTGGCGGGGGAGGGCCGAGAACCCTGCAGGGAAGTCTCGGCGGCTTTACCCTGCAGGGGACGCTGCCCCTGACCGACGGCACCCAGACCGTGCGTGTTTCCGGGGTGCTCGGAAATGCCATTGCGCGCCATGCGGGAGACGCTGTCTGGCTCCTGCTGCTGCCGACGCCGTTCCTGGTGGGGAAGACGCGTCTGGAGGTCTTCTCGGTTTTCGATTCGCCGGCGCCCTTCTTCACCGCCGGGGTCTGGTGCGAGGCACTGCGTTTGCTGAATGGAAAGGCCCGCGTCTCCGGTTCCACGACCAGGCCGCAGGCCATGGCGACCCTCACCAGCTTCTGTCACAGCCATCACTCCTTGAAATATGATGCCCATAACGCCCTGAATGCATACGTAGCCGGCAAGTTTGGGGGGCGCTTCGATCTCTCCGCCTTTCTGAGCGCCGCGCACCCTCTCGTGAGTTGCTTCGATCTCCTGGGGGCCTTGGTCGTGCTCGGCGGCGCGCTGGGGATTCCCACCCGCTGGTTGTTGGAAGAGGACGACTTTTTCATCAAGACAACCAGCTTGATCGGCTTCGGGCTCTGCAACAATCCCTTTTTCCTGGATAAGAACACTCCTCTCGTCATCGGCGCCAATGAGATGAAGCGCACCGCCTTCAACCAGCATGGCTTCTGTGAGAGTGAGGCAGTTATTTACGATGCCTGCATAGGCCCCCATCTGGGAACCGAGGCTCGGCAAGGCTACCTGAACGCTGCTGTCGACGACGTCAACAGGAGAGGTCTGCCAATCCCCCTGGCCGCAACGATCCACGACGAGCTCTCGATCGGGTCTCTGGTCTAAGGAGGTCGAGTCCCTTGAGCACACTCCATCTTGACCTGGCGCAGACGCAGGAGCAGCAACTCGACGAATTGTTGCGAACCCTGCCAGCTCCTGAGGAGCCGGCCCGCGGTGTCGTGGCCGACTGGCCGGTCGTTACCTCCTTTCTGGCAGATCCTTCCTGGGAGATTCTTTTCAAGAACGTCTGGTCCGCCGAAGGTGGCGCGGTCAGCGAGTCTGTCCTCCGGCGGCCTGCCTCGGACGCCATGCCTCCCGAAGAGCAGCGTCTGGCGGTAAAGATCTATGTCTCGAGCCTGGGTCCCCTGGAGGCCCGGGAGTACTTCCTCCGCCAAGCCCTGAGCCCAGCCGGCCGGGAGCCGCTCTATGAGTTGGAAAAACACGATGACGTGGTGATCCTCCGTCTGGCGGCACCCCTTCCCGCCGCCGGCGATTCGGACGCGCCGGTCAACAACGACAGCCTGCTGCTTCTCTACCGGAACGTGGTCTTCGACCTGCGGTCCTACCAGTCGACAGTGAATGTGCGGCGCCTCGGCCTCAGGTTGCAACATTTCGCGGAACAGTTCGCGGGCCGCGAGCTCAAGGCTCAGGACGCACCGGCGTCGCAACTCGCGCACCGAAACCTGGACCAAGAGATCGTGGTGGACCTCCCCGCCACGCCAGATCCTTTTGGCGATTTCCGAGGAACGGACTTCGACGTCAAGATCCAGGCTTCTGGGGCGGTCGCCTTCCTGGGCTTTCAGGGACCGACCGCTCGGTTTCAGCAACTCGGGCCCGGAGAGGGGAGTATCCGGGTTCAGACCATCCACCGCCGCACGCTCCTCGCGAGCGAAGTGGCGGTCAATCTGCCCTGACCCTCACCGTCTTGGGAAAGCCCGGCCTGCTGAAAAGGCCTCAGAGAACGGCTTCACCGGCGCGGCGTTGCGCGCTAAACTCGCGGCATGAGCCCACTTACTCGTCGCGGTTTCCTGGGAGCCACGGCCGTGTCCGCGGCTGCTCTCGCGTTTCCACAGGTCCTGCGCTCCGACGACGGCCTCGACGCGATCCAGGCCGAGATCGTGAAGCGCCACGCGGAGGGCATCGCGCGCCTCCAGGAATGGGTGCGGCAGCCCTCGATCGCCGCCGAGAAGCGGGGGATGGAGGAGGGGTGCGCGCTCATGATGCGCTTCG
>JBDSHF010000530.1:0-23237 GCA_039918595.1 Thermoanaerobaculia bacterium
GCCGGCGAGTTAACGGCCGGAACCGGCGAGTCCCCCGCCGGGGATTTTCCGTCCGGAAAACCCCGTTCGTCGTGCCTACGTTTGAATCCGCTGGTCGAGAATGGCCCCGGCCCGTTCGAGCGCGACCTGTCCGGCGGCCTCCAGCAGGACGGCGAGCGCCTCGGGAGACCGCAGGAGCCCCTCGGCGACGTGCAGCGCCTCGATCAGGTTCGGATCGAACAGCTCCAGATGGCCCACCACCTCGCCGCCGTTGCCGGCCTCAATCGCGAAGCCCTCCGGCCCTGAATCCTTCTGAAGACGAAACGCCGCGTCCCGCCCCGTGCCGGGGAGGACCGCCGCCGCGAGAAGGGCCAGCCAGCGCTGCCGCAGCACCGCCGCCGGGCGGTCGCCAAGCTCGGGGGATTCGCCGGCCCGGAACAGTCCGAAGCCACGGCCGGGCAACTCTAGGACACGCCAGGGACCGGCCGCGTCTGCCTCGCCGGCCGTCGGCGGCTCGTCAGAGTAGAATTGGCTTGTAGGGGCGGCCCTTGTGGCCCTCGCCCTGAAAGGGCGAAATTTGAATAGCCTGGCGCTTTAGCGCCAGGTAGGCGGTCCCACAATCCCACCCGCCCTGAAGGGGCGGAACCCAACGATTGGACTGAGGGCCGTCGCTGAAAGGCACCGCCCCCTCGGGGCGGATTGGATGATGGGGGACGGCCTACCTGGCACTGAAGTGCCAGGCTATTCAAATATCGCCCTTCCAGGGCAAGGGCGGCCGCAGAGACGCCCTACAGTTCAGTTCTGCACGCCACTGGCTAATTCCTGACGACCCTGCGGGGCTGGAAGACCTGACCATGACCACCCACATCGCCCTCCTCCGCGGCGTCAACGTCGGCGGCAAGACCAAGATCGCCATGGCGGACCTTCGCGACCTTCTCACGCAACTGGGCTTCGGGGAGCCGCGGACCCTGCTCCAGAGCGGCAACGCCGTTTTCCGGAGCGACAAGCTCACGGGCGCGGATCTGGAGCGCCTGTTGGAGGCGGAGACCGAGAAGCGCCTCGGCCTCAAGACGGACTTCTTCGTCCGCACCCCGGAGGAGTGGAAAGAGGTCATCGCGAACAATCCCTTCCCTGGCGAGGCGAAGAGCGATCCCAGCCATCTCGTCGTCATGTTTCTGAACCAGGCGCCGGACGCCGCCGACGTGGCGGCGCTGCAGGCCGCCATCAAGGGCCGGGAGACCGTGCGCGCCACGGGCCGGCAGGCGTACATCACCTACCCGGACGGGATCGGGGAATCGAAGCTGACGATCACGGTCATCGAGAAGAAACTCGGCTCCCGGGGGACCGGCCGCAACTGGAACACCGTCCTGAAGCTTGCCGCCCTCGCCGGCGCTTGACGTCTCCCAGCAAATTGGTCACTATGCAGAAATTCTTAAAGGAGAGGCCTTTGAAAAGACAAATCAAGCTAGCGGTGATTCTTGGTCTCGGTCTTCTGGGCGCAATGCAGGTACGGGCGGAGGTCATTCCGTCGTTTCTGACTTCCAGGTCGAGCGCGCCAGTCTCCTGCCGGACCGGCGCCGCTGCCAAGCCTTTCCTTTCAGCTCGGAGCCTGCCGACCAAGGCCACTTGTACGGCGTACTGTCCCGCTGGCGCAACGGTGTCGGCGACCTGCTCCGGTACTTGCTCCGCCGTCGACGTGAACTGCCCGAATACCTCCGGTTATGTAACGTGCAACGGCGTGTACACGGGTTGCGCGCCGTGCCCGGCCGGCCCCTACTGCGAGAGCCTGAACGGCACCTCCTGCTCGCCGAACAACAGCACGACACAGTGCACGGTGGCGGAGGGCTATACCAACACATGCACTTGTCGGCTCGGGCACTGGTCCTGCCCCTATTGATCCAGTGATGTTGGAGATGGCCCCTCAGCCAGGCGATGCCCTGGGCTGAGGGAGAACGGCCCGTTTTCGCCATGACCGCCCCGGATCTACCTGAAGTCTGGCTGCGCGGGCCGGTCGCGGAAATCCCGCCGCTGTTGCAGCCGGTCGCCCATGCGCTGCTCCAGGCCGCGGAGGAGGTGCGCCGGGTCGTGGGTCCGCTTTCGCCCGATCACCTGTGGGCCCGTCCGAACGGGGCCCCTTCGGTGGGGTTTCACGTCCGGCATGCCGCGGGCAGTCTGGACCGGCTTTTCACCTACGCCCGGGGCGAGGGGCTCTCGGCGGAGCAGAGGGATTTCCTCGCCACGGAGGCGCAGCCCGGATCTCCGCCGACGGACGCCACGTCACTGGTGTCAGCCTTCGAGCGGCAGGTCGACCGCGCCCTGGAACAGCTCCGCGATATGAGGGAGTCCACGCTGCTCGAGGCGCGGGGAGTCGGACGTCTGCAACTGCCCTCGACGGTGCTCGGGCTGCTGTTCCACGCCGCCGAGCACACCCAGCGGCACGTGGGCCAGATCGTCACGACCGCGCGGATCGCGCTGGCCGATCAGCGCTGAGGTTCTTCGATCGGATGGCCGAACCGGGCTAGTCCTTGGAGCCGCCGCATCTCGTCAACCGTCTCTTCCAGCCAGCGGAGACGTTCTGCCGGGGTCAGTTGCAACCCACGCCGGATGTGATGTCGGCGGGTTCCGGCAAATCCCAAGCCTCTTCTTCTGGGTCCGCCTGGGCCTTTGGCTCGGAAGGCTCGCTCATGCTTCTTCTCCCGGCAACTCGGAAAGGGCTTCGATGTCTTCCAGGGCGGTCATCCTGGAAGTCTACCCCGGGCAGGGCTGCCTTGCCTCGATCGGGCCCGCGTAAGTCCAGCGTGAATCCGTTATGATCGCCGGCATGAAAAACCGATATCGCGCCGGAGCCTTCCTCCTCATCACAGGCCTCTGCCTGTCCGCGGGCTTGGCGGGGTACGCGCAGACGCCGGCTCCAGGTCCGGCTCAGAAGGAGGCGGTCATGACGACTCGTGCCAGCGGAACGTTTGAGGTCAAGCTGAGCCCGCAGGAAGACAAGGGCGGGGACCCGACTCTCGGCAGGATGTCCCTCGACAAGCAGTTCCATGGCGATCTCGAGGCGGCCAGCAAGGGGCAGATGCTGACCGCCGGCACCGCCGTCCAGGGCTCGGCCGGTTACGTGGCCATCGAGCGGGTCAGCGGAACGCTGAAGGGGCGCAACGGCACGTTCGCGCTCCAGCACAGCGGCACCATGACGCGCGGCACGCCGCAACTGACGATCACCGTAGTGCCGGACTCCGGCACCGGCCAGTTGGCCGGTCTCGCGGGCAGAATGATGATCGAGATCGCCGGCGGCAAGCATTCCTACGAATTCGAGTACACGCTGGCCGAAGCGGCGACGAAAGAGCCGTGAGGGGGTGTCTCGGGAGTCAGCCTCGCCCGCAGGGGCGGAACAGGGCAACGTAGCCTCGCCGCCCGGGATTTCAATCCCGGGCGGCGAGGCGTGTTCCTCACCAGCATCTGCACGGCCTGCCGAACTGACAGAGCTTCTGAGGAAGTGTGGACCTTTGTCGAAGCCGGGATTTTTTCCTCCACCCGGAACGGGGGGAGGTCAGGAGGGGGGCTTTGCGGAGTCCGGGACCGCTCCTTGGCTGGGGCGCCCCCTCCTGACCTCCCCCGGAGGGGGAGGAAAAAGGCGACCACGAGCTCGGAAACTTTCGAGACACCTCTGAGCTGAAAAGCAAAGAGCCCCCGCGGACGGGGGCTCCTGATCCTTCCGAGAGAGTTGCTCTTACCGGGTACGGATGCAGCCGCCGTTCAGGTTCGACCACTCGTACTGATAGGCGTAGCCGTTGGTGCCGATGAACGGCGAGGGGGACCAGGCGCACTTGTCGTCGGCCTCTTCGCCGGTCGAGCCGTCCCACCAGCCGTTGACGGGATCGGTCACGGCCTCGCGGGTCTCGTGGCAGATGAAGTGCTCGGCGTCCTGCGCGTCCGACCAGCCGGAGACCTGGCAGCCGCTGCAGCTCGGGTACGGCTCGATGGAGTACTTGACGGTGCCGGAGGCGCCGGAGTACGAGCCGTGATAAGCGCAGTAGGAGAGGCGCGGGCCACCGCACGAGGTGCTCGAGCCGCTCGAGGAGTACGAGGTCTTCGGGATGACGACCTCATAGATCGTGCTGGTGTTGAAGGAGCCATGGCCGCCCGAGAAGTAGCGGTTGACCTCGGCCTGGACCGTGGAGTCGGTGACGTTGGTCGGCGGCGTCGTGGTATCGAACCAGTCGGCGGTTCCCGAGCCGAGGTTCGACAGCTGGATGCCGGAGTACTGCGTGATGGTGTTGTACTCGCCGGTGGTGCCGAACTGGTTGCGGAAGGCCTGCAGCGTCCGGGCATACGAGAAGTCGGCGGAAGCGGCATTGTTGAAGCTCGGACCATAGAAGATGAAGACCACCTTGGCTGAGACGATCACGCCGCCGCCATGGTTAGTGAGGTTCGACTTCGTGGGCAGGCTCGCGTCGAAGCGGGTGGGGGCGTAAATGACGTGATCGGCATCCGCGAAAGCCTTCAGCTTCTCCGCTCCGGGAGCGGGGGCGGCATAGGCGGTGGCGACAGCCACCAGGCCGCAGGACAGCGCCAGCACAGACTTCAGGACCATACTCTTCATTTGCATCCTCCAAGTGGTACTACGGAAAGTGCCACCACGGTCGGGCCGGTTCTCACGACGAGAGCCGCAATCTCCGGGGTGACGGTATCGGGTCGGCAAAATTCGCCGACGCGGAAACGACAGGAACGATCGACGCACAGGGGCAAGGCTGCAAATGTGTAAAGGCCCTGTATCCGTCATGTAAACCAAGGGTGCGGGCTGAAGAGAAAAGCGAGCCGCACCCCGAAAAGATAAAGGAAGTTCTATTTGAGGAGGTTTAGAGAGAAGGAGGGGGCAAAAAAAAGCCGGGCCCCGCGCTTAACGCAGGCCCCGGATGAATGAGGGGAGAGCAGTTGACGCCGGGCCGTGGGACCTGGCAGTCGTCGCTGCATTCCTTGGTGCGTAGTGTCGCTTATCCCTCAGGGCGTGTCGTCCGTCAGATAGCGGATTTTGATATCAACAATTGTTGTGGGTGGCTCTCCACGCCTCGTTGGTTCCCGTCAGGCCCCAAGCCTTCGCGCGATCGATCGATAGGCCTGCTCGGCCGACTCGAGCCGGGGCTCGCAGGCGGCCAGATCCCCCTGCCGGGCCAGCTCCTCGAGCCCGGCGGAGGCCACGGCGAGCCCGGTCGCCCCGAGGATGCCGGCGCTTCCGGCCAGGGAGTGGGCGGCCGCGGCGAGGGCGCCGCCATCGCCGCGAGTCAGGGCCTGCCGCATGGTCCCGAGGTCCCTCGCGCCTTGCTGGAGGAAGCTCTCGACCACCTGCTCCAGCAGATCTTCCCCGGTCTCCTCGCCGAGGCGCGCGAGGGCCGCCAGGCGCTCCTCGAGGCGGTCGGGTTCAACCGCGGGAAGCGTTCCGGAGTCGAGGTCGCGGGCGCCCTTCGGCTGGCGTTTCAGCGCGGCGGCCAGATCCTCGGCCCGCACGGGTTTGGCCAGATGATCGTCCATGCCGGCGGCGAGGCATCTCTCGCGGTCCTCGGCCGCGGTGTGGGCGGTGAGGGCGATCACCCAGGTGCGCCGGCCGCCGCCCTCGTTCTGCCGCAGGCGGCGGCAGGTCTCGTAGCCGTCGAGGCGCGGCATCTCGCAATCCAGCAGCACGGCGTCATAGGGCTCCTGCGCCAGGGCATCGAGAGCCATCTCGCCGTCCTCGGCGGCGTCGGCGGCATAGCCGAGCTCGGTGAGCTGGGCGACCGCGACGAGGCGGTTCACGGGGTGATCGTCGACCACCAGGACGCGCCGCGGGTTCAGGATTCCTCCAGGGTCGCGACCCCGACCCGCAGGGCGTGCAGGGCGGCCTCGACCCGGTTGCTGGCTCCGAGCTTGTCCAGGATGTGGCTGACGTGGGTGCGCACGGTGGCTTCGGCGATGTTCAGCTCGTTGGCGATCTGCTGGTTGGTCCGCCCCTTGGCGACCAGGGTCAGCACGCTGGTCTCCCGGCCGGTGAGCGGCTCGGGGGTCGCGCCGCCGGAGCGGGGCTTGAGGTGCGTCAGCAGCTTGCGGGTCAGGCGCGGCGGCAGCCAGAGCTCGCCATGGGCCACCCGGGAGATCGCCAGAAGGAAGTTTTCGGGTTCTGAGGTCTTGGCCAGGTAGCCCAAGGCCCCGGCCTCGACGGCGGCGAGGATCTTCTCGTCCCCGTCGGTCCCCGTCAACACCACGATTCCGATGTCCGGCTGCTCGGCGAGGATCGCCCGGATCGCCTCCACGCCGTCGAGGCGGGGGAGTTGGAGATCCATCAGGATCACCTGCGGCCTGAGGCGCCTCGCCTCGGTCACCGCCTCCGATCCGTCGCACGCCTCGCCCACGACTGTGACGCCGTCGGCGTCCATGAGCAGGGCTCGCACGCCCTTGCGCACGACGAGATGGTCGTCGACGACGAGGACTCTGATCAGGGCCTCGGCGGATCTTCCTTCTACGATGGGATCACCTCCACGCGGTATACTACTGGACACGCCATGAACAGTGAAAGCCGCCTCCGCGCCGGTCGTGGAGGTATCAGCATCCGTCTCGCGGCCCTGCCGTGCCTGTGTGCCGCCCGCACCGCGTCTTTCCTCCGCGGCGGCTTGGCTTTGCTCGCGCTCCTGATGCTCTTTGCCGCCGCTGGAGCCGCCGCCGAGCCCGGAGCCGCGGGGGCGGGCACCACCCTCGTCCGCAGCGGCTACCGGGTCCTGCGCGACCGGGCCGGGGCCGAGTGGGCCCGCATCCTGCTGGCGGACCTCCCCTTCCTGATCCTGGCCGTCCTGTTCGCGGCCTCGGCCGCCTACCACCTCCTGCTCTACTGCCAGCGCCGGCAGGAGACCGGGCATCTCTGGTTCGGCCTCCTGTCTCTGTGCTTCGCCGCCAACACCTTCGCCAGCTCCTACTGGATCTACCAGTTGACCGACCGGTACGACCTGGCGGTCCGGGCCAGCGACCTCACCGGCCACCTCGCCGCGGTGCTGGCGATCCAGTTCCTCTGGACCTTCTTCTCCCGGCCGGTCTCGTGGCCGCTGCGGGCTTATCAGCTCTCGCACGGCGCCCTGGCCCTCTTCGTCGGCCTCTGGCCCGACGCGCGCCTGGTGATCGCCAGCCAGAGCTTCCGCTCGCTCTGGCTGCTGCCGCTGCTGGCGCTGGCCGTGATCCTCATCGCCCGCGAGGCATGGCGGGGGGACATGGAGGCGCGGACCCTCGCCGTGGGCGGACTGGCGCTGGCGGCCACCGTCGGCGTCGAGTTGGCGGGCCAGGTCTTCCCCGGGGTCTTTCCCGGTCAATGGCGCAGCCCGGTCTCGCTGCCGCCGTTCGGCTTCGCGGCGCTCCTGGTGGCGATGAGCACCTCCCTTTCCAGCCGTTTCCGGCGCGTCCACCGCGAGCTCGACCGGCTGCGCCTGACGCTGGAGGAGGAGGTGCGGGAGCGCACGGGCGCCCTTCAGGTGGCCAAGGAGCAGGCCCTGGCGGCCAGCCGGGCCAAGAGCGAGTTCCTGGCCAACATGAGCCACGAGATCCGGACCCCGATGAACGGCGTCATCGGCATGACCAGCCTGCTGCTGGAGACCCCTCTCACCCCCCGGCAGAAGGACTACGTGAAGACCGTTCAGGCCAGCGGCGCGGCCCTGCTGGTGCTGATCAACGACATCCTCGACTTCTCGAAGATGGAGTCCGGGAGCATGGCGGTCGAGCTCTCCCCCTTCAGTCTCCGGGATCTGATCGAGGAGAGCCTGAAGATGATCGCTCCCCTGGCTACCGAGCGGGGGCTCGCGCTCTACCACGACATCGCGGAGGAGACCCCCGAGGCTCTGGTGGGCGATCTCGCCCGCACCCGCCAGGTCCTGGTCAATCTGCTGGGCAACGCCGTCAAGTTCACGCCGCAGGGGGAGGTGCGGGTGGCGCTTTCCGCCCTGCCGCTGGGCGACGGCTGCTTCGAGGCCCACTTCGCCGTCACCGACACCGGGATCGGGATCCCCGGCGAAGAGCTAAGCCGCCTGTTCGTCCCCTTCGAACAGCTCGACGGCTCGCTGGCCCGCCAGCAGGGCGGCACCGGCCTCGGACTGGCCATCAGCAAGCGGCTGACCGAGCTCATGGGGGGGCGGATCTGGGTCGAGAGCGCCGTCGGCCGGGGCTCGACCTTTCACTTCACCATCCTCGGCGAGGCCGCCCTGGCCCCGCCCCGCAACCCGACGATTCCCATCGCCATCGACCACCTGGCATACAGCCACCCCTTGAGCATTCTGCTCGCCGAGGACCATCCGGTGAACCGGCAGGTGACGGTCGGCCTGCTCGAGCATCTGGGGTATGAAGCGGACCTCGCGAGCAACGGGCGGGAGGTTCTGGAGGTGCTGGAGTGTCAGTCCTACGACGTGATTCTGATGGATGTCCAAATGCCTGAGATGGACGGGCTGGAGGTCACCCGCCGGATTCGCGGCAAGTTTGCCGGCCTCAGCCAGCCGAAGATCATCGCGCTGACCGCCCACGCCATGCCCGGAGACCGGGACCGCTGCCTGGCGGCGGGCATGGACGGCTACTTGAGCAAGCCTTTGCAGGTCACCGATCTCAAGTCCACCCTCGCGGCGATCAGTCTGCGCGGCGCCCACGAAGGGTGGAAGGAGGAGATTCTCCCGGCCCCCCTCGACCCGACGAGTCTCGATCTCCTGCGCGGTCTGCGCAATGGCGAGGGCTTGGTCGAGAAACTGATCCGGACCTTTCTGGCGACCGCGGCCACCGACCTCGCCGCCATCCGCCTGGGGGTGGAGGAGGGCCGATGGGCCGAGGTGGGACGGACCGTTCACCGGCTGCAGGGGAGCAGCGCGGTCCTCGGCGTCCTTCAGGTCGCCAGTGTCTGCCGTTCCATCGAGGAGCGGGTCCGCGCCTCGCGCACCGACGAGCTCGTCCCGCTGGTCGCGCGGTTGGGGCGGGAGCTCGCGCGGGCACGGGCCGTGCTCGAAAAGGTGGCCAGCGACAGCGTGGTCTCCCAGCATTGACGCGTATGGAGGTTGAATCGGATGGATGACAACAATCACGACCGCGACGCCGAATTCATGACGGCAGCCCTGGAACAGGCGGAGAAATCCTACCGCGAGGGGGGCCTGCCGATCGGCGCGGTGATGGTGGAGGAGGACCGGATAGTCGCTCGGGGCCACAACAAGCGAGTGCAGGAAGGCGATCCAATAGCCCACGGGGAAATGGACTGCCTGCGCGACGGCGGGCGGCGCCGCCGTTATGACGGCGTCACGATGTACACCACCCTGAGCCCGTGCATGATGTGCTCGGGCACGATCCTCCAGTTCGGCATCCCCCGCGTCGTCGTCGGCGAGAACGTGAGCTTCCCCGGCAACCTCGACTTCCTGCGCCAGCACGGCGTCGAGGTGCGCCTGCTCGAGGACGAGCGCTGCCTCCGGCTGATGGAGCGCTTCATCCGCGAGAAGCCGGAGCTCTGGGACGAGGACATCGCGGGGCGGGAGGCGGTGTAGGGCAGGTCATACCCGATGGGCAGGACCCTTGGAGCTTTGGCCCGGCCCCTCAATCCATCCGCGCCGCCTGCACGAAGGCGGGCTCGCCGGCGGCGAGGTCGAGGCGGGCTTCCTCGGGGGTGCCGAAGGCCCTTGCCCGTTGATCGTCGAACTCGCCTTCCCAGCGCGCCACGACGCAGGTGGCCAGGCAGTTGCCGATGACGTTGACGCAGGTTCGACCCATGTCCATCAGCTCGTCGACGCCGAAGATCACGGCGACGCCGATGGGGCCGAGGCCCGCCGGCAGGAAGCTGTTGAGCGTCGCCAGCAGGATCACCAGGGAGGCGCGCGGCACGGCTGCCACCCCTTTCGAGGTGACCATCAGCGTCAGCATCATGACAATCTGCTGGCCGAAGCCCATGTGAATCCCGGTGGTCGCCTCGGCCGCCTGGGCGACGAAGACCGAGGCCATTGCCAGGTAGAGGGTGGTGCCGTCGAGGTTGAAGCTGTAGCCGGTCGGCATCACGAAGCCGACGATGCGCGGCGGCACGCCCAGGCGCTCCATCACCTCCATCGCCTTGGGCAGCGCCGATTCGCTGCTGGTCGTCGCGAAGGCGATCGTCGCCGGTTCGCGCACCGCCTGCAGGAACTTTCGGATCGGAACGCGGAAGAGGATCGCCACGGTCCCCAGCACGAAGACGACGAAGAGGATCAGGGCCAGGTAGAGCGAGCCGATCAGCTTGCCGAGGTTGACCAGCACCCCCAGTCCCTGCGTGCCGATGGTGTGGGCCATGGCCGCGCCGACGCCGATGGGGGCGAACATCATCACGTAGCTGGTAAACCGGAACATGATCTGCGACAGGCTCTCCATCGCCCGCAGGACGGGCAAGCCCTTCTCGCCGATGGCGGAGAGGGCCATGGCGAAGAGCACCGCGAAGGCGACGATCTGCAGCACGTCGCCGCGCACCATGGCCTCGACGATGCTCGCCGGGAAGATGTGGACGATCGTCTCGATCAGCGTCTTCGGGTGGTTCTCGGCAACCTTCTGCACGGTCTCGGTGACCGGCGCCGCCAGCGTGACGCCGACGCCCGGCTTGATCAGGTTGACGACGAGGAGACCGATGAACAGGGCGATCGTGGTCACGATCTCGAAGTAGAGCAGCGCCTTGGCGCCCATCCGCCCGACCTTCTTGAGGTCGCCGCCGCCGGCGATGCCGACCACCAGGGTAGAGAAGACCAGGGGGGCGATGATCGACTTGATGAGATTCAGGAAGATGTCGCGGAGGAAGTAGACCTTGTTGCCCCAGTCGGGCTGGATCCATCCAATGAATCCACCGACCACCAAGCCGATCATGATCCAGGCGGTCAACGACAGACGGTACCAGGGCTTGCGCGGGCTCGAAGCGATCTCGGTCATAGGCTTCCCCTGTTTCAAAAACTTGCCGGGGATCATAGACCACAAGTGCTCGCCGGAGGCGGTAGAGACGTTTCCAGGTCCTATACGACACCCTTGCGGAGGCCACGGGGACCGCGGAACGTCTCTTCGAAGGGCTTGCCGCTCCATCCGCCACTCTCCGCGAGAAGGCCACCAACTTCAACAGGTGGCCTTGGCGTGCCCTGGCCGGACCTTGCCGCCGGCGCCGGCATGCCCTCCGGCGGAGACGTTCCGCGGTCCCCGTGGCCTCCACAAGGGTGTCGTTCAGGAACAGGAACGTCTCTACCGCCTTCGCCGAGAGGTTATCCTTTGCCCGGCGGGATGGCATTTCCATCCTTGGAATTCTGTTTTTCTACGAGACCATGGCCGACCCCACGCAACTCGTCGAACGCATCCGGGCCCTGCCCGACCGCCCTGGCATCTACATCTTCAAGGATGCCGAGGGGAAGGTCCTGTACATCGGCAAGGCGAAATCGCTGCGCAAGCGGGCCTCGTCCTATCTGGCGCGGGACCATGAGCCGCGCCTGGCCGCCATGGTCTCGGAGGCGGTGGATCTGGAGTACGTGGTCACCGACTCGGAGTCGGAAGCGCTCCTGCTCGAGAACAACTGGATCAAGGCCAAGCGTCCGCGCTACAACGTCCTGCTGAAGGACGACAAGACCTACCCCTATCTGAAGCTGACGATGCGGGACGAGTTCCCCCGCATCGCCTTCACCCGCCGGATCTCGAACGACGGCGCCGAGTACTTCGGCCCCTTTCTCCCCGGGGGGCTGGCGCGCAAGGCGATCAAGCTGGTCCAGAAGCTGTTCCGGGTCCGCGTCTGCCGGATCGACGTCGACGGCTCCTGGGCTCGCCCCTGCCTCTACTACGACATGCACCGCTGCCTCGGCCCGTGCGTGGCGAAGCTCACCACCAAAACGGCCTACGACGAGGCGGTCGAGCAGGCGCGGCTGTTTCTCGCCGGGCGGACCGAGCCGCTGCTCAAGCGTGTCAAGCGGGAGATGTGGGAGGCCGCCGAGGCCATGGACTACGAGCGCGCGGCCCGGCTCCGCGATACCCTGGCCGAGGTCGAGTCGGTGAGCCAGCGGCGCAAGCTGTCGTCGGTGGACGAGGAGGACCTCGACGTCTACGGCGTCCACATCTCCGGCGGCAACGCCGCCGTGGTCTCGTTGATCATGCGCGAGGGCCAGGTGCTCGACCGGCGGGAGCTGTTCTGGGAGGGGGTGGGGCACATCTCCGCCGAGCTCCTGCTCTCCGAGGTGGTGCCGCAGATCTACGACCGCACGACCTTCATCCCCAAGGAGATCCATCTGCCGGTGCCGATCGAGGGGGAAGAGGCGCTGGTCGACTGGCTGTCGGAGAAGAAGGACGAGCGGGTCTACATCCGGATGCCCTCGCGGGGGCCGAAGGCGGAGCGGGTGCAGCTTGCCATGCACAACGCCGAGCTCGCCCACAAGCGCCGGTTCCGGGCCGGCGGCGTGGAGTCGCCCGGCGCCACCGCGCTGGAGCGCCATCTCGATCTCTCCGAGCCGCCGCGGCGGATCGAGGGGTTCGACATCTCCCACTTCCAGGGCGGGGAGACGGTGGCGTCGATGGTCGTCTGGGAGGAGGGGAAGATGCGGAAGAGCGAGTACCGCTCCTTCAACGTCCGCGACCTCACCCTGCCGGACGACTTCGCGTCGATGCGGCAGGCGGTCGAGCGCCGCTACCGGCGGGTGCTGGAAGAGGTTGGCGCGATGCCCGACCTGATCCTGATCGACGGCGGCATCGGGCAGCTCAACGCCGCCATCGGGGCGCTGGCGGAGCTGGGGGTGGAGGAGACGTCGATCGTCTCACTCGCCAAGCGCGAGGAGGAGATCTATGTTCCCGGGGTGCCGGAGCCGCTCCGCCTGCGGCGTGACGACCCCGCCCTGCGCCTGCTCCAGGAGATCCGCGACGAGGCCCACCGTTTCGCCGTCTCTCGCCATCGCGCCCGGCGCTCCGCCCGCACTCTCCACAGCCGCCTCGACGAGCTGGCCGGCATCGGCCCCCGCCGCCGCAAGCTGCTGATCCAGACCTTCGGCAGCGTGCAGGGGGTGAAAGAGGCGAGCCTGGAGGATCTGCAGAACGCCCTCGGCGTGCTCACCGGGCGGCGGATCTTCGAGCAGTTGCATGCGGAGGAGGGGGCGGTTGAAGCCGACGCTGGGCCTCCGGGATAGGTGCTACGATTTGCTCTGACTTTAGGGAGACACCATGAATCGATCTCTTACCGGAATCATTGAGCGGGAAGGGGATGAGTACGTAGCGCTTTGCCCCGAGCTGGACATCGCGAGTCAGGGCACCACGGTCGAGGAGGCGCGACGGAACCTCATCGAGGCGCTCGAGTTGTTCTTCGAGTGCGCGGACCCTTCCGAGATCGAAGGACGCCTTCAGAACGAGGTCTTCGTCACGCGGCTAGAGGTCAAGGTTGGGTAAACTGCGCGTGATCTCCGGCCGGGAAGCCTGCCGCGTTCTTGCGCGGCATGGCTTCGCTGAGATCCGTCAGCGAGGGAGCCATATCGCGATGCAGAAGCGGACGCAGACTTCGACGATCACTGTCAGCATTCCCGATCACTCGGAGCTCAGGCTCGGAACCCTGCAATCCATCATCCGGCAGTCCGGCCTGCCGCGATCGGTTTTCGAGAACGAGTAACACTTTTCGAGCTCTCTCCCGTCGATTCCTCCACCGCCGCCGGCCGCGGCCCCCGCTTCAGGATGTAGACCGTCTGCTGGTTGCCGTGGAACAGGCCCGCTCCGGAGTAGGTCGGAAGGCCTCCGAACTGCACCTCGATCTTGTAATTGGCGAAGATCCAGTTGCGGAGGACCCCGGGGATTCTCGGCTTTCCATCGGCGCGGATCAGCTCTCCCAGCACCAGATAGTGGTCCCGCCGCTCGACCACCCGGTTCCGCGACTTCTCCCAGGTCCGGACCTGGACCTTACCGGGGACGGTATCGATCCGGTGCGGCAGAAAGGCCATCTCCTTCAGGAAGAGCACGCGCTCGTGCGGCTGCACCTTGTGGGCGAGCCAGCGGACCGCCTGCTCCCGGGAGTCGTCGAGAGCGAGCTGAAAGCCCTCGTACTCGTAGAGCGTCGGGGTGAAGAGGACCACGGGGAGGAGGACGGCGGCGACATCCAGCCAGACTCGGCGGGGGAACCTCTCGCGGGCCCAGGCGTAGAGCAGGGCGACGAGAGCACAGGCCAGGGGGACGAGCGAGAGCAAGTTGCGGAATGCCCGGAATTTGTAGGGGGCCACCAGCAGAGCGGTCGCGATGCCGAAGAGGAGCCACCCGGCGACCGCTCCCCTCCAGCGGCGGTCCCACAGGCCTGCCACGAGCCCCGCCACGAGGAGGAGCAGGAAGCCGATCCCCACCTCCGGGTGCAGCACCGGCAGATCCCACTCCGCCCGGTTCACCGCCTGGTCCCAGTAGGAGCCGATCTCCTGAAAGCCGTAGATGGTGTTCATCTCCCGCAGACCGGCGAGCACGACAGCCGTCCGCAGCCACAACGCCGGCATGGCGAGGAGCAGGATCGCGACGGCGGCGGCGCCGGCCAGGACGAGCCGGCGCAGCTTCTCCGGCCAGCTCGACCGCGCCAGCAGAACCGCCAGCGCGACGGCGAGGCAGATCAGGGCCGCCGGGTACTTTGTCGCCCCCGCGAAACCGGCCATCGCTCCCGCCAGCAGCGCGTCGCGCCGCGGATGCTCGCCCGTGCGCACCCCCTCGGCGAAGAAGAGCGCGGCGACGACGAAGAAAGCTACGATCGGATTGATGTTGACGATCGAGCTGCGCATCACCAGGGCCGGGATCACCGCCGTGAGCCAGGCCGCGAAGAGGCCCGCCGCGGGGCCGGCGAGGCGGCGGACGAGCAGGCCGGTGAGCACGACGATGCCGAGCGAGAAGGCCAGCGTGACGAGGCGGCCGATGACGATCAGCGCCGGGGGCTCCACGATGTCGTAGTACTCCGGGGGGGACGGGGAGAGATCGCCGAAGAGGGGGTGGCCGTGGATCAGGGCGTAGACCGGCGACCAGGCCAGGGCCGCCCCGGCGATGACGTAGAAGGGGAAGGTGGGGTAGCTGTAGGTATCCGGCTCCCAGGTGTGATGCTGGAGGAGATAGCTGACGTGATGGAGGACGTGCCCCTCGTCGACGTAGTTCAGGTAGGGGAACCCCGCGGTGAGGGTGGGCAGGCGCAGGGCTGTGGCGACGATCAGGACCGCCAGCCCTGACAGCAGGGACATCCGAGCTTTCATCAGCACGTCTCCATGATACGAAAAGGCCGCAGGTTTCGCCCGCTCGGGTTAAAATGGCTCCGTTGCTTCCTGGAACCCAAATTATGGAAAACGAAGCTCATCGGCCCACCGAAGACGAGCTGCGGGTCTTCTCGGAGAAGATCGGCCGCCGGCTTGCGGACCGCCCGCTGGATCTCCCGCCTGACTTTCATCGGGAGCGTGTGGCCGGCCTGATGCGGCAGGTTGGCGAGGCGAGCTTTTATCAGCTCCTCGACCTGCCGCCAACCGCCTCGGCGCAGGAGATCCACGAGGCCTACGATCAGGTCGCGCGGCTGGTCCATCCCGCGAACGCCGAGCGGCTGGGGCTCACCGGCCGCGAGGGGGTGCTCGAGATGCTCTTCGAGCGCCTCACCCAGGCGTATCTCAACCTCTCTCATCCGGAGCGCCGCAAGGCCTATGACCGCGGGCTCTCGTCCCAGGCCTGGTCGGCCGCTCCCGCGCCGGACCAGCGCCGGGGGGAGGTCCGTGAGATCGCCGAGCGCTACTACAAGCGCGCCATGGAGCTGATCTCGAACGACGACTTCTATCCCGCGATCGAGCTGCTGCGGGAGGCGGTGCGCATCTCGCCGCAGCCCGAGCTCTACGCCCTGCTCGGCAGGCTGCAGGCGAAGAACCCCCGCTGGCTGCGGGTGGCGGCGGAGAGCCTGCAGCAGGCGAT
Source organism: Thermoanaerobaculia bacterium (assembly GCA_039918595.1). GTDB lineage: Bacteria > Acidobacteriota > Thermoanaerobaculia > Multivoradales > UBA5704 > DATARR01. Next base: position 15,877 of record JBDSHF010000530.1, read on the forward strand.
GGCCCTGGGCTCGAAAGACCCCGACCTGGCGGCCGCCCTTCGCGACGTGCAGGAGCGGCTCGCGGCCGGCGAGTGGCGCGCCACCGATCCGACCACCGGCACGACCTCGCGCGCGGCCCGCTCCAGCACCCTGGACGCCCCCGACGTCGAGGTGCTCGATCCGGAAGAAGAGATCGGCGGGCGGCGGTAGGCGAACCCTCACCCCCGCGAAAACATCTCGACGAAGATCTCCCTCCTCTCCCGGTGAGGGAGGGTGGGAGGGGACGGGAGAGGAGGGCCGGGGAGGTGAGGGCTTTTCACGATACAATCCCCGAGCCGGAGATCTCCAGGCGGTCGCTTCGCGAGGGCCTTCGGGTCCAAGCGGAGAGGAAAGTCCGAACTCCTACGGGCAGCATGCTCGCTAACGACGAGGCGTGGCGACGCGACGGAAAGTGCAACAGAGAATAAACCGCCGGGCACCTTCGGGGGTCCGGTAAGGGTGAAACGGTGCGGTAAGAGCGCACCGCTCCGCCGGCGACGGCGGAGGCACGGCAAACCCCATGCGGAGCAAGACCAAATAGGGGAGCGGTACGCGGGCCGCCCGTCCCGCCCTCTCGTCCGGTTCGCCGGGCGCGAGGCCGCTTCCGGGTAGGTTGCTTGAGGCCGGCGGCAACGCCGGTCCCAGAGGAATGACAGCTCACCGGCGTTCGCGCCGGGATACAGAACTCGGCTTACGGAGATCTCCGGCACTTTGATCCCCCCCGCCCAGCTCCCTCCCCCCTGCGGTCCCGGCGACCGGGTAGGGGTCGCGGCCCTCTCGGGCCCGGTCGATCCGGAACGGCTCGACCGCGGCGTCGAGGCCCTCCGGCGGCTCGGCTTCGAGCCGGTGCTCGCCGACAATCTCCGAAATCATCTCCGCTCCCGCCACGGGCTGTTCGCCGGGGAGGACGCCGAGCGTCTCGCTGCCTTCCATCGGCTCGCCGCCGACCCTCAACTCCGCGCCATCTTCTTCGCCCGCGGCGGCTATGGCCTAATGCGCGTGCTGCCGGGGATCGACTGGGATCTCCTGCGGCGCCACCCCCGGGCCTATGTGGGCTATTCGGATCTCACTCCCTTTCTTCTGGAGGTCGCGCGCCGGTCGGGACTGGTCGCCTTCCACGGCCCGATGGTCGCCGCCGATCTGGCCCGTGGGCTCAACCCTGACGAGGAGGAGTCGCTGCTCGGCGCGCTCGCCGGCCGCTATCCGGCCGAGCAGCCGTTCGCGCGCTGGCTGCGGAAGCCCGCGGGCAGAGAGGTCCGCGGCACGCTGCTGGGCGGGTGCCTCAGCCTGCTGGTGGCGACTCTCGGCACGCCCTTCGCCCCCGACCTCGAGGCTGGCCTCGTCTTCTGGGAGGACGTCGGCGAGCCGCCGTACCGCATCGATCGCATGTTGACCCACCTGGGGCTCTCGGGTAATCTCGCGAATATCGCGGGTATGATTGTCGGCAGCCTCGGGGAGATCCCGAGGCCGGATGGAGAGCCGATCGATGGGTCGGCCCATGGGTCAATAACCGTCGCGGACGCTCTCGCGGGTTTCTCCTGGCCGCTCGCCTGGGGGCTCGAAAGCGGGCACGTCGCCCCCAACCGTACGCTCCCGGTGGGCCTGCCGGCCAGGCTGGAAGGCGCCCGGCTCCTGCTTGGTGATGGATAGCGAAGGATAAACGGTCTATGGCCAACCCCGTATTCAAGACCACCGGCCCCACCGGCCCGAACCCCATACCCTCCGGCCAACCCGCCTCTGGCGGCGGCAAGAAGGGCTATGCGGTCGAGGTCAAGACCGGCGAGTACGTCTTCCGCGAGGGGGACCTCGGGACGGAGATGTACATCATCAACGAGGGGAAGGTGGAGATCCTCAATCAGGTCGGCGACGAGGAACAGATCCTCGCCGTGCTGGAGAAGGGGGATTTCTTCGGCGAGATGTCGGTGCTGGAGGATCTCCCCCGCGCCGCCTCGGCGCGCGCCCTGACCGACCTCCGCCTGCTGCAGATCAACGGCTCGACCTTCGACCATCTCCTCCAGGGCAACCCCGAGATCGCCGTCCGCATGATGCGCAAGCTCTCGCGGCGCCTGCGCGAGACGGACGAGCTGCTCAAGTCGCAGTTCGGCGGCACCAAGATCACCTCGCGCGAGATGCCCCGGCCGAACATCCAGGCGACGGTGGAAGGCCCGGAGCGGCTGCTGCACATCTCTTCCGGCATGGAGTTCCACCTCTCCAACGGCTCGGAGACCACGATCGGCCGCAAGGACCCGGTGACCGGCATCTATCCGGACATCGACCTCACCCCGGTGGACAACCAGCGCTCGGTCAGCCGCCGCCACGCCAAGGTCTACCGCCGCGGCAGCAAGTACTTCTTCGGCGAGGAGATCGGCACGATGAACAGCACCTTCCTCAACGGCCGGCGGATGGACACCGGCATCCCCGGCGAGATCAAGCCGGGCGACGAGCTGCGCTGCGGCGTGGTCGTCCTCCGTTTCGAGGGCGCCTAGCTCCTGGAAAGCGCGTCTGGATCTCGACGCTCCTCTCCGGACGGTCCGCGGTGTGGGCCCCGCGCGCGCTGAGGCCCTCGCCGGGGCGGGCCTGCGGACGGTCCGCGACCTGATCCTCCATCTCCCCTTTCGCTACGAGGACCGGCGCGGCACGCGGCCGGTCGCCGAGGCGGCCGCCGGAACCTCCCAGACCTTCCGCGGGCGGCTGGTGGGGCTGCGGCGCATCCGTACGCGCCGGCGGGGCTTCTCGCTCGTCCGCGGCTTCGTCGAGGACGGCTCGGGGCGGCTGCCGGTGGTCTGGTTCAACCGTCCCTATTTAGCCCATCAGACGGCGACGGATGAGGTGGAGTACCTCCTCCATGGTCCGGTGAAAGCGGCGGCGGACGGCCTGGAGCTGGTGAACCCTTCCTGCGAGCCGGCCGCGCAGGCCGTTCATGGCGACCGGATCGCCCCCATCTACCCGGCGGCCGGCAAGGTCGGGCCGGCGGCCCTGCGGCGGATGCTGGAGGGGGTGCTGCGGGAGATCGATCTCCCGGCCCAGGTGGCGGAGACGGTGCCCGAAGAGCTGCTCGAGCGCTACGGCCTCCCGCCGCTGGGAGAGGCTCTCCAGGCCCTTCATCATCCAGGAGCGGACGCGGACGTCGAGGCCCTGAGCCAGCGGCGGAGCCCGGCCCACCTGCGGCTGATCTACGGCGAGCTGCTGGAGCTGCAGGTGGCGCTGGCACTGGTGCGCCGGCGGGAGGAGGCGGTGCGGCGGGCGCGGCGCTACCAGAGTGGTGCCCGCCTGCGCCGGACCCTGGCGGAGATTCCGCCATTTCCCCTGACCGGCGCCCAGGAGCGGGCGATGGGGGAGATCCTGGCCGATCTCGGCGGTCCGCACCCCATGCTTCGCCTGCTCCAGGGGGATGTCGGGAGCGGCAAGACGATCGTCGCCGCCCTGGCGCTGGCGGCCGCGCTGGAGAGCGGCTATCAGGGGGCGTTCATGGCGCCCACCGAGCTGCTGGCCGAGCAGCATTACGCGAGCCTCTCGCGGCTGCTGGGGGACCGCTACAAGATCGTCCTGGTGACCGCCTCGTCTGGCGGTTCAGCCGGCGAGGCGGGCCGCCTGCGCGCCGAGCTCGCCTCCGGGGAGGCGCGGCTCGCCGTGGGCACGCACGCGCTCTTCCAGGAGTCGGTCGAGTTCCAGGAGTTGGGGCTGGCCGTCATCGACGAGCAGCACCGTTTCGGGGTGGCCCAGCGCGATTTGCTGCGCCGCAAGGGGGACCGCCCGGACCTTCTGGTGATGACGGCGACGCCGATCCCTCGCTCGCTCGCTCTCACCGCCTATGGGGACCTCGCCGTCTCGACCCTCGACGAGCTCCCCCCGGGCCGCTCAGCCGTGCGCACCGAGCTGGCGCCGGCCCGGCAGAGCCGCGAGGTCTACCGCCGGCTGCGCAAAGCCATGGAAGCGGGGGAGCGGGCCTACGTGGTGGCGCCGTTCATCGAGGAGAGCCTGCTCGACGCGGTCTCGCTGTCCGAAGTGGAGGCCCGGGTGCGCGAGATTCTGGCCGGGTTCCCGGTCGCCACCGTGCACGGCCGCATGCCCGCCGCCGAGCGCGAGCGGGCCCTGCGCGCCTTCGCGGCCGGCGAGGTCCGGGCTCTGGTGGCGACGACGGTGATCGAGGTCGGGCTCGACGTGCCCGCGGCCACCTGGATGGTGATCGAGAGCTCCGAGCGCTTCGGCCTCGCCCAGCTCCACCAGCTCCGGGGTCGGGTCGGGCGCGGCACCGGTCTCGCGACCTGCGTCGCCATTCACGGCCGGCTCTCGGAGGCGGCGCGGCAGCGGCTGGAGATCTTCGCGGCCACCACGGACGGCTTCGAGATCGCCGAGCGGGATCTCCTCCTGAGGGGGCCGGGCGATCTTCTGGGCACGCGCCAGGCCGGGCTGCCGTCGCTCGCGGTCGCCCGCCTGCCCGAGGACTGGGACTGGCTGGTGCGGGCGCGCGACGACGCCCGCGAGCTGCTGGGCCGTCTGCGGGGCCCGGCCCTGAAAGCTCTCGAGGAAAAGGTGGCGGCGTGCGCGTCCTCCTGATCGCCAACACGCTGCCGCCGCGGGACGTTTCCGGCGTCGGTGAACAGGTGCTACAGTTGGCGGCCGGCCTGCGGGAGCTTGGAGACGAGGTGGAGGTGCTGGGCCGGGGTCCGCGGGGTCCGAAGGTGCTCTTTCCGCTCACGATCGTTCCGGCAGCCTGGCGGGCGCTCCGCCGCTTCCGCCCCCATGTGGTGCAGGTGCACGAGTCGGACGGCGCGCTGGCGGCCCTGCTGGTCCGCGCCGTGCGCGGTGGGATCGAGCCGGGCTCGCCGCGCCCGCTGCTCGCCGCCCTGCTCCAGGTGAGCTACGTCGAGGAGCTGAAGGCGGTGCGGCCGCTGGTGGCCGGCGGCAGAGTCCTTGGATCGCCGGGCAGCGTCGAGATTCGCTTCCGCTGGCTCAAGGCGCCGTTCCAGATCCTGCTCGGACTGATCACCGCGCGCGCCGCCGATCTCGTGCTGGCGCCCAGCGCGGCGACCGCCGCCGAGATCCGCCGCGATTATCGCGTCGAGGATGTCGGGGTGATCCCCAACGTCACGGGCGGGCTGGCGATCGGACCCGGCGGGGAGATGGAAGGCCCGCCTGGCTATCTGCTGTTCGTCGGGCGCCTGCGCATTCGCAAGGGGGTGGAGGTCCTGCTGGAGGCCCTCCGCGAGCTGCGCGGCAGAGTCCCCGGGGCGGTCCTCAAGATCGCCGGCGACGGCGAGCACCGCGCCGCCCTGGAGCGCAAGGCCGCGGAGCTGGGGCTCGGCTCGGCCGTCACCTTCCTCGGCAGCCGCGACGGCTCGCAGGTGCGGGCGCTGCTCGCGGGGGCGGCGGCCCTGGTGGTCCCCTCGATCTATGAAGGGATGCCGCTGGTGGTGCTCGAGGCCATGGAGCGGGGGGTGCCGGTGGTCGCCAGCGCGGTGAGCGGCATCCCGGAGGTGGTGGTGGATGGCGAGACCGGCTGGCTGGTGCCGCCGGAAGATCCCGAAGCCCTGGCGGGCGCGCTGGAGGAGGTCCTCGCGGACGCTCCGGAAGCACGGCGGCGGGGGGCGGCGGGGCGCCGGCGGATCGAGGAGCGCTATCGTCCGGCCGTGGCGGCGGCGAGCTGGCGCGCGGCGGTACAAGGAAAGCTTGGAGGATCGCTTTTGGAGGCGCTTTTGGAGGATAGACCGCAATGATGGGACGCTCTCTGCTGATCGTCGGAGCCCTGGGAACGATCGGCGTCGCCGTCGCGGGCGGGCTCGGCTACGGCCTCAGCTCGCCGGCGGACGCCGGCATGCCGACCCACATCATCGCGGCGCTCGTGGCGAGCCTGCTGGTGATGTTCTCGCACTCGTGGCTCCTGCTCTACCTGCTCGGCACCGGCCGGGTGATCCGGGACACCGTGCGGGAAGGCGGGCTCGCTCCGGCGCTGCTGGCGGAGTCGCGGCGCCTGCGCCGCGTCTGCTACACCTGCCTGCTCGCCGCGGCGGCGCTGGTCATGGCCACCTTTCTCGTCGGCGGCGCGGTGGCCGGCAAGGGCGCGGCCCCCTGGGTGCATCATCTTCTGGCCTGGGTCGCGGTCGCCGTCCAGGGGCTCGCCCTGTGGATCGAGTGGCGGACCCTCGTCGCCAACGAGCGCCTGCTGGGGGACGTCGACCAGCGCCTGGTGGCGTCCGCGCCCGCCGCGGCCAATGCCTGAGCCGCCGCCGCTTATGAATGAGATCGGGCTGATTCGCGGTTCGAGGAGGGATTGAGTGACTGAACAGAAAATCGTGCTCTCGGGGATGCGCTCAACGGGCAAGATCCACCTGGGCAACTATTTCGGCGCCCTGAAGAACTGGGTCGACCTGCAGGACCGCTACCGCTGCTTCTACTTCGCGGCGGACTGGCATGCCCTGACCAGCGATTACGCCGACCCCTCCCAGATCGCCCAGAACACGATCGAGATGGTGATCGACTGGATCGCCGCCGGTCTCGATCCGGAGCGCTCGACGATCTTCATCCAGTCGATGGTGCCGGACCACGCCGAGCTCCAACTCCTGATGTCGATGATCACGCCGCTCGGCTGGCTGGAGCGGGTGCCGACTTACAAGGAGCAGATCCAGCAGATCGAGAACAAGGATCTGGCGACCTACGGCTTCCTCGGCTATCCGGTGCTGCAGACGGTGGACATCGCCATCTACCGCGCCCACTTCGTGCCGGTGGGGGAGGACCAGGCGAGCCACCTCGAGATCAGCCGCGAGATCGTGCGCCGGTTCAACTATCTGTACAAAGCCGAGGTCTTCCCCGAGCCGCAGGCCCTGTTCACTCCGACCCCCAAGGTGCCGGGGATCGACGGCCGGAAGATGTCGAAGTCCTATGGCAATGCCATCAACCTCTCGGACTCGCCCGAGGTCATCCTGCAGAAGTGCAAGCAGATGTTCACCGATCCGCAGCGGTTGAAGCGCAGCGATCCGGGGCGCCCCGAGGTCTGCAACCTCTACGACTTCCACAAGCTGGTCTCGCCGCCGGAGATCCAGGAGCGCGTGGCCCACCAGTGCCGGGCGGCCGAGATCGGTTGCGTCGACGACAAGAAGCTGCTGGCGCAGATCCTCACCGACTTCCTGGAGCCGATCCGCCGCCGCCGCGAGGAGCTGCTGCGCGACCGCGCCACGGTCTACGACATCCTCGTCGAGGGGTCGCGCAAGGCCCGCGAGCGCACCGCCGAGACCATGGACGCGGTACGCTCGGCGATGGGGCTCGACTACCGGAAAGTCCTGGAGAAGATGGAGACGGTGGCCGGATGAGCGACGAGAACGACACGCCCGAGCCGCCCGAGCCG
>JBDSHF010000531.1:0-9528 GCA_039918595.1 Thermoanaerobaculia bacterium
CGATGACGCGGTGGCGCTCGGCGAGGAGCCGCACGGCGGCGGCCACCGCTTCGAGGGGGACGACGCGGGCGCCGGCGAGCAGTGTGCTCGCGAGCGGCCAGATCTCGGGGAGGAGGCTCTTGCCGCCGATGCCGTCGACGAAGCTCGGCTGGTAATCGACGGTCTGCGGCGAGCCGGCGGCGAGGGAGGTGGCGAGCGGCGTGGCGGTCTCCACCTCGCAGCCGAAGACGCGGGCCTCGGGGCGCAAGGCGGCGAGCGCGGCCGCGATGCCGCAGGAGAGCCCGCCGCCGCCGAAGGGGACGAGGACGGTGTCGACGTCCGGGAGGTCCTCGAGGATCTCCAGGGCGACGGTGCCGTTGCCCGCGATCACCGCCCGGTCGGCCACCGGATGGATGAAGAGGCCGTCGAGCCCCGGAAAGGAATGCTCCATGAGCACCTGCCACCAGCGGTCGAAGGGCACCTTCACGATCCGGCCGCCCAGGCGCTCGATGGCCGCCAGCTTGGTGGCCGGAGCGTGGTCGGGCACCACGACCGCCGCCGGGATGCCGAGCTCGCGGGCGCTCCAGGCCACCCCCTGGGCCATGTTGCCGGCGCTCGCCGTGTAGACCCCATCGCGCAAACCCTCGGGCCCGGCGAGCCGCATGGCGTTGGCGGCGCCCCGCAGCTTGAAGGAGCCGATGGGTTGCAGGTTCTCCAGCTTGATCCAGATCTCCCCCGGCGCGCCCTCGGCGTTCAGGCGGATCAGGGGCGTGCGCAGGGTGACGCCGGCGAGGCGCTCGCGCGCGGCGCGGATCTCTTCGAGAGTGGGAGCTGTCAGCGGCCGCATTTCTTCAGAGCCTACCCCAATCCCGGGTGGAGGGGGAGGCGCTGTCCGTATCCCAGCGGGCCTGGGCTGCGTATAGTAGCCATGGATCTGGAGAATCGACACGAGATGACCGCCCCCGGCCCCTTCGAGGCACGCTACCTGGCGTTCCTCGGGACGATCGCCAATCTCCGCCCGAGCCTGCACCGGTACTGCTCCCGGATGACCGGGTCGGTCCTGGACGGCGAGGATGTCGTCCAGGAGGCGCTGTTCCAGGCCTACCGGATGCTCGACACGTTCGACGACAGCCGCCCCCTGGCGCCCTGGCTGTTCCGCATCGCGCACAATCGATGCATCGATTTCCTGCGCCGCCGTGGGGTCCGCCAGGAAGCGGAGACCGCCGTCGCGGAACCGGACCGGGTCCTGCCGGTCGATCCTCCCGGACCGGCCCTCGGACGGGCGGTCGAGCACCTGGTGCTGGCGCTGCCGCCGAAAGAGCGCGCCTGCGTGCTGCTGAAAGACGTCTTCGATTATTCGCTCGAAGAGATCGCCGAGCTCGTCGACTCCACGGTGGGCGGCGTCAAGGCGGCGCTCCATCGCGGCCGCTCGCGATTGCCGGCTTCGCCGGAGCCGGGCGCGCCGCGGCGCGCGAAGAGCGCGGACGAGGCGCGGCTCCTGCATCTCTATGTCGAGCGATTCAACCGGCGCGACTGGGACGGCCTCCGGGAGCTCATCGCCGCCGACGCCCGCCTGCGCGTCGCGGACCGGTTCTCCGGCTCCGTGGCCGAGTCCCCCTACTTCGGGCGCTATGAGGGATGGCCGGTGCCGTGGCGGCTGGCGGTGGGCGAGGTGGACGGCGAGCCCGTGGTCATCATCCTGATGAACCGGGACGCTGACGAGTGGAAGCCGGAAGCGGTCGTCCGCCTCGAAGTGATCGATCACCATGTGACGCGCATCGCGGACTACCTGCACTGCCCCTGGATCCTGCCGGCGGCGGCCTCGGTCGCCGTCGATCGTTCCTTGTCGAACTGATCGCGTATCCCGGATCGCCCGGGAACCGTAGTACAGATCAGAACCGCAGTTCGACAAGGAAAGGATCGATCATGAATATGCAGATCGCCGGAGTCGAAGCAGGACGTATCGTGTCACCGGAAGAATGGGTTCTGGCCCGCAAGAAGCTGCTGGCGAAGGAGAAGGAGCTCACCCGGCTGCGGGACGAGCTGAGCCGGCAGCGCCGCGAGCTGCCCTGGGAGAAGGTCGAGAAGAGCTATGCCTTCGACGGTCCGAACGGCAGGGAAACGCTCGCGGACCTCTTCGGCGGGCGCAGCCAGTTGATCATCTATCACTTCATGTTCGGCCCGGACTGGCAGGAGGGTTGCCCCAGTTGCTCCATGGTGGCCGATCATCTCGACGGCAGCCGCGTCCACCTCGCCCAGCGCGACGTGACGCTGGCCGTGGTCTCCCGAGCGCGCCCGGCTCAGATCGAAGCGTTCCAGCAGCGCATGGGCTGGAGCTTCAAGTGGGTCTCGTCGCACGAGAACGATTTCAACCGCGACTATCACGTCTCCTTCACGAAGGAGGAGATGGCCCAGGGCAAAGTGCCCTACAACTACGGCCTCAAAGCGTTTCCGAGCGAGGAAGCCCCCGGTGTCAGCGTCTTTATCAAGGAGGGTGACGGCGAGATCTTCCACACCTATTCCGCGTACGCGCGAGGCGTCGAGGAGCTGCTCGGGGTCTACCGCTTCCTCGACTTCGCGCCAAAGGGGCGCGACGAGGAGAGCCTGCCCTTCCCAATGGCATGGGTCCGCCATCATGACCGGTACGAGCCTGAGGCCCCGCTGAAAGCGGCCTCCGCGTGCTGCGCGGAGGAGGGGCGCTCGTGAGCGAGCCGCGGTGCTGCGAAGCGGAGACCCCGCCGCGCCGGCGGGGTCTCAACATCGCCGGAACTGTGATTCCGGCCGCGGTGCTGGTGCTGTTGCCGAAATGCCCCGCCTGCATCGTGGCCTATCTGGCGATCGGAACCGGCATCGGTGTGGCGGCTTCCACCGCGGCGTACCTACGAACCACGCTCGTGTTTTTGTGCCTGGCTTGCCTGGCCTACGTCGTGACGAAACAGGTCTTCCGCTGGATCGCGATCCGACCGGCAATTTGAAGTCAGCCGCCGGGTGTACCATACCGGTCACTATGTCCGAGCCAGCCGCGGAGCGACCCTCCGCCTCCAGTCCACCGGGCCGCGTCCAGGCGATGCGGCGGGTTCGCGGCGAGTTGTATGAGCTGCGGGAGCCGGCGTCCGATCCCAGTCTCTGGAACCCGGACCTGGCTCCCACCCGCGTCGAGCAGCGGACGTGGACGACCTACAACATGGCCTCGCTGTGGGTGGGGCTGTCGGTCTGCATCCCCACCTACATGCTGGCGGCCGGGCTGGTGCAGGGGGGGATGAGCTGGTGGCAGGCCATGCTCACCATCCTGCTGGGTAACCTGATCGTGCTCGTCCCCATGGTCCTGATCGCTCATCCGGGGACCCGGTTCGGGATCCCCTTCCCGGTGCTCGCCCGCGCCTCGTTCGGAACCCGCGGCGCCAATGTGCCGGCGATCCTGCGCGGGCTGGTCGCCTGCGGCTGGTTCGGCATCCAGACCTGGATCGGCGGCCAGGCGATCCACACCATGCTGCGCACCGCGTTCCCCGCCTGGGAGCGGGTGCCGGGCGCCGCCTGGATCGCTTTCTTCGCCTTCTGGCTGATGAACATCTATATCGTCGTGCGGGGGAGCAACGCCATCAAGCGGCTGGAGGCCTGGGCGGCGCCGTTCCTGATCGTGGCCGGCCTCGCGCTGCTCGCCTGGGCCGCCCTGCGGGCGAAGGGCCTGGGGCCGGTGCTGGCGCAGCCGAGCAAGTTCCGGACGACGGGCGAGCTCCTGGCCTTTTTCGTCCCGTCGCTCACCGCCATGGTCGGCTTCTGGGCGACGCTCGCCCTCAACATCCCCGATCTGTCGCGCTACGCCCGCGACCAGAAGGCCCAGATCCGCGGCCAGCTCTACGGCCTGCCGACGACGATGACCCTCTTCTCCTTCATCGGCGTGGCGGTGACCTCGGCCTCGGTCCTCATCTTCGGCGAGGCGATCTGGGACCCGGTGGTCCTGCTCTCGCGGCTGGGCAACCCGCTGGTCATCCTGATCTCGCTGTTCGCGCTGCTGATCGCGACGCTCACCACCAACGTCGCCGCCAACGTGGTGGGGCCGGCCAACGACTTCGCCAACCTCTGGCCGTCGCGGATCAACTTCGCCACCGGCGGCGTGCTCACCGGCATCCTGGGGATCGCGATCATGCCCTGGCGGCTGCTCTCCGACTACGGCACCTACATCTTCGGCTGGCTGGTCGGCTACTCGAGCTTCCTGGGACCGATCGCCGGGATCTTCATCGCCGACTACTGGCTGATCCGCCGGGCGCGGCTCTCGCTGCCCGACCTCTACGCGTCGGACGGCATCTATGGGCGCTGGAACTGGAAGGCGATCGTCTCCCTGATCGCCGGCGTCGGCGCGGCGCTGATCGGCCTGGTCGTGCCCGGCCTGCGCCCGCTCTACGACTACGCCTGGTTCGTGGGCTTCGGCGTCGCGTTCTTCCTCTACTGGGCGCTGATGCGGGGGACGCCGGTGGTGGATCTGGACGGCGTCCCCGAAGCTTGACGAATCGATCAGCCCCCGCAGGACCGGGCGAGGAGGACGCCGAGAATCGCCAGGAGAGCGAGCCCGACGCCGATCACCCACGGCCTTTTCTCGGCCGGCACCAGATCGCGGGCGACGTCCCCGGCGACGCGGGCGGCGACCTCGGCCTGGGTGGGCCGTGCGGGGGGTGGGGCGGGCGGGACGGCGGTCGTCGCCTCCTTCACAGTCTCCTGCACCATCTCCTCCCTCGCGGGGTCCGTCATCAGCGCCAGCTCGCGGGCCAGCCCTTCGAGCCCCTGCCGGGTGATCGACTTCGCCGAGCTCTCCACGAGGCGCTGGCCCAGCCCGGCGATGCGGCCGCCGATCTGGGTGTCGAGGTCGTAGCGCAGGGTGGTTCCGGCCGGCGCGTCGGCGAGGCGCAGCTCCCCCTGGCCGTTCATGAAGCCGGAGGGGCCGCTGCCGTCCAGCTTCATATGGTAACCCTCCAGCGGCAGGATGTCGGCGAGCTGGAGCGTTCCCTGGAACTGCCCCTTCACCGGCCCCACTTGGACGTTGAGGACGCCGCGGTACTCGTTCTCGCCGGTCCGCTCCAGCCGCTCGCAGCCGGGGAGGGTGCGCGCCAGCACCTCCGGGTCCAGCAGGGCCCGCCAGACCCGCTCGCGCGGCGCGTCGAAGGTGTGCTCGCCCTGGATCTTCATGCCCGCGCTCCTTCCGCCAGCTCCCAGAGGCGGCTCGGCTTCAGCGGGATCTCCAGGATCTCCAGGCCGGGGATCGCCAGCGCGTTCTCCACCGTCTGGGCGAACAGGGCGCCGACCGGGATCGCCCCGGCCTCGCCGGCCCCCTTGGTGCCCAGCGGGTTGAGCGGTGAAGCCGTCTCCTCGTGGCCGACCTCCACCCGCGGCACGTCGAGGGCGGTGGGGAGGAGGAAGTCCATGAAGCTGGCGTTGAGGAGCTGGCCGGCGTCGTCGAAGACGAGCTGTTCGTAGAAGGCGTTGCCGATCCCCTGCGCCACGCCGCCGTGCACCTGGCCGTCGACCAGCAGCGGGTTGATCACCACGCCGCAATCGTGGACCACCACGTACTTCAGGATCTCGATCTGCATGGTCTCGGCGTCGACCTCCAGGATGCAGGCGTGGCAGCCGCTCGCCGTGGCCCCCCGGTAGGGGCCGAAGTAGCGGGTGGCTTCGAGCCCCGGCTCGGTGCCCGGCTTGACCGCGCCGCGCATGGGATTGGCGATCTTCGCCAGCTCGCCCAGCGGGATCGACTTTTCCGGCTCGTCCACCACTCGCGCCGTGCCTCCGACGAGCTCGATCCGTTCAGCAGGGACCCCGAGGCGCTCGGCGGCGAGCAGGATCGCCTTCTCGCGCACGCTCTTCGCCGCCTCGTGGGTGGCGTTGCCGGCCACCACCGCGCCGCGGCTGGCGAAGGTGCCGGTCCCCCAGTGGAACTGGTCGCTGTCGCCGGTGACCACGTGGACATCGGCGATCTCGACCCCGAGCTGCTGCGCGGCGACCTGGGCGAGCACGGTGAAGTGCCCCTGCCCCTGGGTGCCGATGCCGGTGACGACGGTCACCGTGCCGTTGGTCTGCACCTGCACCCGCGCCCCCTCGAACGGCCCGATGCCGGTCCCCTCGACGTAGGAGACGACGCCGATTCCGACGTGCCGCCCCGCGGCGCGCAGCCGCGGCTGCTCTTCCTTCAGAAAGCTTTCCCAGCCGATCATCCGCAGCGTCTTGTCGAGCACCGGCTCGTAGTCGCCGCTGTCGTAGTAGAGAGGGGCGAAATCCTGATAGATGATCACGTGGTCGTGCGGGAACTCGTCGGGCTTCAGGAAGTTGCGCCGGCGGAGCTCGATGCCGTCGATCCCCAGCTCGCGGGCGGCGAGGTCCATCAGCCGCTCGATCACGAACACGCCGTGCTGGCGGCCGGCGCCGCGGTAGGGGGTGACGATCGTCTTGTTGGTGAACACCGCGCGGAACTCGCTCTGGTAGGCGGGCACCCGGTAGGGGCCGACGACGGTGCACTGGCTGTTGAGCGGCACGGTGAGGCCGTAGGGGTCGTAGGCGCCGGTGTCGTGCAGGAAGGAGTCCGCAATGCCGAGGATGATGCCGTCGCGGGTCAGGGCGATCTCCGCGTCGTGGATCTGCCCGCGCTCCTGGGTGGTGGCGACGAAGTTCTCGGCGCGGTCCTCGATCCACTTGACCGGCAGATCGAGCTGGAGGGCGATCCAGGGGATGAGGACCTCCTCCGGATAGAACATCATGATCTTGGGGCCGAAGCCGCCGCCGATGAACGGCGTCACCAGCCGCACCTGGTGCTCGGAGAGGCCGAGCATCGCGGCCAGGCCGTTGCGCACCGGGATCGGCGCCTGGGTGGTGTCCCAGATGGTCAGCTTCTGCGCCCGCGCGTCCCACTGCGCCACCACGCCGCGGTTCTCGATCGCCGCCGCGGCGCCGCGGTCGTAGTGGAAGCGCCGGCGGATCACCACGTCGGCCTTCGCCTTGGCGGCCGCGTAGTCCCCTTTCTTCTGGGGCACGTACGCGGCGAGGTTCGAGCCCACATCCTCGTGCACCAGGGGAGCGCCGGGCGCCAGGGCCTTTTCCAGGTCGACCGCCGCCGGCAGCGGCTCGTAGTCGACCGCGATGTCCGCCAGGGCATCCTCGGCGACATAGCGGGAGACGGCCACGACGATGGCGATCGGCTCGCCGAGATGGCGCACCTTGTCCTTCACCAGCGGCACCTGGGTGCGCTGATGGAACACCATCCCCTCGACCGGCGGCGGCGGCACCAGCAGCGGCCCGTGCTGCCAGTAGTCGCCAAGATCCGCAGCCGTGTAGACGGCGACCACCCCCTCGCGCTCCCGCGCCTTGGAGACGTCGACGCCGCGCAGGCGGGCGTGAGCATGCGGGCTGCGCAGGAAGGCGACGTGCACCATCCCCGGCAGTTCGAGGTCGTCGATGAACAGCGCCCGCCCGGTGAGCAGGTGGGGGTCCTCATTGCGCTTGGCGCGGGCGCCTATGGGCTGTGCGGTCATGATCCTTGCCTCATTCCAATTTCGGCGGCGGATAGACTCCGCCCGCCAAGCCTCCGGCCAGGAAATTCAACGCGCGTTCGAGCGTTCCGAAGCAGGGCAGGTCGGCGGCCCGCAGAACGTCGAAATCGATGAGCCGCGTCAAGGGTAGCTGATCGAGCGTCGGCTTATAAATCCGGTTTGGTGGAAAATGGTCGGACAGCCATTCCTTGATCCCGCGTTTCGACTCCCAGGAACCTTCCCAGCGTGTTCCGGGGCGCAGACCAGGCCGGGTAGACGCACCCGTGCCGAGCGGCTTCCCCGCCATCCGGTCAAGGCAGGGTAGAAAGAGAACCTCGTATTCGGGACGGAAAAGGACCACGGCGGAAGGAAAAGGCAGCCGCAGGCCTCTAACCCATTCGGCGATAGCGGGAGCGAGCTCCTTCGGGCACTTGTCGTCTTCGTCGCGAAGGATGAGCAAGGCCTCTGTATCCGGCTTCGCTCGAATGAAGTTTGCTCCCTGCTCGACTCCCCGGGCCAGATGGAGATTCTTCCAGCGAATGGCCGGGGACCAGACATGCCCCAAGCCCAGGTCTGCCGAGAGACGCGAGAGCAGATTGTCGACGGCTCCCAACTCACCGTGGCCTTCGACCAGGACGTATCCTTTCCCCAAGGTTCACCCGACCCCGGCCAGTGGCAGCTCCGGCTGGAGTCCCTCCGTGCGCAGAACCTCTCCGAGGGTCAGCAGGCCCTCCCGCACCGCCTCGCGCTGGGACGCCGCCATTGGCGCGACGGTCGTCCCGTCCTGCCCTCGCAGCACGACCCGTACCTCCTCGGCCTCCATCTGATCGAGCAACTCCGGACTGTGGGTTGTGATCAGTACCTGGCTCCTGCGGCTCGCCTGCTTGAGGAAATCGAAGAGCAGAGGGATCGCGCCAGGATGAACCGTCAGCTCGGGCTCTTCGATCCCGATGAGCGGGACCGGGGGCTCCTGCAACAGCGCCGTCACGATCCCGGCGACACGGAGCGTGCCATCGGACTCCTGCGCCGCGTCGAACCACTTCGGCCGGCCTCTGGAAGCGTGCCGAAACTGCACCACCAGATAGCTGGCCGCCTGGGAAACCTTTATGTCCTCGATATCGTTCGTAAGCTTCTCGAGAGCTCCGATCAACTCCGGCTTCCACGAGTCCCGCGGCTGGTCTTTGAGAATGGAGGCCCAATTCGAGCCATGACCATCCATCGGCTTGACCGGGCTGTACTTTTGGGGAACCCGAAGAGCGTCAGGGAAAATAGAAAGAACGGAAATCTGTTGCAGGGCCTGGACGAGCGGTTGAAACCTGGCATCTCCGCCAATGATAGGAAGCGCAAGGCTCTTGCCGTCGAGAGACGGCGCCAAGCCCTCGGGCCCGCCAAGCCATTCACCGTCCTCGATCACGAAACTAAAATGACCGTTCGTGCCCGAGACCGATGCTGCCTCCCACTTGACCCGATACTCTTCCGCGGTATCGCCTTTCAACTCGAAGGAATACCCGACTGGATGGCCGCCATCCAAGGCCAGCTCCAGCGCGATCTTCACGTTGAAGGGGTGGCCGCCACTCCACCGACGAACGGCTCCGATCCCATTGCGACTGCTAATGGCACCGGAGAGCCCCATATGCATGCAGTCCGAGACGAACCGGAGAACGTCCACAACGTTGCTCTTCCCCGAGCCGTTGGGGCCGACCAGAGCCGTGAAGGGGCCCAGCTCCAGATCGACGTTCTCGCCCAGGCTTCGGTAGTTCGAGACGCTCAGCCGTTCGATCATGACGACCCTTCTATCACCGCTCCTCCACGAACGCCACAATCCGCGCGAAGGCCGCCTCGCCCCCCTTGAAGCGGAAGGGGAAGCAGCCCAGCCAGACCCGCTGATCGAGCACCTCGTCGATCTGCCCGCCGACGTTCTCGGCGTGGAAGACGCCGCGCGGGAAGAGCTTGACGTGCATGCACTGGTAGTCCGCGGGCCAGGGGAAGGCCTCGTCGAGCGACATGCCGATCACCTTCTCGACCTCCGGAATCA
>JBDSHF010000532.1:0-14781 GCA_039918595.1 Thermoanaerobaculia bacterium
CCGGGGAAGAAGAGCTGGCGGAGAAGGATCTCGCCAAGGCCAAGGTGGACCTCGCGGGCTGGACGTTCCCGTTCAACCCCCGCGAGCAGTGGCAGCAGATGTTCCGCGAGGCCTGGCGGCTGGAGCGCGACTACTTCTACGATCCGAAGATGCATGGGGTCGACTGGCCGGCGATGCTCGAGAAGTACCGCCCCCTGAGCCTGCGGGTGACCAGCCGGAGCGAGCTCGACGACCTGCTGGGGCAGATGGTGAGCGAGCTGTCGGCCCTGCACACCTTCGTCCGCAGCGAGCAGCGGAAGGGGGACGAGGAGATCGAGGTGGCCTCGCTCGGCGCCGCGCTCTCCCGCGACGAGGCGGCGGGGGGGTGGCGGGTCGATCACCTCTACCGCTCGGATCCCGACCTGCCGTCCGCGGCCGGGCCGCTCCAGGCGCGGGGAGTGCGGGTCGGCGAGGGGGACGTGGTCGAGTCGATCAACGGCACCCCCACCCTGCCCGTGATGGATCTGGGGGTCCTGCTGCGCAACCAGGCCGGCAAGCAGGTGCTGCTGCGGGTCAAGGACGCCAGGACCAAAAAGAGCCGCGACGTGGTGGTGGTGCCGGTCGGCCCCGGGGACAATGCCGACCTGCGCTACGGCGACTGGGAGGCCTCGCGGCGGCTTGCCGTCGAGGCGAAGGGGAAGAGAGAGATCGGCTACGTCCACCTGCGGGCCATGGGCGGCGAGGACTACACGAGCTGGGCGCGCGACTTCTACCCGGTCTTCGACCGGCCGGGATTGATCATTGACGTGCGCAACAATCGCGGCGGCAACATCGAGAGCTGGATCCTCGCCAAGCTGCTGCGCAAGGCGTGGTTCTGGTGGCAGCCGCGGCAGGGGGAGCCCTACCCGAACATGCCCTATGCCTTCCGCGGCCACCTGGTGGTGCTGGTCAACGAGTCGACCGCCTCGGACGGCGAGGCTTTCGCGGAGGGGGTCCGGCGCCTGAAGCTTGGCCGGGTGATCGGCACCCGCACCTGGGGCGGCGAGGTCTGGCTGACCGCCAGCAACGTCCTGGTGGACAAGGGGGTCGCCACCGCGGCTGAGTTCGGCGTCTACGGTCCGGAGGGGAGCTGGATGATCGAGGGGCACGGCGTCGATCCCGACGAGGTGGTCGACAACCTGCCGCGCGCCACTTTCGACGGGGGGGACGCCCAGCTCGACGCCGCCATCCGCTATCTCCAGGAGAAGATCAAGGCCGAGCCCGTGCCCGTGCCCAAGGCGCCGGCCTATCCGGACAAGTCACTGGTCTACCCGAAGGAAGAGTAGGTTTTTCGATGTCTTACGAGATGTTCACCCACGACTGGGCGGTGGCCTGTGGCGAGCAGGTCAACGCGAATGAGGATTACCGCAAGGCGGCCCGGAGCTGGCAGTGGCCCCTGGTGCTGATCATGACGGCGGTGCCGGGGTTGAGCCTCCCGGAGCGGTCGGTTTACCTCGATCTGTTCGAGGGGGGCTGCCGCGAGGCGCGAACCGCGACGCCGGCCGACGTCGAGAGCGTTCCCTACGTCATCAGCGCCGATCCGAAGACCTGGAAACGGATGCTGGAGCGCGAGCTCGAGCCGATCTTCGCGCTGATGCGTGGCAAGCTCAAGCTGGTCAAGGGGAGCCTGGTCTCGCTGCTCCCCTACGTCGCCGCCGCCAAGGAGATGGTCCTCTCGGCGGCCTGCGTCGAGACCCGCTATCCCGAAGGGGTGTAGAGCGGCGGCTGACTGACGATAAAGTTTCTATTACACATTTATCTCCGCTTCTTTAGATCACCGCTCCGCGGTTCCAGGTTTTACTTTCAAAGAAAATTAAAATAAAATTAGATTTCCAGTGAAGGGGTAACGGGTCTCTCGCGAGGAGCAGGCCATGAGAACGGTCACGTTTTCTACGCTCTATCCCAACCGTGTCCAGCCCCGCCACGGAATCTTTATCGAACAGCGATTGCGGCACCTCCTCGCCGCCGGCGAAGTCGAATCGCACGTAGTCGCGCCGGTGCCGTGGTTCCCCTGGCAGGATCCGTCCTTCGGACACTATGGCGCTTTCGCCCGCGTGCCCTATTATGAGGAGCGGCACGGCATTCCGATCTATCATCCACGCTACCCCCGGCTGCCGAAAGTGGGCTTGAGCTCCGCGCCGTTGCTGATGGCGACGGCGGTCAAGCCGGTGCTCGAGGGGATTCTCGAACGGGGTTTCGACTTCGATCTGATCGACGCGCACTACGCGTATCCGGACGGCGTCGCGGCGGTGCTCCTGGGGCGGCATTTCGGCAAGCCGGTGGTGATGTCGGTGCTGGGGGACGACGCGATCGTTTATCCACGGTTCCTGGTGCCGCGCAAGCTGCTGCTCTGGGCGATGGAGAGTGCCGCCGGGATCACCCCCGTCTGCGAGGCGCTCAAGCGGCACGTGGTGGAGCTGGGAGCTCCGGCGGCCAAGGTGCGGGTCGTCCTCCACGGGGTGGATCTGGACCTCTTCCAGCCGGTCGACCGCGGCGAGGCCCGCCGGCGGCTGGGGCTCGCCGGGACGGTGCTCCTCTCGGCCGGTCACGCCACTCCCCGGAAAGGGCATCACCTGGCGATCGAGGCGATGCGGGACCTGCCGGGGTTCACGCTGCTGATCGCGGGGGATGGCTGGTTCGAGACGCGCCTGCGCGAGCTCGCGGTCTCCTGCGGCGTCGCCGACCGGGTGCGCTTCCTGGGCAACGTCGAGCAGGAAGACCTCAAGGAGTATTACAGCGCCGCCGACGCCCTCGTCCTGGCGTCGAGCCGGGAGGGGATCGCGAACGTACTGCTGGAATCGATGGCCTGCGGGACGCCGGTCATCGCGACCGCGGTCTGGGGGACGCCCGAGGCGATCAACGTCCCCGAGGCGGGGGTGTTGATGAAGGAACGGACGGTTCCGGCGTTGGTCGAGGCGGCGCGGCGCCTCTTCGCCGACTATCCTGACCGGGCCGCTACCCGCCGGCACGCCGCCAGCTTCCGCTGGGAGCAGACCAGCAGCGACCACATGGCGGTGCTGCGGGAGGCGGTGGCGCTTCGTCCGCGCCGAAAAGACGCGCGGGGAGTCGCTGGAGCTGTCAATCGGTTTCCGCGAGATTTTGCAGCAAGCTCTTGAGGGAGAGAAACAGGGGAGGCAGGTCTTCCGCGATCCGCTTCCAGACCTCTTCGAGGTCTACGCCTTCATATTGATGAATCAGCACGTCCCGGAACCCGGCCAGCCGTTTCCAGGGAATCTCCGGAGCTTGATCACGGATGGATTGGGGCACCCGCTTGGCGGCTTCGCCCATCACCTCGAAGCTGCGCAGCACGGCATCCTGCGTCTTGGGATCGGCCAGGAACTCGTCGTGGCCCCCCTCGGTGTATCCAAAGATGCGTTCAGCGCGTTCGAACATCTGGACGATGTAGAGCCGGTCGTCCTTCAAAGAGCTACCGCCTCGGACAGGATGCGGTCGCGGATATACCAGTGGAGAGCGTTCTCCGTCAGGACGTCCACCTTGCGCCCGAGCAGGGCTTCGAGATCGAGAACGAGCCCCGCCGGGAACCATGCCGAGGTTTTCGAGCCGGGCCTGACGAGGAAGTCGATGTCGCTGTCCGACCGCGCTTCTCCCCGGGCAACGGAGCCGAACACGCGGACCTGATCGGCGCCATGGCGTTTGGCGATTTCCAGGATTGCTTCCCGCTTGCCTTGAAGGATTTCCTCGATGTCCATCTCTCCCCCGGCCTCTAGTTTACCGCCGTCTACTCGATCCCGAGCTGAGTCATCCGCTGCAGCAGCCCCTTCTTCGAGACTTCCAGGCGTTCGACCATGGCTTCCAGGCTCCCTCCGCAGAGCTGGCGCGTTTCCAGGATCTCCTCCCGGTCGAGGTCCGACGCCTTGCGGATCGAGGGGAACTTTTCGATCAGGAGATAGAGCGACGGCCGGGAGATGCCGAGGCGCTCGGCGGCCAGCTTGACCTCCCAGCGGGTGGCCCGCAGGGTCTCGGTCAGCTCGGCCTCGGTGACCTCGGCCGGGGAGCGGTACTCCGCCGCCTCGGCGCGCCGGCGCGGGGCCGGGGGCTCAGGAGGGAGCGCGGCTTCGGGAGCGGTCCCCGGCAGTGGCAGCAGCGGCGCGGCCTCCCGCAGCAGGCGCTCGACCTGGGGGCCGATCTCGACGGTGTCGGAGGCACGGCTGGCGATGACCATCTGCCGCACCGTGTTGTGGAGCTGGCGGATGTTGCCCGGCCAGGAGTGGCGGGCGAGGCGGGCGACGACCGAGGCCGGCATCCAGAGCGGAGCGCCATCCGCGGGCGGCGCCAGGCGGTGCTCCTCGCCGGTCCCCCGCAGCTCCTCGGCCAGGTAATGGCAGAACAGCCGTCCGAAATCGTCCCGGCGCTCCCGCAGCGGCGGGATCACCAGCTCGTAGCCGGCAAGCCGGTGGAGCAGGGGAGCGCGGAAGCGGCCGGCCTCGATCGCACCCTCCAGATCGGCGTCGGTCGCCGCGATCAGCCGCACGTCCACCCTCTGCGTTCCGGCCCCGCCGATCCGCTGCAGCTCCCCGGTCTCGATCACCCGCAGCAGCATCACCTGCACCTCGGGCGGGGCCTCTCCGATCTCGTCGAGGAACAGCGTGCCGCCGTGGGCGCGGTGGAAGTAGCCGGGCTGGTCCCGGACCGAGCCGGTGAAGGAGCCCTTGACCGCTCCGAACAGCTCGGAGCTGGCGAGCGACGCCGGGATCGCGCCCATGTTCACCGACAGGCAGGGGCCGTCGCGGCGCGGGCTGGCCTGGTGGATGGCGCGGGCGACGAGCTCCTTGCCGGTGCCGGTCTCGCCCCGCAGCAGCACGGGCACGTCGAGATCGGCCACCCGGCGGATCTCGTGCCGCACGCGCAGCAGCCCCTCGCTCTCCCCGATCAGGCCGAAGCTGTCGGGAACGCGGGAGGAGGGTTGGGCCGGGACCGTGTGCAGCAGCAGGACCACCCGGTCGGCCAGCTCGATGACGACTCCCCGTTCCACCTCGCTCGCCGGGAAAGCGCATCCCCCCCTGGCGACCGGCACGCCGTCCGCCACCAGCCGCGTGCGGCTCCCTTCGGTAGCGACGCCGATCGTCCCGTCCTCCTCCCGCGTGATCCGGAGGGGCGAGCGGCTGATGCCGCGATCCAGCAGCGGCCGGCTGTCGCCCTGAGGGTATGTCTCGAAGTCGGGCTCGAGACGGGAGAGGGGGGCATGCCGGCCCGCGAGCAGTCCGCTGAGGACCGCCCGCTCGCCGACTCGCCGGAGATCGGGGTGATAGAGGATGGTCAGCGCGGGATAGCGAGACCGCGCGCGCCTGCGGCGCTCGCCGGCGGAGAGCTCATCCCAAAGCGGCTGCTCGACCGTGAATCCGGACGTGGCATCGGACATTGGATCAATGTAACCACGGGCCGGCGATTCGCGCAAGGAACAAAAAAAGGGCTCCCCGCGGTGGGACCCGCTGAGGAGCCTGCTTGGAGGGCACGTCAATAGCCTTCTATATAGCAGGGTCCGTGCCATTGGCGGGATTTCCGTAAGCCATTGAAATCAAATATTTTCTATCCGGCGAGGGACCCGCGGGCGAGGTCTGTCAGCTCTGTCGGCAGCGTCAGTGGCGGACCGGGCCCTTCTTCCTGGGCGGCCGGAGGCTCTCGATCAGAGTGCGGGCGCGTTCGACCTGCGCCGGGTCCCGGGTGGTCGTCAGCAGGGGCTCCAGGATGGCGATCGCGCCTTTGACGTTCCCCCGGTTGGCCAGCTCGATGGCCTGGTTGTAGCGCTCGACGAAGGCGTTGAAGTCGAGGGCGTGCTGGATCTCGTCGATCCGCCGCTCCAACGAGTCGCGCCGCGTGGCTCGGCTGGTCTTCGCCTTCACCTGCCGGAGGAGGTTCAGCGCCTCGGCGAACCTCTGCTCGTCGATCAGCTTCTCGGCCCGCCGGTGATCCTCGTCGAGCAGGGCCTCGCGGGCGCTCTCGATCTGCTCGGGGGTGCCTTGCGGGACGAGCACCCGCTCGATCAGCTCCTCGGCCTTCTCGGGCTTGCCGGTGCGCGTGTAGGCGACCGCCAGGTTGTGGGCGATGTCGACCCGCGAAGGGAGCAGCCGATGGGCCGTCTCCAGGGCCTGGACGGCCTCGGCCGGCAGCTCCTCCTCGGGTTGATAGGTGTAGCCGAGCCGCGCCCAGGCCTCGCCGAAGTCGGGCCGCAGCGCGACCGCCCGGGTCAGGGCGGCGCGCGCCTTTCGCAGCGAGCCGGCGGCGGGATCGTCGATCAGGTTCCTGCCGTAGAGATACTGCACGAGGAAGTCGTCCGGCGCGAGCCGCGCGGCCTTCTCGTAGTAGGTCCGGGCCTCGGCCGGGTGATCGGTCCGCTCCGCAAGGAGGCCGAGGCCGGCGAACGAGGGGCCGTGATCCGGCTGGATGGCGAGGGCCGCGCGGAAGTGCTCCTCGGCGGCGGGGCGGCGGTCATCGCCGAGGTCGGCGAGCAGATCCCCCAGGCGATAGAGCACGTCGGCCCGGGCCATCGGCTTCACCTCCATGGCGAGGTTCGCCTCCGGCCGGATGGGGGCGCGGGTGAAATCGAACAGGCGCTTCTGCACGTACGTGCGCAACTCGCGCTCGAGGATGGCGGGATCGCTGCCGAAGGTCTTGGCGAAGAGCTGGTCCGGCGGCGTGCCGGCTTGCACGAGCCGGAGATACTGCGAAGCCTGCCGGCGGCGCTCCGGGCTGCCGGAGATCAGATAGTGGACCAGGGCCCAGGACTCGGCGTAAAACGCCCCGCGCCGCGACGTCTCGTTGTACTCCGGCGAGCGCTCGTCCGCCGCGAACAGGGTGGCCAGCGGGATCAGGGAGTGCTGCCGCAGCCAGAGGACGTGCTCGGGGATCGGCAGCCCGATCCGGGCCTCGTTCCTGGCGACCAGAAACGTGCTGTAGTACTCGGCGAGCCCCTCGTGAAGCCAGACCGGCAGGGCCGCGTAGTTGTTGTGCATCACGTAGTGGATGTACTCGTGGTAGATGATCCCCCGCTCGTCGCCGTGCTGGTTGCCGTTGATCGCCACGTAATTGGCGAACTGCCGGAAGAGGAAATAGCCGCCGGAGTCGAGGGGGCGGCCGTTGTAGGTCCGATCGTACGGCTGGAACGAAGCGGCGTCGCGAAAGACGAAGATATAGGTAGGAGTTGGCGAGCTCAGCGTCAGCCCGGGAGAAAGCTGGGAAAGAGCGTCGCGCAGCCGTTCGAGGTCGGCGCCGATGCCGCGGGTTTTCGCCTCGCCGGCATTGCTGAACAGTGTGAAGCTCGCCGTGCGGACCGTGATCCATTCCTCTTTCGGTCCGGGCAGCGCCAGGGCCGGCAGGCCGAGGGCCAGGAAAAGGAACAGGATTCCGACGACATGAGAGGTGAAGCGCTTCATCGCCCAGGAAAATCTTAACACTCCCTCAGTATCCTCCCTCAATCACCTCCCTCAATCGGCTTTCCGTGGATCCCCGCGCTCGCTCGCCGGCACGTGCCAGGAGACGAGATAGGTCCGCTCCCGTTTCTCGAACCGGAGGTCCCGCCATTCGAACAGGCGGGCGAGCTGCCGCAGGATGCTCTTCCCTCCGTAGGTCTCGCCGTCGCGGTCGCGCGGCTCGCTCCCGAGGTCGTTCTCGACCTCGAAGTGGAGCTCCCGGCGCACGCGGTCGAGGGTGATCCGCAACGCCGGGGTCGAGCCCGGCCGGCCGTGGCGGATGGCGTTGATCAGCACCTCGCCGAGGAAGAAGCCGAAGCCGCCGCGCACCGGGCAGGTGAACCAGTACTCCTCGGGCCAGTCGATCTCGAGCGTGAAGACCGGCGCCCGGGGGTCGGGGCGCTGCGAGAGCACGCCGTTGTCCCAGTGGAGGCGGGTGCGCAGGTCGGCGTCGCCGGTAGCGAGCGCGAAGACCCCCTGCAGCCGCTCGATCGTGACCCGCGCCTGCGCGGCCTCGATCGAGCTGTCGGGGGGCAGGGGCGGCTCGGCCTGCCAGTGATCCAGCAGCCAGGCCGTGGTGCGCAGCCGCCGGTCGACGTAATCGGCGAGCCAGGAGGCGAGCTCCGGGCGCGAGGCCGCGCCGGCGGCCGTCCGCAGGCTGTAGGCGAGCACGCGGATCAGGGTGTCGACGCCGTGGGAGAGCAGGCCGGCGAGCTTGCGCCGCTCGTCCTGGCGGGTGCCGCCGATCAGGTCCTCGGTGAGCAGCGCGAGGTCCGCCTCCGGCTCGACCAGGAAAAGGATGCCGAGGCGGTGGCGCTCGTCGGCGTGCAGGGCCTCGATCGGCGCGGTGACCGCCACCGAGCGGATGATCGCGTAGCGCTCCTCCTCCTCGCCGTCCTCGCCGCGCACCCGCAGGGGGAGGCCGTAGGCCCGGCGCGGCTCGGGGCTGGCGACCTGCATGCGCTCGTAGTGGGCGCGGGCCCGCGGATCGGCAGAGACCCTGTCGCCGATCCGCGAGCCGGCCAAGACCCCGAGCTTTTCGGCCGCCTGGTTGCCGTAGACGACCTCGTCCGTGTTCGGGTCCACCACCACCAGCGGCACCTGCATCGTGCTGAGCAGGTTCTGCTTCTCCTGGAAGGCGGCCTCGGCCCTCCCTTGCGCCTCTTCGGCCCGGCGGCGGTTGAGCTCGAACCCCCAGAGCAAGGCGACCAGCATCACCACCGAAAGCAGCACCGGGATCAGCGGCAGGTGCGACTGGGTCTTGGGAAAGAGCACCACCAGCCACGTCGCCGCCGCCACCTGGAAGGCGGCGATCGCCCCCTGCCCCTCGACCACGCCGTGCAGGACATAGGGGACGCTCTCGGCACCCCCTGCTGGGCCGGAGGGGAGGGCGGCGAGCGCCGCGGCCGCCCGGCGAAGCGCCGCCGGCTGCCGCGGGGAGAAAGCGTTTCCGATCTCCGCCCACGGGCGGCTCCGCACCGGCGGCTGGGCGAGGTGGACGACGCCCGCGATCATCGGCGGATCGATCCGGCGGGCGAACTCCTCCCAGTCGATGGCGAACGAGAGATCCGCGCCGACGATCCCCCGTCCGCCGAGAGCGGGATCGCGCAAGGGGGCGGTGATCGTGGCGACCAGCCCCTGGCCGCCGAGGTCGAGATAGAGGCCGGAGTAGAAGGTCTGGGTCTCCGGGCTGGCGAAGTCGAACCGGAAGTAGAACTCGTTGGAGACGAACGTCGGCCGCTCGGGCGAGCCGCCGAGCTCGCGCCCCTCGGCGAGGACGGCGCGGCGGCTCTGCGCCGGATCGGCCGGCTGGGGGAGGGAGATCAGGGTGCCGTCCTCGGAGATGGCGTAGAGTCGTACCACGCGGGGAGGGCGGCTGCCGGGCAGAGCGGGCAGAGGATGGGCGGCGAGACGCCTTGGCAGATCCTCGCTCAGCGCCAGGAGATGAGGAGCCGCGGCGGCCAGGAAGCGGTCCGAGGGTTCCGCTTCGAGGGTGCTCCGGCGGGTGACGGCAAACCAGCGGCCATCGAGCTCGAGAAAGCCCTGGGTGCGCAGGGAGAACAGCCCGGTCGCCGGCACTCCCAGATCCGCCGGCGGATGAAACGCGGGGGGAGCCGGGGTCTCCGGATGGCGGAGGGGGCTCGCGAGGAGATCCCGGATCGGCGCGAAGAACGGCGGCACCGAGCGGGTGTCCTGCCACTCCGCGACCTCGCCGTAGAGGCGCGCCTTCCCGGGGTCCGAGATCCGCTCGCGATAGCGCCGCAGCTCCAGGTTGAGCCAGGCCGTGGCGCCCGGCGTCTCGGTGGGGCGGGCCGGAGTCTTTCCCTGGACGAGCTGGAAGATGGCGTCCGACCGGCTCTGTCCGATCCGCTCCTGCCACTCCCGCCGGATCGACAGGGCGGCGAGGACCACCAGGAGGGCAAACAGGAAGACGCCGAGATACAGCAGGCGCGAGCCCCACCGGCGGGCGGGGGATTCCGGATCAGAGGTCGCGGGGCGTTCTTTCAACAGGATCAGTATAGTAGCCGCCATGACCTGGGTCGGAGCCACAAGTTTCGCGCGGCGCCCCCTGGTGGTTGTCGAGGACCACCTGCACCACGTCTCCGAGCTGCTGGACGTCCTCTCGGGGGCAGGCGCCGTTCTCGAGCAGACGACGGTGGTCTGCCTCGACCGTCCCGGACCGGACACCACTCAGATCACCGCGTCGTGGCTGGAGAGGTATCCGGGCCTTCAGGTCGCCACGAGGCTGGTGGATGACCTTCCCACGCCGCGGCGGATTCCTCTCGATCCGGCCGTCTTCGAAGGCGCCCACCGCTTCTGCAAGGCGGTGGCGGGGATGCTCCGTCCCGGTGGGCTGCTGCTCCAGGACATCCAGCTCGCGACCCTCGGATTCATCCCGCCTGACCGCTGGTGGGAATCGATCTACCTCGCCAACACCGTGCGGGGGATGTTCGCCGGCAGCCCGCCAGCCTGCCGGTTCCTCTCCAACAAGCGGGGATATGAGGCCACCTTTGGACGCGACCTCCTCGACGCCGGCTTCGATCCCCGTGACGTAATGGACAAGAGCGATCTGCCGGGCATGGTCGTGCCGGTCGTCCGCTCCTATCTCGGCCGCATCTTCCCGCTGGTCCTGCAGATGGCGAACGCGCCGGACGCCGCCGTGGCGAAGACGGAGGAGGACCGCCGCGAGATCGAAGGCGAGCTCGATCTGGCGGTCTGGAGCGGCGAGCCGAACGTTGAGATCGGCGGCCGGCTGCTCTCGCGGGTCGGGCTCAAGGCGGGGAGCCAGGAGGCGGTGACTTGGCTGGCGCTGATCGAGGACCGTCTGAACGGTGGGGAGGGGCTGCCCGTGGTCGACATCGGAACCCGGATCGCCCCCGAGGGGGCCGGCCGCGCCGAGATCACCAATCTCGCGGCGCGGCATATCCACGGCCTGCGCAGCCGTCTGAAGGACGGCGGGGCGATCGTGACCGCCCACCACGCCTACCGTCTTGCCGAGGGGCTGCGAGTGGGGCGGGTGGTGGCGCGGGAGCGGTGAGGGTCAAGAATTTTTGCGGCTTTTCTTTTCCAGAAGCCGGACATCCACAAGATCTTTTGGACGTCCACTCGCCTTCTTGTTCCGGAGGAGAGCGTCCCGGCCAAGAAAGGGGGCTTCGAGGGCGTAGACCTGCGAGATGGTCCTGGACTGCCACGCCTCGTCGAAGTTCACACCATCGATTTCCGTCAAGAGATCGATTCGACGCGGGGGGAGCCCGATCTGGTAAACCGTTCCCGGCTTTGACAGATCTTCGACCTGGAGGTCCATCGCGGCGACAGGCGCGCCAAACTTTTCGAGAGCGCGAAAGACCCGCTGTGCGTTCTCAGGATCAGGACGTATCCAGATATCGAAATCTCCCGTGGCCCGCGGCACGCCATGGACCGCCATGGCATGAGCGCCCACGATCATGAAGACCGCCTCTTCAGCCTGAAGGGCGGCCACCATGTCCCGGAAGTCGCTATTCAGCTCTGGTTTTTCCACGGGCGGATCGCATGGATCGGCGTCTTCTCGCGAGGATAGTCCGGAATCGGCTGGCCGGAAGAGGCCCAGGCGTCGACCGCGAGCTGCCACATCATTCCGAGCCGCTCGCTCGCCGTGGTCGTCTCGCTGAGGTCGTCGTCGGGCTCTTCCCCCAGGCGGTAGACGCGGATCGGCCAGGATTTTCTGGCGGCGGCTCGCGCCTTGCGTTCACGCTCTTCGATGGACTCTTCCACGTCCGCAGTATAGCCCACCTCCCTCCACCTCCCTGCCGGCCCCCGCCCATCCCGAAGGTTGCGGAATAGTCCGCCGCCGGCCCGCCCTCTAACCTCCTTCCAGAACGGAAGGAGATGAAACATGGCGAACCCACTCTTCGCTCGCAAACCCTTGAGCATGCTCCTGGCCGAGCTCCAGGGGGAGAACCGGCTCCGGCGCATGCTCGGGCCCGTGCAGCTCACCAGCCTCGGCGTCGGCGCGGTGATCGGCGCCGGCATCTTCGTCTCGACCGGAGCGACCGCGCGGCAGACGGCGGGGCCGGCGCTGATGCTCTCCTACTGCGTCGCGGGGGTGGTCTGCATCTTCGCGGCCCTCTGTTACGCCGAGTTCGCCTCCATGGTGCCGGTCGCGGGCTCCGCCTACACCTACGCCTACGCGACGCTGGGCGAGCTGTTCGCCTGGATCATCGGCTGGGACCTCGTCCTCGAGTACGCGGTCAGCTCCGCCACCGTGGCGGACGGGTGGTCCGGCTACTTCCAGAGCATCCTCGACGTCTTCGGCTGGAAACTGCCGCATGCCATCGCCGGACCGGTCGTCAACTACGACCCCCAGCTCGGCAAGCTGATCGCCACCGGCTCCCTCATCAACCTGCCGGCCGCCCTGATCGTCCTGGTGGTGACGGTCGTGCTGGTGATCGGCATTCGCGAGAGCGCCAGCGTCAACACCGCGCTGGTGGCGATCAAGCTGGCCGCGGTGATCTTCGTGATCGCGGTCGGCGCCTTCTACGTGAACTCCGCGAACTGGCACCCCTTCGCCCCTTACGGCCTCACCGGCCTCCAGGTCTTTGGACATACCCTCCTTGGCCAGAGCAACGCCGGCGGCCAGCCGGTCGGCATGCTCGCCGGCGCCGCTCTGGCCTTTTTTGCCTACATCGGCTTCGACTCGGTCTCCACCCACTCGGAGGAGGCGAAGAATCCGCAGCGGGACGTCCCCATCGGCATCATCGTCTCGCTGGTGCTCTGCACGCTGCTCTACATCGCCGTCGTCGCCGTGCTGACCGGCATGGTCCCCTACGGCGAGCTCGACATCAACGCCCCGGTCTCCGACGCCTTCGGCCGCGTGGGGTTGCGCTGGGCGCAGTTCCTGATCGCCGGGGCGGGGCTGGCCGGCATCACCTCCGTGCTGCTGGTGACCATGCTCAGCCAGGCCCGCATCCTCCTCGCCATCGCCCGCGACGGCCTGCTCCCCCCGGGCTTCTTCGCCGCCGTCCACGAGCGCTTCCGCACGCCCTGGAAGTCGACGATCGTGACCGGTCTGTTCGTCGCCGCGCTGGCGGCGTTCCTGCCGATCAGCGTGCTGCTGTTTCTGGTCAACATGGGGACGCTGTTCGCTTTCGTGATCGTCTGCGCGGCGGTGCTGATCATGCGGCGCACGCATCCAGACGCCGAGCGGCCCTTCCGCGTCCCCTTCGTGCCGCTGGTGCCGATCCTGGGAATCCTGAGCTGCCTGCTGCTGATGTTCTCCCTCCCCTCCGAGAACTGGCTGCGCCTGTTCGTATGGCTGGGGCTCGGACTCGTGATCTACTTCGCCTACGGACGGCGGCACAGCAACCTGGCGCGCCTGCGGGCCCGGGGAGATGAACCCGATCAGGAGGTGAAGACGGCATGAGCTCGTTTCGCACTCTCATCCGCGGCTTCTCGCGCACCTTCTGGGTGGCGAACACCCTGGAGCTGTTCGAGCGCTTCGCCTTCTACGGCTCGAAGGCGGTGCTCACCATCTATCTCGCCCAGCGCGTGGGGTTGGGGCCCGAGGCCGCCGGCTCGCTCGCCGGCGTCTTCTCGGGCGTCCTCTACTTCCTGCCAGTCCTCGCCGGCACCGTGGTCGACCGCTACGGCTTCAAGCGCAGCCTCGCGGCCTGCTTCTCGATCTTCTGCGTCGGCTACTTCCTGATCGGCCTCGCCGGCCTGAATTTCGGCCAGTCGATCGTCGCCGCCATCGGCAAGGGGCCGTACATCTTCGCCGTGCTGATGCTGACCGCCGTGGGCGGCTCGCTGATCAAGCCGAGCATCGTGGGGACGGTGGCGCGGACGTCGGCGCCCGAGGCCAAGTCGCTCGGATATTCGATCTATTACACGCTGGTCAACATCGGCGGCGGGTTGGGGCCTATCCTGGCGCTCGGGGTGCGCGAGAACCTGGGCATCGAGTACGTCCTGATCATGTCGTCGGTGACCTCGTTCTTCCTCCTGCTGGGCACCCTGCTGTTCTTCCGCGAGCCCGAGCGCGCCGCGGACGAGGCGGCGCCCACCTCCTTCGCCAAGGTGCTGCGCGACATGTTGACGGTGTTCCGCGACCTGCGGTTCCTCGGCTTCCTCGCCATCTTCTCGGGTTTCTGGATCATGTTCTGGCAGATCTTCTATTCGCTGCCGTTCTATCTGACGGAAACCCTCCATTTCGAGCGCTTCGAGCTGATCGAGACCGTCGACGCCTGGACGCTGATCCTGCTCACCGTGCCGATCAGCGCGCTGGTGCGGCGCTGGCGGCCGATCCGGGCGATGACGATAGGGTTCGCCGTGGCCTCGGCGTCCTGGGTACTGATCGCCCTGTATCCGTCGCCTCGGACGGTCGTCGCCGCCATGTTCGTCTTCGCGTGTGGCGAGGGGATGCAGGCGCCGCGCTTCTACGAGTACGTGGCCAACCTCGCGCCGCGCGAGCAGGTGGGCACCTTCATGGGCTTCGCCTTCCTGCCGGTCGCGATCGGCTCGTTCGTGGGCGGCCCGCTCGGCGGGCACCTGGTGCAGCGCTTCGTGCGCGAATCGAGTCACCCGGAACAGATGTGGTGGGTGGTCGCCGGCATCGGCTTCGGCACCACGGTCCTGATGGTGCTGTACGACCGCTTCGTGGCTACTCCGCGTACATCCTGATCGCCCGCTCGATCGCCCGCGCGCAGACGTCACAGAAGGATTTCGGATTGCGGCTGAACATGACGCAGTCCACCTCGGGGCGGTAGAGCCCCTTCGCCTCGTAGGCGGCGCCGCGGAAGGCGCCCACCTTGCCGAAGTACGTCTCGGCGTGGAGCATGGGGGTGGTCTTCTCGCGGACCTCCTG
>JBDSHF010000533.1:0-4946 GCA_039918595.1 Thermoanaerobaculia bacterium
GCGCCGGCGGGGAGCTGGATGCCGGCGGGAGCGTTCTTCTCGGCGCCGGTGAGCAGCGCCGGGATCGCGGCGAGGGCAACGGCCGTGGCGAGGGCGCCCAGCCAGGCTTGTCGTTTCGGGATTTTCAGATAGAAGAAACCTCCATGGGTTCAAGATGTTCTCGCAGGAGACTGTAGCAAAACCGCCCGGGATTGAAATCCCGGGCTACCCACGGCCGTCCCTCCGGGACTCCCAGAAACACAGATTCGCTTGAAGTCCCGGCCAGGGACGTCCGTCGGTAGCCCGGGATTTCAATCCCGGGTGGAGGAGGGGGCGAAGCCTGCCCCCCACCTTGCTCCCCGCCGCCGCCCACGCTATGTTTGCTCAGGATGGGTTGAACCATGCTGCGAACCACGGTACGCGACTGTCTCTATCTCAACTGGGCCTTCCCGGCGGAGTCCCTGCCGCCGCCGCCCTCGCCGTTGCGTTACCAGCGCCACCTCTGGCAGGGGCGGGACTACGTGTTCGCCTCGGCGCTGCTCTTCCATCAGGACTCTCTCCACCTCACCGCCCTGCCGTCGCTTAAGTTCGGCTATCCGCAGCTCACCGTCCGCCTCTACGTGCTGGACGATGAAGGGGTCCCCTCGGTGCTGTTCCGCCGGATGCTGATGCCCGCCTGGGTGGCGCCCGGGGTGCGGCTGATCACGCATCAGCCGGCGGCGCGGGCCCATCTCCGTTTCCCGCGCCCTTCCAGCAACGGCGGCGGTCCGTGGGAGTGGAGCGCCGAGCGTCACAAGGGGCGGCTGGAGGTGCGGGCGTGGCCCGGCTCGCCTCTCGCCGGCGAGGGGCCGCGCCTCGGCTCGTGGGAGGAGTCGGTACGGTATTTCCAGGAGCGCCCCCGCGGGTACGCCCTGGCTTCCGGCAGGCTGCAGCGGATCTCGGCCGATCACCCCGCGGTCGCGATCTGGCCGATGCGGGCGGAGGTCTCCGGGGACTTCCTGCTGCCGCGCCTGCTCGATCTGGCGCCGGGGACCCACTGGCCCGGGCTCCACTCGGTCTGGCTCTGCCCGGAGATCCCGTTCGTCTTCGAGCTCGGGCTGGTGCTGCGGATTCCGGCCGCTCCCGCCACCATGCCGCAGCCGGCGGCGGGTCGGGTGGTGAGTTTCTTCGACCGTCCGGCGGCGAAGCGGACCCCCCCGGAACGGCGGCGGGCCTCGTGCTAGCATCCCGCGCATGAATTCGACCCCACCCTCTGAACGCCGGCCGCAACGCGTCGCGGTGCTGCCCGGCGACGGCTCGGGCAAGGACGTGACCGCCGAGGCCGTCAAGGTCCTGGAGGCCGCCGCCGAGGCCTGGGAGCTGCCGCTGGAGCTGGTCCCTTTCGACTGGGGTGCCGACCGTTATCTGGCGACCGGCGAGACGATCCCCGCGGGAGCTTTCGACGATTTCCGCGACAACTACTCGGCGATCCTGATCGGCGCCTTCGGCGACCCCCGGGTGCCGGACAACAAGCACGCCGCCGACATCCTCCTCGGCACCCGCTTTCAGCTCGACCTCTACATCAATCTCCGCCCGGTGAAGCTCTTCGACGCGAGGCTCTGCCCGCTGAAGGACCGCACGGAGAAGGACGTCGATTTCGTGGTCTTCCGCGAGAACACGGAGGGGGCCTACGTCAACGTCGGCGGCACCTTCAAGAAGGGGTGGGAGGAAGAGGTCGCGATTCAGGAGGAGATTCACACCCGCAAGGGGGTCGAGCGCATCATTCGCGCCGCCTTCGAGTACGCGGTGGCCCACGGGCGCCGCGAGGTGATGATGAGCGACAAGTCGAACGTCATGCAGCACGGGCATGGCCTCTGGCGGCGGGTGTTCGCCGAGGTGGCGAGGGAGTATCCGCAGATCAGGAACCGCTGCATGTACGTCGACGCCCTCTGCATGGAGATGGTCCTGCGGCCCGAGGGTCTGGACGTGATCGTGACCAACAACATGTTCGGCGACATCGTCACCGACATCGGCGCCGCGCTCCAGGGGGGGCTCGGGGTGGCGGCCTCGGCCAATCTCCATCCCGGCCGGACCTCGATGTTCGAGCCGGTCCACGGCTCGGCGCCGCCGCTCGCGGGCACCGGCCGTGCCAACCCGGTGGGCGCGATCCTCTCGGCCTCGCTGATGCTCGACTACCTCGGGCACAAGGAGGCCGCGAAGGCGATCGACGACGCCGTCGCCCGCTCGATGCGCGAGGGGCAGACCACACCCGACCTCGGCGGCTCGCTCACCACCTCGCAGGTGGGGGATCTGCTGGCGCGGGCGATGGGCGCGGTGGCGGCGCGGTAGGCCCTCATCACCCCGGCCCTCTTCTCCCGTCCCCTCCCCCCTCCCTCACCGGGAGAAGAGGGAGAAGTTAGCCGAAAAGCATTCTTGCCGTCTTTGCCGTTCTCCCCTCTCCCGGTGAGGGAGGGCGGGAGGGGACGGGAGAGGGGCCGGGGGTGAGGGTCCGGGCGGCGGGCTTATAATCGTTTCAAGGCGGAGGATTTTTTGAATGCACCCCAGTGAGTCCGAGCTGATCTACGACTGGAACCGCGCCGGCGGCTCCGAGCTGCGTCCGGCCCGCGGGCGGGTGGAGCTGGACGACGAGACGCTGCGGGATGGCCTGCAGTCGCCGTCCGTCCGCAACCCGTCGATCGAGGAGAAGCTCAAGATTTTGCACCTGATCGCGGAGCTCGGCATCGAGTCCGCCGACATCGGCCTGCCCGGGGCGGGGCCGCACGTGGTGCGCGACGTCGAGCGGCTCGCCCGCGAGATCGTCGAGCAGAAGCTGAAGATCTCCCCCAACTGCGCGGCGCGCACGGTGATCGCGGACATCAAGCCGATCGCCGAGATCTCGCAGCGCACCGGTATCGCCATCGAGGCCTCCTGCTTCATCGGCTCCTCGCCGATCCGCCAGTACGCCGAGGGGTGGACGCTCGACCGCATGCTCAAGCTGACCCGCGAGGCCGTCGAGTTCGCGGTCAAGGAAGGGCTGCCGGTGATGTTCGTCACCGAGGACACCACCCGCGCCGCGCCGGAGGACCTGCGCCGCCTCTACACCGAGGCGGTCGAGGCGGGCGCCAAGCGGGTCTGCGTGGCCGACACGGTGGGGCATGCGACGCCGAACGGGGCGCGCAACGTCATCCGTTTCATCCGCGAGGTGGTCGGCGACGACGTGATGATCGACTGGCACGGCCACAAGGACCGCGATCTCGCGGTGATCAACGCCCTGGCCGCCGCCGAGGCGGGCGCCGACCGGCTGCACGGCACGGCGGTGGGGATCGGCGAGCGGGTGGGCAACTGCCCGATCGACACGCTGCTGGTCAACATGCAGCTCCTCGGCTGGATCAACCGCGACCTCCACCGGCTGCTGGAGTATTGCCAGTTCGTCTCGGAGACCACCGGCGTGCCGCTGCCCGACAACTACCCGGTGGTCGGCAAGGACGCCTTCCGCACCGGCACGGGGGTGCACGCCTCGGCGATCATCAAGGCCCGCGCCCGCGGCGACGACTGGCTGGCCGACCGTATCTACTCGTCGATCCCGGCGGGGCTGATCGGCTGCCGGCAGGTGATCGAGATCGGGCCGATGAGCGGCGAGTCCAACGTCGTCTACTGGCTCCAGGAGCGCGGAATCGAGGCCAGCCCTGAGCTGGTGAAGGAGATCTTCCAGAAAGCGAAGGACTCGGCCGTCACCCTGGTGGAGGATGAGGTCCTGGAGATCTGCACCGCGCGCGGGATCACGCCGCTGCCGCCGAGGCCGCGGGCGCTGCCGTGACGGCGGCGGAACCGCCGGCAGCCGCGGCGTCCGCGAAGACCCCCGTCCCCCCCTGGCGGCGGGTGCTCGACCGTTATCTGGAGAGCCTGGCGGTCGAGCGGGGGCTGGCGCGCAACACGGTCGAGGGGTATCGCAACGACCTCTCCCGGCTGGGAGGCGCGCTGGCGAAGAAGGGCGGAGCGGACCTCCTCGCCGCCACCGCGGCCGATCTCTCGGCCCACATGCGGGACCTCCAGCGCCAGGGGCTCTCGCCCCGCTCCAGCGCGCGCGCCCTGTCGGCGATCCGCGGTTTCTACGATCACCTGGTCACCGCCGGCGAGCGCAAGGACAACCCGGCGGTCAATCTGCTCCCGCCCAAGCTCTGGAAGCCGCTGCCGAAGGTGCTCTCGGAGGCCGAGGTCGAGGCGCTCCTGGCGGCTCCGGACGTCGCGAAGCCGCTGGGTTTGCGGGACCGCGCCATGTTCGAGCTGCTCTACGCGACCGGCCTGCGGGTCAGCGAGCTGGTAGGGCTCACCTTGCCGCAGCTCCGGCTCGACGCCGGTTTCCTGATCGCTTTCGGCAAGGGGAGCAAGGAGCGGGTGGTGCCGGTGGGGGATCAGGCCGAGGATTGGGTCAAGCGCTACCTGCGCGATGTCCGCCCGGAGCTGTCGCGGGGGCGGCATCTCCACGTCTTCGTCAACAAGAGCGGCGATTCCATGAGCCGGGTGGGGTTCTGGATGATCATCAAGAAGTACGGCCTGAAGGCGGGTCTGCGGGCGGAGATCTCGCCCCACATCCTGCGGCACAGCTTCGCCACCCACCTCCTCGAGCACGGCGCCGACCTGCGCGCCGTGCAGACGATGCTCGGCCACTCCGACATCGCGACCACCCAGATCTATACCCACATCCACCAGCAGCGGTTGAAGAGCCTTTACGACAGATTTCATCCGCGGTCGTAGAATAGGCGGAGGACCGCCATGGACGACCCCACCGAGACCGTTCCGCTGCACGGAGAGGCTCCGCGGCCGCGTGATCCCAGCGTCGAGGCGCTGGAACGCGGCGCCTCTGTAGGCCGCTACGTGATCCTCGACCGGATCGGGGCCGGCGGCATGGGGGTCGTCTACGCCGCCTACGATCCCGAGCTGGACCGCCGGGTGGCGCTCAAGCTGCTGCGGACGGACCGCTTCGCGGC
>JBDSHF010000534.1:0-3319 GCA_039918595.1 Thermoanaerobaculia bacterium
ATCGTGGCCAAGCTCCTCGAGAAGGCGACCGACGCCCTGCTGGAGAAGCTCCATTTCGACGAGGCGCTCGACCGCGGCGGCGTCAACCGCGCGCTCGCCCGCGCCGGCACCAAGCTGGACCCCTCGAGCCTGGTCGCCCGGCTCGTCTTCTGGAGCGTCGCCCTGGTCGCGATCCTGATGGCGAGCAACGCCCTCGGCCTGACCGCCGTCTCGGCGATGTTCTACTCCCTGATCGCCTACATTCCGAACCTGATCGTGGCGGTGCTGATCGTGATCCTCGGCATGGTGATCGGCGAGTTCGTCAAGGACGTGATCGCGGCCTCGATGGGCGGCGTCTCCGGCTTCTCGGTGCTGGGCAAGGCCGCCAAGGGAGCGATCGTCGCCCTGGCCCTCTTCATGGCCCTCGACCAGCTCCGGGTGGCGCCGGACATCGTGCGCACCGCCTTCACCCTGCTGCTGGGCGCGGCGGCGCTGGCGGCGGGGCTCGCCTTCGGCCTCGGCTGCCGGGATCTCGCCGGCGAGTACATGCGGCGCTGGGTCGAGCAGGGGCAGAGAAAGGCGGAAGAGGTCCGGCAGGCGAAGCTGGGGGCCGAGCAGAGACCCACCGGCACCTATCACCCGACCGTGCAGCCGATCGGCGGCATCGCCGCGGAGCGGCTGGACGGGGATCAGACGATCGCCATCCCGCCGAGCATCGTTCAGCGGCCGCCCCTTTGAAACCTCTTACGCCCGAGCTATCCTGAGGCGAGATGCCGACGACTCCACCCGACCACGCCGGCGTCCGCCTCCCGCCGCCGTTTTTCTATGCGATCCCTTTCTGCGCCGGGCTCCTGCTCCACCGCGTTCATCCCATTCCGATCCTGCGGCGCGAGATGTCGGCTGTCCCGGGGCTGGTCCTGGCAGTGCTCGGGCTGCTGCTCGTCGCCTGGGCCCTGGGCCTGTTCGCCCGCGCCCGGACGAGCCCGATCCCGGTGAAACCCACGACGGCGATCGTCGAGACCGGCCCCTACCGGTTCAGCCGCAATCCGATGTACGTGGGGCTCACTCTGCTCTACACGGGGCTCGCGCTCTGGATCGACACGCTCTGGCCGCTGCTCTTCCTGCCGGTCGTCCTGGTGGTGGTCCAACGGGCGGTGATCGCGCGCGAAGAGCGTTATTTGGAAGCGAAGTTCGGCGAGGGGTACCTGGGTTACAAGTCCCGGGTGCGCCGGTGGCTCTGAAGCTGCGTTGAAGTACCAGCTACTCCAGTGGATTTCTCTGAAGCTCCTGCGGAGAGAGTCTGGCCGCCTGGAATAGATGATTCACGTTGGTGTGCTGGTGCTCCGCAATTTTTTTCAGCTCAGACCAAGGATCTTCGTGATTCTTGTTCTGAGCGCTCAGCCGCCAGATCTGCCCGACGGTCGGAACGGTTTTTCGGCAGATGGTTGGCAGATGCACCAAAAGCAATCCAGCTGCCCTGATCGGGTCGAACCCAGCCTTCTCGACCACCACAAGTGTGAGTTGTGTTTGATGGATGACCGCAAGCTCTCGCGGTAACTTCAGCATATTGGCGTCAGCGCTGACCATTCCGTCCCAACCACCGAGGTGGTAAAGCGACAGAAACAGCTTCCAATCCTCCATCTGACGGAGTCGCGGGTCGATCTTGCGAATCGGGACCAGTTCCGCCTCGCGGACACCGGTTTTCAGGGAATCAAGAATCGTGTCCGGGAAATTCTCATCCAGCGCAAAGCGAGCCACGTTCAGGCAGCCCGCAGGCTGGCATTCAGGTGGAGTTGCTTCTCCAGCTCGATACTGTCGTTCAGTGCCTCGAAGCTGACAAAGGGATAGATTCCAGCCAGTTCCTCAACCGTAAACCCTCTTTCCGCCAGAACAGAGATGGATTGGGTCGGCAGTCGCGTACCGTCGATATGTGGAGCCCCCGATATTTTACGCGGGATGATCCGGAGCGTGGGCCGTGGCCGTAGCAGATCAGGTCCGTGCGCCCCTTCCAAGCCTTCGAAGGGGCCAAGAACATCCACGACGTCAGGCGGCAAGTACTGGCCGTCCGTCATTTGCAAGGGCA
Source organism: Thermoanaerobaculia bacterium (assembly GCA_039918595.1). Classification (GTDB taxonomy): domain Bacteria; phylum Acidobacteriota; class Thermoanaerobaculia; order Multivoradales; family UBA5704; genus DATARR01. Next base: position 2,063 of record JBDSHF010000534.1, read on the forward strand.
TGGCTCTGGCATTGATGACGACCTCACCGCTCAGGGTTACGCCTACGATGGGGTGCCCCTCCTCGAAAAGATCGAGCCTGAGATCCCGCAGTTGCGAGAGTGCCCGTTTGACTCGCGGCATCGAGGTCGCCGGCACGTCGATATCAAACGCCTGCTTTGGCTGCCGAAGCCAGTAGATCGTACGAAGGGCCAAAAGATCAGTAAACGACCAGAGCCGTGGCTTTTGGGCGACAGAAGGAATCAGGTGGCCCTTCCGCGCCCAATAATGGACCGTGCTCCTGGGCACACCCGAAAGGGCCGCGGCCCGGTCTGCTGTATAGGCTCCGCCGATGTCCATTGCTTTTCTCTTACTACAACAGGAGGCGCTATTCTCTACGCCCGAGTTTCACTTCAGTGTAGCATTCGGGTGATCGCCTCACACCCCTGCTTCTTGAGATCCACCTTCCAGACCCCTTCGTAGCCTTCGATCAGCAGACTTCCGGGCTGGCCGGTGATCTCCAGCCGCTGGAAGCAGTCCGGCTTCGCGCCCAGGCGGGCGAGGAGCTCGGGGATGGTGTTCGAGTGGCCGACGATCAGGACGGCGCGATCCGCCGCGTGCTTCTCCCGCAGCCCAGCGAGGAAGCCGGACATCGCGTCGGGCTTGGTTGAGGCGTCATCGGCAACGACCGGGATGTGCGCGGCCTGGGCGAGCGGCATGGCGGTCGCGAGGGCGCGGGTGGTGCGGCTGGCGTAGACGGCGGCGATTTCGGCGCCTTCAAGGCGCTTGGCCAAGGCCTCGGCACGGGCGACTCCAGTGGGCGAGAGGGGACGGAAGGAGTCGATCTCATCCGGCCAGAAATCGGCCTTCTCGGTATGGCGGACTAGATAGATATTGTCGAGCGCGACAGCGGGCGCCGCCAGCAGAGCCAGCAGCAGGAGCGGCGAAATCCAGTAGAGACGGAGCCCCACCCGACCTCCCGACCCAACGGCTCGGCGGGGGGTATGGCGGCACGGAGTGAGGCTCGTCACTAGTCCATCTGCTTTCTCAAGACCGTCGGGATGTCGTAGTCGTCCACGTTCGACCAGTTGGGGCCGAAGCCGTTCGGGTCGTCGCCGCGGATGTGGGCGATGGCCTTGCGGTAGAACGGTATGTCGGCGGCCGATTTCTCGGCGGGCTCCTCGCGCTCGGTCCGTTCCCGCTCGCGCTCCCTCTCCCGCTCCGTGCTCGGCGTCGCGGCCAGGCTCGGCGCCGGGACGGGGGTCGGACGGCTCATGGTG
>JBDSHF010000535.1:0-5154 GCA_039918595.1 Thermoanaerobaculia bacterium
ATGCGGAAGGGGAGCGGTTCGAGTCCCGCTTCTCCAGCGAGGCGATTTCGGTCTACTCGGGGCGGGTGGAGATCACGGGGGAGGTTTCGGGGGGTGGGAAGCTGGTGTTGACGTATCAGCCTTGCGATGAGGCGCGGTGTCTGCCGCCGGTGACTCGGGGGTTGTAGGGTCGGCCCCCCCGCCCCGAATCCTCACCCCCGCGCCGCCCGCAGAATCGCCGCCGCCGACAGATCCACATCCGCCTCCGTCGTCGACCAGTTCGAGATCGAGATCCGCATCGCCGCCATGCCGTGCCAGGTGGTGCCTCCCAGCCAGCAGGTGCCGTCGGCCTGGACGCGGGCGATCACCTCGCGCGTCCGTTCGTCCGACGTGAAGCGGACCAGGACCTGGTTCAGCACGACGTCGTTGAGGATCTCGACTCCGGGCTCATCTTTCAACCGGTCCGCGAACCGGCGCGCCAGGGCGCAGCAGCGCTCGACGAGATCGGCGATTCCGGAGCGGCCGAGCGAGCGCAGGGCGGCCCAGACGGTGAAGCCGCGGGCGCGGCGCGAGAATTCGGGGACGTAATCCAGGGGCTCGCGCTCGCTGGCGCCGGCCTGGACGAGGTAGGGAGCGGCGACGGTCATCGCCGCCCGGTGCGCCTGCGGGTCCTTGACGATCACGACTCCGGAGTCGTAGGGGACGTTGAGCCATTTGTGGCTGTCCGCCGTCCAGGAGTCGGCCCGCGCGGCGCCTTGGGCGAGGTGGGCGAGCGCGGGAACCGCCTGCGCCCAGAGGCCGAAGGCTCCGTCGACGTGGAGCCAGGCATCTCGCTGGGGGCGCTCGCGGACCGCGGTGGCGATCTCGTCGAGCGGATCGAACGCGCCCGTGTTCACGTTCCCGGCCTGGGAGCAGACGATCAGCGGCCCGTCGCAGGATCGCAGGACCTCGCGCAGCGCCGCCGCCTCCATCCGCCCCTGGCCGTCGGCCGGCACCCGTTTCACCCGTTCGCGGCCGAGCCCGAGCATCTGGAGAGCGGCGAGGATCGTGGCGTGCGCCTCGTCGCCGATCACCACGTCGATCTCCGGCGCGCCGAAGAGCCCGCGCGCCTCGACGTCCCATCCTTGCCGGCTGAGGAGGGCGTGGCGGGCGGCGGCGAGGGCGGTGAAATTCGCCATCGTGGCGCCGGTCGTGAACCCCACGCTCGCCGTGCGCGGCAGGCCGAGGATCTCCAGCAGCCAGCCGGCGGCCACCTCCTCGGCGACCGAGCTCGCGGGCGAGCTGACGTAGAGGGCGGCGTTCTGGTCCCACGCCGAGGTCAGCCAGTCGGCGGCGAGCGCGGCCGGCAGGTGGCCGCCGATGACGAAGCCGAAGTAGCGCGGTCCGGCCATGCCGACCAGTCCGGGATCGGCCGCCCGGGCGAGCCGCTCGATGGTCGCCAGCGGCTCCTCGCCCTGCTCCGGCAGCGGACCACCGAGGGCCGCGCGGAGCTCGTCGACCGTCACCGCCGGGCCGACCCGCCGGTGGGGGAGGGTGGCCAGGAACTCGAGCGCGAGCTCCTGAGTGCGCTTCAGGAGAGCGGCGTCCGGCATCGCGGCATCTGACATACCTGCTAACCCCCTTCCCGCGCCGGCTCGGCGGGCTGGGTGGGTGAGCGGGAGGGGGGATCCGCCCGCCGCTCCCAGACCACCCGCGAGATGTCGGCGATGATCCGGTCGGCGGCCTTCTCGTCCTCATACCCCTGGGTGAGGACCACCAGCACGTAGGGGGGCTCCCCGGGCGGATAGACGATCGCGGCGTCGTGATGGATGCCCGTGATGTCCCCCGTCTTGTGGGCGACCGGGGTCCCCGCGGGCAGGCCGGCGGGGATCTTCTCGTTGAACTCCTGCGCCTTGAGGATCTCGATCATCTTGGCGCTCGACGCCGGCTTGAAGGTCGTGCCGTTGGCGAGGGCGGCCAGGGCGACCGCGAGGTCCGCCGCCGTGGTGAGATTGTTCATGCCCGCCCGGTAGGCCTTGTCGTCCTCGACGCCGCGCAGGATGCGGATGCGGTAGGCGCCGAGGCTCCGCATCAGGTCCTGGGCGCGGGAGGCGCCGATCTTCTCGATCAGGAGATTGGTCGCCAGATTCGAGCTGCGGACGATCATCCGCCGGATCAGCTCCTCCAGCGGCCGGGTGGAGCCGAGGGCCTCGTAGAGCTCCGGATCGCCGTCCTCCTTGGGATCGAGGGAGAAGGGGGAGGCGTCCGCCAGACTCTGGAACTGGTTGCGCACCGGCAGCGGTTGATCGAGCCGCAGCTCCTTTTCGTCGATCGCCTGGAAGAGCGCCATCATCACCGGCACCTTCATCGTGCTGGCGGCGTGGAAGAGATGGTTCTCGTTGCGGGCGTAGGCGGCGCCGCTGCCCAGGTTGAGGTAGGCCACGGCGATCGTCCCACCCGGCGGATGGAGGAACCGCTCCAGCCGCAGGGCGATCGGAGAGGGCACGACCTTCGGACCTCCCGAGGCACAGGAAGAGAGGAGCGTGAGGGCGAGGAGCGCGGGGATGGTGGGTCGCATAGTTTTTCGTCAGAGCCATGACATCTGAGAGGTCTTCCGCCGTCCGTACCGGGCGATGTACCCGTCCACCTTGAACTTCCGCCGCGTGCTGTCCGAGCTCATGAAGCGCACGGTGCCGAAGATCGGGCGCTCCGGCGGCCAGGGTCGGTCGTAGCGGCCGAGGGTCCAGAAAATGCCGCTGTAGGAGTTGGGATCGCGCCCGTCGAGGGCGTATTTATTATTGAGGTCGATCAGGGTCGCGAGCGCCTCGCGCGGCGAGGGGGACCACTCGAGCACCTTCTTCCCCCACAGCATCCGCAGATAATTGTGGATGCGCCCCTCCTCGCGGAGCTGCCCCTGGGCGGCGTTCCAGAGCTCGTCGTGGGTCTCCCCGGCGTCAAATTGAGCCCGCGAGTAGAGGTGCGGCCGGGGATCGCCCTCGTGCTTGGCCAGGGTGGCCTGCGCCCACGCCGGGAGCGACTCGTAGCGCTCGAAGTCCTCGCGGTGGGCGGCCATGTTGTAGCCGACCTCGCGCCAGGTGATCGCCTCGTCGAGGAACTTCTCGGCCGCCGGGCCCATCCCCCACCACCCCTCGCGCGCTCCGGTCGGCCGCGCGGCGAGCCGTTCGGGGGACCACCGCTCGCGGGCGGCCACGGCGGCGAACATCTGGTGCGGCGCGACGTAGCCGAAGTGGAGATAGGGGGAGAGCGCGCTGGTCACCTCCTCGCCCGGATCGTTCCGCCCCTCGCCGTAGCGCCCCAGCCGCTCGGCCAGGAAGCGATCGAGCGCGCGCTCGCCGGCCGCGTCGCCGCCCCGCACACCCGCGACCGGCGGCACCGAGTGGTCGATCGGCAGGGCGGCGAGCGATCCGCCGCTCAGCATCCCGGGCGAGGCCGCCGGCCAGCGCTTCGCGATCTCCCGGGGGAGGCTCTTCAGGCGCGCGGGCAGGGGATCGTCCAGCGGATCTTCCGCCGGAGCGTGCTCCAGGTGGTCGGGGAGGACCTTCTGGAGGAAGCGCCGGAAATGGGCGGCGGTCACGTAGTCCTTATCGGCCGCGCGGAGGGGGAGGAGGCCGTTGGAGTCGACCGCTTCCAGCCGTACCGGCAGCCGGGCCGCCGCGGCGGCGACCATGCGGGGGAGGAAGAAGGTAGGGTAGTCGTCCGTCACCACCAGGCAGGCCCGGGCGCCGAGCGCTTCGAGCAGCCCCTTACCCGCCCCAGGCTCCGGCTCGACGTAGGGGTGGTAGAGGACCTCCGACCCCGCGAGGCGCTCGGCATGGTCCGCCATCCCCTCCAGCACGAAGCGGTGGATGCGGTCGTTCGCCCAGCGGTAGCCGCAGCGCAGGGGCTCCAGAATCACCAGCGGCTTCTTCAGCCGCCGCGCCTCCCCCGCGGCGCGCTCGAGGGCGAAGTTCCACCGCAGCCGGCGGCAGGCGATCATCCAGTAGAGGACGAAGTCGCCGTCCCGAAGGGGCACGGTATTGCAGATCCGGAGGCGGACATCTGGTATCGCGGTCACAGCGGGCTACGATAGCAAAGCGGCGGCATCGCCGCTTGGCGAAACGTTGACGGTGGCCGAAGGCGGTAGAGACGTCCCCAGGTCCTATACGACACCCTGGGGAGGCCACGGGGACCGCGGGGCGTCTCCGCGGGGGCGATGCCGTTTCGATGAGCGATGCCTGACCGGGGCAGGCCAGGTCTGTGCTGTTTTGGGGTTTGGCTGTTTTTGAGGGCGGTGGCAATTCGAAGCGGCCTGCCCTCCGGCGGAGACGCCCCGCGGTCCCCGTGGCCTTCCCAGGGTGTCGTATAGGACCTGGGGACGTCTCTACCGCCTTCGCCGAGAGGGCGGCGGTGACTCGTCCTTCAATTCTCCTCCTCGCTCTCCAGCCCCAGCCGGATCAGCAGGTTCTGCATCACCCGCGCGGTCAGGCCCCAGATCTGGCGCTTGCCGACGTGGTAGATGCGGAGGGTGCGGACGATGTCGTCGATCAGGACCTCGCGCTCTTCGACGAGCTTGGGATTGGCGAAGGCGCTCAAGGGGAGGCTGAAGACCTCGGCGATCTCGGCGGGGTTGGGCTTGAATTCGATGCCTTTGGGGATCGCGCCGACGCAGGGGATCACCCGAAAGCCGGCCGTGCTCTCGATCTCGTCCAGCTCTCCGAGCCTGAGAACAGCCTTGGGCTCGAGGCCGATCTCCTCCTGCGCCTCGCGCTGGGCCGCCTCCCAGGGATTCTCCTTGAACTCGCGCCCCCCACCCACGAAGGCGATCTGGCCGCGATGGCTCGGCAGGTTGTCCGTGCGCTGGAGCGGCTTCTCGAGCACGGGGTTGCTCACCGCCTGCAGGAACTCCTGCGCGGCGGGCGTGAACGCACCGCCCGTGATGAAGACCATGCGTGCGGCCAGGGCCGGGCGCTGCGCGCGCAGGTGCGCGTGCAGCTCCATCCCGGTCATCTGCGGCATCATCAGATCCGAGATCACCACGTCGAAGGGCTGCGTGAGCGCGAGCGCCAGCGCCTGCTCACCGTTCGTGGCCACGGTGACCTCGTGACCCGCGGCCAGGGCGCGGGCGATCGCGCGCCCGACCATCGGCTCGTCGTCGACGACGAGCACGCGCGGCCGTCTGGCCGGGCCCGACGCCAG
>JBDSHF010000536.1:0-14875 GCA_039918595.1 Thermoanaerobaculia bacterium
CTCCCGGGCGTCCTCGAAAAACATCTCGTAGAAGTCGCCCATGCGGTACATCAGCAGGGCGTCGGGATACCGCGCCTTGATTTCCAGGTACTGGCGCATCATGGGCGTCAGGGACGTGACCGGCGAGGAAGTCGACATGCGGTGGGGAGTATAACGTTGCGGAAAGACGGAACAAGGCTACAAAAACGCCGCGCGAACCAGGACGGCCGCCCGCGAAGCCCGGACGCGGCTTCACGAAGAAGACGGCGCGTTTTTTTACGAGGACCGCGGCATTTCAAGCAGAATGGCGTCGTGGGAAGAAAGACGGCGGCCGGGGAAACGAAGAAAGCGGGATTTCTATCAAGACGAAGACTCGGAACGCCAAAGAAACGGCCGTCCAAGCAAAAACGCCGTCCGGATGGCAAAAACGCGGGATTTTCAGCTCGAACGGGACCGGGGAACCGATAATTTCCGCCGGGATCGCTCCACCGCGATATATTTCTTCTCCATGCCCTCCATCCTGCTTGCTCTCGACACCGGCTCTCCCATTGTCAGCGTCGCCCTGGCGCGGGACGGGGTAGTCGTGGCTTCCCGGTCGATCGAGCAGGAGCGCTCCTCCGTCCGGCTTCTGGAGATGATCCAGGAGGTGCTCGCGGAGGCGGGGATCGGCGTCCGGGATCTCGGCGGCATCGCCGTCCTGCGCGGGCCGGGGAGCTTCACCGGCCTGCGGATCGGCCTCGCCACAGTGCTCGGCCTGCATCAGGCGCTCGGGGTGCCGGCGACGGCGATCCCTTCCCTGCCGGTCCTGGCCGCCTCGGCCGGCGAGCCCGAGAGGATCGTGATCGCCGCCGTCGACGCCCTGCGCGGCGACTGGAGCGCCCAGGCGTTCGTGGCCGGACGGCCTCTTGGAGAGATGGAGCTGGTCCCCGGCCCCGAGCTGCCGCGGCTCGCTGGTGGCGGCGAGGCGGTGGTGATCGGCTTCGGAGTCTCCCGCCTCGCCGCGGTTCCCGGCTGGCCGGCGGGCATGCGGCTGATCGAGCCTGGGGCGCTCGCGCCCGCGGCGGCGATCCTCGCGGCTTCGCCGGAGACCGAGTGGGACCCGTCCTTTCTCACCTCTGCGATCTACTCCCGCCCACCGGCCATCACCCTGCCTAAACCCCGCGCCGCGGTGACGGCATGACCCTGCCGAAGCCCGCCACCGCCGCCGTCCGTCCGGCCTGCGAACAGGACCTCGACCGCATCACGGAGCTCGAGGAAGCCGCCTTCCACGACCCCTGGCCGCGCGAGATGCTGGCCTACGAGATTGCCCACCCGCACGCGGTGCTGCTCGTCGCCTCGCGGGGCGAGGAGACGCCGGACGCCTACGCCGCCTTCCGCCACGCCGCCGGCGAGGCGGAATTGCTGCGCGTCGGGGTCAACCCCGAGGCGCGCCGTAATGGCCTCGCCCGCGCCCTCCTCGTCGAGGGTCTCGAGCGCCTGCGCCGGCTGGACATCCAGGTCTGCTTCCTCGAGGTCCGGGTGGACAACAAGGCCGCCATCCACCTCTACGAGAGCCTCGGCTTCAGTTGCACCGGCATGCGGCGCGGGTATTACCGGGACGGCACAGACGCGCTGATCTTCGTGCTGGGGCTGTTGTAGGGGTACAGGGCGGCGGTGCTCTCCGGGGCGTCCTGCGCTTCGAGGCCTCACCCTCGGTCCCTCTCCCGGAGGGAGAGGGAGGGCCCGTGTAGGAAGTAGAGGGGCTGTTGGGGAGATTTTCCTCCCGCGGAACGGGGGAGGCCAGGAGGGGGCGTTCCGGAGTCCGGAGCGTTGGGCCCCCACCTAAACTCCCCCGTTCCGGGCCCCGTTCCGGGGGAGGAAAAATGCCGCCCATGGGCCCTCCCTCTCCCCCCGGGAGAGGGACCGAGGGTGAGGCCTCGGAGGGCAGGACGCCCCAGAAAGCACCGCCATTCTGTATCTCCCCACCGCTTTACTTCCGCCACCCTCTGTTATACGCTGAGTTAACAGGGCCGGAGCCGTTCCGGCCCCAAACGAAAACGGCCCGGAGGTGAGCTGGAACTCACCCGCCGAGCCTGACCAAGCAAAGGAGTCACCCTCCCATGCAAGGCTTCACCGATTCTATCCTTCCGTCTTCTCCCAACGCCTTCTCCCCTTCCTTCCTCCAGCGCATCGGCGAGCGCGACGAGCCCCCCACGGCGGCCGAGGCCGACGCGGCGGGTCCCTGGCGCGTCGAGGAGATCCCCGGCGAGGGGTTCGGCCTGTTCCGTCCCGGCGAGAGCCGGGGGCGGGGCTTCCGGCCGGCGGCGGTGTTCCGGCAGCGCTTCCTGGCGCTGTTCGCGGCGGCGGTCCTCCCCGGCACCGGGCGGGACGCGGCGTTTCGCCTCCACAAGGAGTCCGGCCCCGCCGGCTTCGCCATCGAGGGCGGCGGCGAGGTGGTGGGCCACTCCGCGCTGTTCGACGAGAGCCTGATCGCCGCGCTCCACATGGCGGACAGCCTCGCGCGGTCCCCCGAATCGCTGGCGAGCTTCCTCGAAGCCGTGGGACAGGTGGCGCTGGAACGGGCCGGAGCGATCCTGGACGAGCGCGTCTCGTAGCGCCTCTTCCAGAGGGGCGGCCTTGTGGGGACGCCCCTCGCCTTGATCCTCCCGAAACCCGGTGCTATCCTCGGGGAAGCGACACATGCTGACACTTCTTCTCACCACGGCCACCCACTCCCACCGGGGACTCGGGCGTGACCGTGTCACGGAGCCGGCCGCGCGGTGAGCCCGCTCTCCGCAAGCCGCTCTCTTCCCTTTCCTTCCGCAGGCACCGGTCCATCACGGACCGCTTTCCTCATCACCTCGAACTCTTTCTGACAGGCAAAGGAGGCAGACGTATGTTTCAGCAAGACGACCTGAAAGCGGAGCTGATCAAGACGGATGACGAGTTCCGCCGCCTTCACGAGGAGCACCAGCAGTATGAGCATCGGCTGCAGGAGATCAACCAGAAGTCTCTTCTCTCCCAGGAGGACGAGGTCGAGGAGAAGAAGATCAAGCTGCACAAGCTGACGCTGAAGGACCACATGGAACAGATCCTGCGAGCGCATCGCGAGTCGCGGGTCTCGGCCTGAAGCCCTGGGCGGAGGCTCCGCAGAGTCCCCTGGAGACACACGACATCCGATCGGAGCCCCCACGATGAAGTTTGCGAAAGAAGCCTGGGTCTACGTCCTCCCTTTCTGGTTCCTCGCCGGGCTGCTCTTCTTCCTCGGGCGGCCCGGCTGGGGGACCACGGCGCTCGTCGTCGGCTTCCTCCTCCTGCTCTTCTTCCGCGATCCGAAGCGCAGCTATGAGGGAGAAGCGGGCTACGTGCTCGCCCCCGCCGACGGCCTGGTCACCCGCGTCGACCTCATCGAGGACCCGGAGATCGGCCCCGGGCGCTACCACCACATCGTCACCTTCCTGTCGGTGTTCGACATCCATGTCCAGCGCGTGCCGGTGGCGGGCGAGGTCGTCGTCTCCCGCTACGCCAAGGGGCGCAAGGTAGCCGCCTTCCGCGAGGACGCCGGCGACGTCAACGAGAAGCACCTAACGGTCGTCCGCCGTCCCGACGGCGACCTCGTCGGGCTGCGCCAGATCGCCGGGCTGCTCGCCCGGCGGGTGGTCTGCTATCTGAAGGAAGGGGACCGGGTCCATCGCGGGCAGTTGATGGGGCTGATCAAGTTCTCCTCCCGCGTCGACCTGCTGGTGCCGGAGAGCTACCGCGTGCTGGTGAAGAAGGGGGACCGCCTGAAGAACGGCGCGACTCCCGTCGCCATGCCCGGGGAGGGGCGTTGATCGAGGATCAGACCCTGACGCCGCGCCCGCGCCGCGGCATCCGGCGCGGCGCCTACCTGCTGCCCAGCCTGTTCACCATGGGCAACATGGTCTCCGGGTTCTACGCCATCATCCTCGGGCTGGACCACCACTTCGACCGGGCGATTCTCTTCATCGTGCTGGCGGCGTTCCTCGACAGCATCGACGGGCGGATCGCCCGCATGACCGGCACCGAGAGCGAGTTCGGCAAGGAGTACGACTCGCTCGCCGACGTCATCACCTTCGGCGCGGCGCCCGGGATGCTGGCCTTCCTCTGGGGGTTGCGGGACTTCAATCCGGACGCCTGGCTGCTCTCCGCCTTCTTCATGGTCTGCACGGCGACGCGGCTCGCCCGGTTCAACGTGCAGACCCGGGTGGTGGACAGCCGCTGGTTCGTCGGCCTCCCCTCCCCCTGGGCCGCGCTGACCATCTGCGCCCTGCTCTCCTTCGCTCTCGAGGCGACGGGTGACACCCGCGTGATCATGCAGGCGATCATGGGGGGCGCGCTCCTCGTGGTCGGCTCGCTGATGGTCTCGACCTTCCGCTACAACAGCTTCAAGAATTTAGACCTCCGCAAGCGCTGGAGCTACCGGGCCTTCGTGCCGATCGCGGCTCTCCTGCTGCTGTTCCTGTACATCCCCCGGGTGGGGATTCTGGTGCTCGCCCTTCTCTACACGCTGTCGGGGCCGGCCACGACCGCGATCTCGCGCCTGCGCTCCCGGCGCGGGCCGCGGCCCGGGAGCTCCCCGCCCCCCCTGGAAGGAGCCCCCCCGTGACCGCCATCGCCATCCTCCATCCCATGAATCTCCTCGGCAAGGAGCTGAGAGAGACGCTGGAACGGCTCCCGAGGGTCGGCGGCGACATCCGCCTGCTGAGCACCCGCGAGGACGACATCGGCACCTTGACCGAGGTCGCCGGCTCCGCCGCCCTGGTGACCCGTTATGAGCCGGAGACGTTGAAGGGGGTGGGCGTCGCCTTCTTCTGCGGCTCGATGGCCGAGAACCGTCCCATCCTCGCCGAGATGCCGCCGGAGACGGTCGCCATCCTCCTCTCCTTCGACGCCACGCTCGAGGACGGCCATCCGGTGGTGGCGGGGGTCAACACCGACGACGCGCCGGGGCATCGCGTGCTGCTCTCGCCGCATCCGGGGGCGGTGCTGCTGGCCCATCTGCTCCATGCGCTGCGGGAGCTCGAGCTCTCGGAGGCGGTCGCCACCCTGGTCCAGCCGGCCTCGATGCGAGACGAGCCGGGGATCGAGGAGCTGTTCGAGCAGACGCGGCAGATCGTGGCGATGACCCGGCGGCAACCGACGCCGGTGTTCGGCGCGCAGCTCTCCTTCAACCTGCTGCCGACGCCTCTCTCCGCCGACCTCGTCGCGGCGCAGCTCAGCGCCGTGCTGGCCGGCGCACCCCCGTCTCCGCCGGTGGCGCTGCAGATCCTCCAGGGAGCGGTCTTCCACTCGGTCTCGGCGAGCCTCTACGTGCGTTGCGGCGGGGATCCGAGCGTGCAGGCGATCCGCAAGGCCCTCTCCGGACATGTCCATCTCGAAGCCGCCGACAAGCCCCGCCTCTTCGGCCCGGTCGACGCCGCCGCCAGCGACAAGGTCCTCTACGGCAGCGTCCGCAAGGACGAGGCCGGCGGCGGCTTCTGGCTCTGGGCGGCGATGGACAATCTCACCCGCGGCGGCGCCCTGAACGCCATCGAGATCGCGGCGGCGGTGTCGTGAGCGCCCGGAGCGCCGCGATGGAAAAAATCGCGCCTGAGCGGTACACTGACGTCAACGGAGAGACCTCCATGGCCGCAGACCCGATCCGGAAACTTTTTACGACCCACGAGTACCACACGATGGTCGAGTCCGGCATCTTGTCCGAAGACGACCGCGTTGAGCTGATCGAGGGAGAGATCTGGCAGATGTCACCTATCGGGCCACCCCATGCATCTCGCGTGGCGCGTCTTGACCGTATGATCCAGCGCCGTCTCGAAGACGGCCAGGCGATCGTCTGCGTTCAGGGCCCGATCCATCTGGACGACCTCTCCGAGCCGCAACCAGATCTCGCCCTGCTGCATTTCCGCGAGGACTTTTACGCCTCGGCTCTCCCGACCCCTTCGGACATCTTCCTCGTTATCGAAGTCTCTGATACCACCGCCCGGCACGACCGGCAGGTCAAGATGGGGCTCTACTCTCGCCATCGCCTTCCAGAGGCGTGGCTGGTCGATATCCCGCGCTCCGTCCTTGAGGTCTACCGCGATCCTTCGCCTCAGGGCTACCGCGAGGTGCTCACCTTGCGCCGGGGCGACCGCATCTCGCCGCTCGCCTTTCCCGACCTGAACTTCGACGTCGACGCCATCCTCGGCTGATTCCGGCATCCCGCTGCCGTGAACAGCCTCTGCGTCTTCTGCGGCTCCAACCCCGGCGCCTCCCCGGCCTACGCCGAAGCCGCCGCCCATCTCGGCCGCACCCTTGCCGGGCGCGGGCTGAACCTCGTCTATGGCGGCGGCCGGGTGGGACTGATGGGAGTGGTGGCCGACGCCGCCCTGGCGGCCGGCGGGACCGTGACCGGCGTCATCCCCGAAGCGCTCGCCACCCGGGAGCTCGCCCACGGCGCCCTGAGCGATCTCCAGGTGGTGGGCTCCATGCACGAACGGAAAGCGCGGATGTCCGAGCTCGCCGACGGCTTCATCGCCCTGCCGGGCGGCATCGGCACCCTGGAGGAGTGGTTCGAGGTCTGGACCTGGAGCCAGCTCGGGTTCCAGCCCAAGCCGTGCGGCCTTCTCAACGTCGCCGGCTACTACGACCACCTCCTGGCCTTCCTCGACCATATGACGGCCGAGCGCTTCCTGACCGATATCCACCGGGGAATGGCGGTTGTCGACGACAACCCCGAGCGCCTGCTCGACCGCCTCGCCGCCTGGCAGCCGCCGCGCGCCCGCAAGTGGATCGACGCGACAGAGCGTTAACTCTCCGCTTGACTTCCGCCTGTCGTCCGTCTACGATCAAAAGCGTAATCGAGGCGTAATTTTTTACGCTGCCCCGACAAAACAATGGCCCGGACGAGCCAGTCACTCGCCCGAGCCAACCGCGCACAGGAGGTGGCCCCCATGCGTGATCCCGAAAATCGTACCACTCCCTCCCCCAACGCCTTCGCCGAGGAGTTTCTCCGCCGCTTCGAGCAGGAGGACGAGCCTGCTTCCGCCGCCGAGGCGGACGTCGCCGGCCCCTGGCGGATCGAGCCCGCCTCCACTGCCGACGGGCATGAAGCCTTCGGCCTCTGGCGGCTGGGCGAGCGGCCGGAATGGGGCGATGCTCCGGCCGCCCTCTTCCGCGAGCGCTCGACGGCGCTGCTGGCCGCCGCGGTCCGCCCGTTCGTGGGCCGCGATCCGTTCTACGAGCTGGGCCGGGAGCGTTGGAACGGCGGCTTCCCGCTACTGCGCCAGGGCGAGGCGGTGGGCTGGGTCGACCTCTTCGACGAGGACTTGGCCTTCGGGGTCAACGTGCTGGAGCGGTTCACCCGCAGTCCCGAGGCTCTCGCGAAGCTGCTGCAGGCGGCGGGTCCTATCGCCCTGGAGCGGGCAGGAAAGATCCTGCGGCACCGGATTGCTGGAGAAGAAGACGAGGAGGGCGAGGAGTGAGCCCGGAGGGGACCCTCTCCCGCAGACGTAATACGACGACGTGACGCCGGTCGAGACCGTGTTGTTGCAGCAGTCCTTGCCGCGCCGTCCGACGACGGTGGGCCATCAGATTCTACATGCCTCACCCGGACCCACTTCCGGAATGCCCCCCGGCCGGGGACGTGTTGTAGCTTGCGGACCGTCCCAGCCGGCTTTGGTCCGGGAGCCCACTCCAGCCGTCGGCAGACGCTGGTATAGACTTGGCGCCCAGGTCGCCTCGCGGTCGCGAGGTGATTTCTATCTTGATCCCAGGAGGGGAGAAGCCCCCATGACCGAGCCTGAGCAGGGCCATCACAACATCAACAACTATCACCGGGTGATCATCCTCGGCTCCGGCCCGGCCGGCCTGACGGCGGCGCTGTATGCCGCGCGGGCCGATCTGGCGCCGCTCGTCCTCGAGGGCAACCAGCCCGGCGGACAGCTCACCATCACCACCGACGTCGAGAACTTCCCCGGCTTCCCCGAGGGGATCCTTGGCCCGGAGCTGATGGACCGTATGCGCGAGCAGGCCCGGCGCTTCGGCACCAAGGTGAAGTTCGAGCAGGCGATCGAGATCGATCTCGAGAAGCGCCCCTTCACCCTGCGCACCGACGAGGACACCTATCGCTGCGACGCCCTGATCGTCTCGACCGGCGCTACCGCCCAACTCAGCGGCATTCCCGGGGAGACCGAGCTGATGGGCTACGGCGTCTCCGCCTGCGCCACCTGCGACGGCTTCTTCTTCCGCGACAAGGAGATCATCGTCATCGGCGGCGGCGACTCGGCGATGGAAGAGGCTACTTATCTGACCAAGTTCGCCAGCAAGGTGACGGTCATCCACCGCCGCCGCGAGTTGCGGGCGTCGAAGATCATGCAGGACCGCGCCTTCGCCAACCCCAAGATCGCCTGGATCTGGGACACAGTGGTCACCGGCATCGTCGGCACCCGCGAGGGCGGAGTCACCGCCGTCAAGCTGCACAACAAGCGGACCGAGCTCGAGAGCGTGTATCCCACGCAGGGCGTCTTCTACGCCATCGGCCACAAGCCCAACACCGACCTTTTCCGCGGCAAGCTCGAGATGAACGACGTCGGCTACATCAAAGTCCAGGAGCCGACCACCCGGACGAGCGTGCCGGGCGTCTTTGCCGCCGGGGACCTGATGGACCCGATTTACCGCCAGGCGATCACCTCCGCCGGTACCGGCTGCCGCGCGGCGATCGACGCCGAGCGCTGGCTCCAGGAGCTACAAGACTGATGATTTCCAGGCCCACGTCCCAGATCAAGACCCTCGGCGCTCTCCGTGAGGCCGGCTACCGGCCGCGCTCGATCAAGCAGGAGATCCGCGACAATCTGCGCAAGCGCCTCGCCAATGGCGGCCCGCTGTTTCCCGGCATCCTCGGCTACGACCGCACGGTGATCCCGTCGGTGATCAACGCCCTGCTTGCCGGCCACGACTTCATCCTCCTCGGCCTGCGCGGCCAGGCGAAAACCCGCATCCTGCGCTCGCTGGTCACCCTGCTCGACGAGGAGGTGCCGGTGCTCGCCGGCGCCGAGCTCAACGACGATCCGCTCGCCCCGATCTCCACCTACGGCCAGCGCCTGGTCCAGGAGGCGGGCGACGACGCCCAGGTCGAGTGGATGTCCCGCGAGCAGCGCTACAACGAGAAGCTGGCGACGCCGGACGTCTCGATCGCCGACCTGCTTGGCGACATCGATCCGATCAAGGCGGCGACCCGCAAGCTCACCTTCGCCGATCCGGAGGTGATCCATTTCGGGATCATCCCGCGCACCAACCGCGGCATCTTCGCGATCAACGAGCTGCCCGACCTCGCGCCGCGCATCCAGGTCGGCCTGTTCAACATCCTCGAAGAGCGCGACCTGCAGATCCGCGGCTTTCCCGTGCGCATCCCGCTCGACATCATGATGGTCTTCTCGGCCAACCCCGAGGACTACACGAACCGCGGCAGCATCATCACGCCGCTCAAGGACCGCATCTCGTCGCAGATCCTCACCCACTACCCGCCCGACGTGAACGTGGCGGCGGACATCACCCGCCAGGAGGCGTGGACCGAGCGCGACATCTCGAACGTCGTGATCCCGGACGACATCCGCGTGCTCGTCGAGGAGATCAGCCTCGCGGCCCGCGAGAGCGACCTGGTGGACCAGTCCTCGGGCGTCTCGGCCCGCGTCGCCATCTCGGCGCTGGAGCTGCTGGCCTCGAACCTCGAGCGGCGGGCGCTGGCGACGAAGGACAACCCGATTTTCCCGCGCCTCTCCGACCTGCAGATGCTGCTGCCGGCGATCACCGGCAAGGTCGAGATGGTCTACGAAGGCGAGCAGCAGGGGGCCGAGGTGGTGGCCCGGCGGCTCATCGGACAGGCCGTCAAGAAGGTGTTCGACGCCCGCTTCCCCGAGGTCGGCAAGGAGGCCGGCAGCGGCGGCGAGGACGACAAGGGCCCCTACGCCCGGATGATCCGCTGGTTCGCGGACGGCAACGCCGTCACGGTCTCCGACGAGCAGCCGTTCGCCGAGTACGAGGCCGAGATCTACAAGGTGCCGGGTCTCAAGGAGCTCGCCTCCAAGAACGGCAAGACGGCCGAGGAGCGGGCCCTGGCGGCCGAGATGGTGCTCGAGGGGCTCCATCAGCACCTCAAGCTGGCGCGCCAGGACATGGACAGCCAGGTCAGCTACAAGGAGATGGTCAAGTTCCAGCTCTTGAAGCCTCGCCGCGGCGGCTCCAGCGGCCGGGACCGGGGGGATGTGAACTAGGTAGCAGTCAGGACAGGTAACAAGATGCGGCATCAATATCTCTATCTCGACCCCGAGCTGATCAAAGCCCTCCTCGCCGGCCTCGACCTCCTGCGCCTGTTCAACCAGCTCGTGCTGGCGACCGGCGGCGACGTCGAGGAGGCGATGGACTGGATGCGCTATCTCCAGGAGCAGGGTCACCTGCCCGAGGAGATCGATCTCGAGCAGTTCTTCGCCAGCCTGGAGAACCAGAACATGGTGGCCCGCGACGGCGAGGGGGGGCTCCAGCTCACCACCGGCGGCGAGCGCAAGATCCGCCGCAGCGCCTTCGAGGAGATCTTCTCGACGCTCGACAAGTCCGGCCCGGGCTACCACCCGATCCGCGCCGCCGGCGAGGGGATCGAGCGCCTCCCCGAGACGCGCCCCTACGCCTTCGGCGACGACATCCATCTCCTCGACTCCTCCCGCTCGCTCCAGAACGCCTTCCGGCGCGAGCAGGGCGGCGAGTTCAGCCTGCTCGAGGAGGATCTGGAGATCTACGAGACCGAGCACCTGACCTCCTGCGCCACAGTGGTGGCGATCGACATCAGCCACTCGATGATCCTCTACGGCGAGGACCGCATCACGCCGGCGAAGACCGTGGCGCTGGCGCTCACCGAGCTGATCACCACCAAATACCCGAAGGACCACCTGTCGGTGATCCTCTTCGGCGACCGCGCCGAGCAGGTCTTCCTCTCGGAGATCCCGTACATCCAGGCGGGCCCGTACCACACCAATACCCGCGACGCGCTGCAGCTCTCGCGCAGCGTCCTCGCCCGCCAGAAGCAGCCGAACAAGCAGATCTTCCTGATCACCGACGGCAAGCCCTCGGCGATCACCGAGAACGGGCGGATCTACAAGAACCCCTTCGGCCTCGACATGAGGATCGTCAATCTCACCCTGGAGGAGGCCGATCTCTGCCGCCGCCAGAAAGTGGTGATCACCACCTTCATGCTGGCGACTGATACGATGCTCACCCAGTTCGTAGAGAAGCTGACGCAGATCAACCGCGGCCGCGCCTACTTCGCCTCGCCCTACAACCTCGGGGAGTTCATGCTGGCCGACTACATCCGGAACCGGCGGCGGCGGGTGCGGTAGATCGCGAAAGGTTGAGAGTCATGGCTACGGCTAAAGAGTCAGTTTTCCGCTTGCTGGATGACTTGCCGGATAATGTTTCGCTGGAACAGATCCAATACCATCTCTATCTTCTGAAAGAGGCAAAGAAAGCTCCAACATCCGAGCCAGAATCCTCTAAGCCAACCGCGTTCGAGGTCTATCAGAAGTTAGATCTCGGACCCGGCGGGCATAGCCTTGCTGAATCGGCGGAAGGCAGCAGTGGAGTGAGTAGGGTGATACGCGAGAGAACCAAACGTTAACGCTAGACGGCACTGCCCAAAGATTGGACGGACGATGCTGGTCAAAAAACTCTCCTTGTGTGCAGTTTTTCTCAGCTTGGCTCTTACTTCAATGAGCTGTGCCTCCGCCGGCCCGGCGCCGTCTTCGGAGGCTCAATCCAGGGCCACCAACGACATCGCCGAGGCGGTCTTCCGCTATCAGTTCCGGCACAACGCCTCGAGCCTCCAGGAAAGAGCGGATCGGTACTGCCTTTCTCTCCCCGGTGAGCAATCCCCCGACGCGGCCTTCCTCCAACGCTTCGACGGGAACACGCCGCAAGTCGTGAGCGTGGATGAGTGCCGGCGGAAGTCGGGCAAAAATCTTCTGTTCCGCATTCAGAAGCTCGACTGGCGAAGCGACGACGAGGTCTGGGTGAGCGGCGGCTACTGGGAGGGGAACCTCAGTTCCTCCGGCGAGTCCTACCGGGTCCACCGAAAGGACGGCAAGTGGGTGGTAGACGGCGCGCGCATGCAGGCGATCTCCTAGCCGGACAGCCCGAACTCTTCCGCGATCAGCTCGTAGGAGCGCCGGCGGGCGGCATGATCGTAGGTGATGGTCACGATCATCACCTCCTCCGCCCCATACTCGCGCGCCACCGCTTCAATGCCCGCGCGGACGGTCGACGGCGAGCCGACAATCAGGCGCCTTCCGGTCTGCAGAGTGGAGCCCCCCTGCTCGGCGAGAAAGCGGACGGCCTTCTCGACCGGCGGCACGGCCACCAAGCGCCCACGGTACAGAAGCGAGATCGCCATGCGGGAGCTGGCCGCCAGCCGCTCCCCTTCGGCATCGGTCTCGGCGCAGATCGCCGAGGCGGCGACCACCACGCGCGGTTCCTCCAGCCACTCCGACGGCTGGAACTCCTCGCGGTAGCGGGCGGCGATCGCGGCTCCACCCGGCTGAATGAAATCCGCGAAGGCGTAGGGCAACCCGACCCCCGCCGCCCAGATCCCGCTCTGCGGCGACGAGCCCAGCAGCCACGGCTCGGGACGGTGAGGCCGGCCCGGCAAGGCCGCCGCCAGATGGGCGAAAGGGTGGTCCGCAGGCATGGTGCCGCCGAGATAGGCCAGCAGCTCGGCGAGCTGGTTCGGGAAGTCGTCCGGCGGAAGCTGGCGGCGGTCTCTCTGCAGCGCGATCGCGGTCGTCTGGTCGCTCCCCGGCGCCCGGCCGAGGCCGAGGTCGATCCGGCTGGGATAGAGGCCGCTCAGCATGCTGAACGACTCCGCGACCTTGAGCGGGCTGTAATGAGGGAGCATGACGCCGCCGCTCCCGACGCGCAGGCGGGAGGTCGCGGCCGCGATCGGGCCGATCAGCACCTCGGGGCTCGCGCAGGCCAGCATGGGGGTCGCGTGGTGCTCGGCCACCCAGTAACGGTGATATCCGAGCTCGTCGGTCCAGCGCGCGAGATCGATCGAGTTGCGAAGCGCGTCCCCGCCGGTCGAGCCTTCCGCGATCGGCGCCTGGTCCAGAATGCCCAGCAAGAGCCGTTTGTCCGCTCGGTCCTCGGATCCTGGCAGGGTCGGCATGATCCTTTATACCTCATGGACTCATGGAGCCATTCCCGCAAGGCAGGATAGACTCCCTCCCTGTGAACCCAGGGAGGGATTCTCGTTGACCATTTCTTCATCGCGATCATTGCGCCGGCTCCTCATCGCGCCGTTCCTGTTATCGACCTTGCTGATTGTGGGCTGCGGCCGATCTTCCGATTCCGACGCCCCCGCGGGCCCGGCCCTGAAGGTCGACGCCTGCCAGCTCTTCACCGACAAAGACGCCCAGGCGATCGCCGGCGACACGCTCGCCGGGATGAGCAGCACTCTCGACGAGGCCCAGGGGCGGAACCCGCTGGAATGCATCTACAACAGCGGCACGCTCGACCAGCCCCGCATCCTCAGCCTGCTCATCCGCCCGCATCGCGGCACGGCGAAGGATTTCCTGGAGTCGAGCCGCTCCTCCCTGAGCTCGATGTCCGGCGGCAAGGTCCAGGACGTCTCCGGCCTCGGGGACGGCGCCCTCTGGGTGGGCGGCCGCCTCCAGCAGCTCCACGTGGCCACGGGGAACCTGCAGCTCATCATCACCGTCCATAGCCTGGACGGCACGGATCAGCTCCCCAAGGCCCGGCAGATCGCCACCCTTGCCCTGGAGCGGCTGAAGTCGGCCCCGAAGCCGGCGTAACGAGATAGAATCATTTCGATGTCCGATGTCCAGCGGGAGCCCTGCCGGCACTGCGGCGAGTCCGCGGCCCCTTCGCTGAAGGTCTGCCCCTTCTGCCGGGGGAGCCTGCTGGCCGACGTGGTGATCGCCGCTCCTGTCACCGAGCCGCGGGTGCGCTATCTGCTGGCCCGCGAGATCTCTTCCCTCGGCCCTCCGGCGCCGTCCTTCTCCATCTTGCTGCGAGAGCTGGAGCTCCCCCGGCCCGTGCTGGCGCGGCGCGCCTCGCGGTTGGCGGCCCTCTCGCTGAGCGAGCGGGTGGCCGACTTCGGGATCGCGGCGATCCTCGAGCCCGCCGGGAGCGGCCAGGGTGCCGGCCGCTCCACCCGGAGATTCGCGGCGGCGGCCTCGAGCACCGTAGCCGGACTGATCTTGCTGCTCTGGATGGGCGTCCAGGGAGGGAGCGCCGATTTCGCTTCGACTCCCTTACCCTCCCGCGCCCTCGCCACGACGGAGATCCCTTCCTGGCCCCAGCCGCTGCCCCCCCTCTCGACACACGAGCTTTCGGCGCTGACGACTCCCTCGATCGTGACTCTCCGTTCCGGCGACCGCCGGGTCTCCGGCTTCTTCATCGCTCCCGATCTCATGCTTACCCGGAGCGCGGCGATCGGAGACGGAACGGCGATCAAGGTCCTCGCCCTCCATGGCGGAGAGATCGACGGCGAGGTCGTGAAGCGGGACGACGCGATCGGGCTGGCGCTGGTGCGCGTCCCGGGCTCCAGGGCTGAGCCGCTGCAGCTCGGCGACGCGGCGGAGCTCCGCGGCGGCGAGCGCGTCTTCTTCCACGCCATCGCCGAAGGATCGAGCCTCCAGGAAGGGGCGCTCGGCCCGATCGCCCGGCGGTTTCAAGGGATCACCCATCTGACTCTCCAGCCCGGTTCGCTCCCCGGCGGCGACGGCGGCCCGGTGCTCGACGGCCAGGGTCGCGTTCTCGGCCTGATGGCGATCCAGCCGGACGGGGCCTACCTCCTCCCCATCAACTACGCCTACACGGAATCGCATCTGGCCCCGCCCCCCCGGCTCGCTCCGAA
>JBDSHF010000537.1:0-9927 GCA_039918595.1 Thermoanaerobaculia bacterium
AGCAGGACCAGCACGGTCGAGAAGATGGCCAGAGTGATCCACGGCCGCACCCGCGACAGCCGCTGGCGACCGATCATCCTGCGGAAGCGCATGTAGATCCGCCACGCCACCAGCGGCAGCAGAGCCAGGAGCACAAGGGTCGAGGGAGCCGGCGCCGCCATGGATGGGTTGCCTCCCGGGCCTACTTCCCCGCCACCGGCAGCACGGTCGCCACGCGGGTGCCGTAGTCCATCATGAAGGTGCTGAGCATCAGGACCAGCCAGAAGAAGCCGGCGGCGGCGGTCAGGACGTTCATCCGCGCGCTGTGGCGCAGCTCCATGAAGAAATAGAGCACGAGCAGGGCCTTGGTGATCGCGATCAGCATGGCGACGGGGGTGCTGGCCCACCCGAGGTCCACCTTGGCGGCGACCACCGTCAGGCCGGTGCCGACCAGGAGAGCGAGGAAGACGTAGACATAGGTGCTGACGGGGGTTACGGGATGCTGGTGCTCAGTCATGGGTCGTTCTCCGCGAATGCGATCTCCGGGCGGTCCTCAATGGGTGTGGGCGCCCAGCAGGTAGAGCAGGGGGAAGAGGAAGATCCAGACGATGTCGACGAAGTGCCAGTAGAGCCCGGTCATCTCCAGCGGGTTGTAGTACTCGGAATCGAACTTCCCCCGCTTGGTGTAGAACAGCAGGACCGCCAGGACGCCGAGGCCGATGATCATGTGGGTGGCATGGAGGCCGGTCATGATGAAGTAGAGCGAGAAGAAGATCTCGGCATGCCGCTGGTACAGCGGGTCGACGCGCGCCGCCGCCGCGGCTTCGTGGGCGTTCTCGAGGACGAAGTCGAAGGGCTGGTTCAGGACGTTGCCCGGCACGTGATTCTCGACGAACTTGTCGTGGTACTCGATCGCCTTGATCCCGAGGAAGGCGCCGCCCAGGAGCATGGTGAGCACGAGGAAGAGCATGCTCCCCTTGCGCCAGTTGATCTGCGCCGACCGGATGGCCAGCGCCATGGTCAAGCTGCTGCAGATGAGGACGCCGGTGTTGATGGCTCCCCAGGTCACGTTCAGCGTCGAGCTCGCCACCGCGAAGGCCACCGGGTACATGTGCCGGTAGACCATGTAGGCGGTGAACAGGCCGCCGAAGAACATGATTTCGGTGACCAGGAACAGCCACATTCCCAGCGTGGAGGACTCCTTCTGCTGCTCCATCGAGTCGAACTGATGGGCCGGGTGGCGGTGGCCGTGCGCCCCGCCGTGCCCGTGCTCGTGCCGGTCCACCAGAGGAGTGCTAGACAAGGCTCGCCTCCTTCTCCTGGGTCAGACGGTTGTGGACCTCCTCACGGGTGTACTCGTAAGGGCCGTGGGTGACCACCGGGGTGGTGTAGAAGTTCTCCGTCGGCGGCGGCGAGGGGGTGTCCCACTCGAGGCCGACGGCGCCCCAGGGGTTGTCGCCGCTCTTCGCGCCGTACTTGAGGGACCAGGCGAAGTAGCAGATCGGCAGCACGTAGCCCACGCCGAGGATCGTGGCGCCCGCGGTGGAGAGCACGTTGAGCACCTGGAACTCCGGCGGGTAGGACCAGTAGCGCCGCGGCATGCCCATGTAGCCGAGGATGAACTGGGGGAAGAAGGTCAGGTTGAAGCCGACGAAGACCAGCAGCGCCGAGAGCTTGGAGGCGAACCCGGGGTAGAGCCGGCCGGTCATCTTGGGCCACCAGTAGTGGAGCCCTCCCAGGTAGGCCATGATCGTGCCGCCCACCATGATGTAGTGGAAGTGGGCGACGATGAAGTAGGTGTCGTGGACGTGGGGGTCGATGCCGAGCGTCGCCACCATCACGCCGGTCAGGCCGCCGATGGTGAACAGGCCGATGAAGCCGAGGGCGTAGAGCATCGGCGTCTGGTAGGAGATCGACCCCTCGTAGAGGGTCGCCGTCCAGTTGAACACCTTGACCGCCGAGGGGACCGCCACCAGCATCGAGAGCACCGAGAAGACGGTCGCCGAGTAGGCGGACTCGCCGGCGACGAACAGGTGGTGACCCCAGACCAGGAAGCCGAGCACGGCGATGGCCACGCTGGCGAAGGCGACGATGCGGTAGCCGAAGACCTTCTTGCGCGCGAAGGCGGCGATCAGCTCGGAGACCACGCCCATCGCCGGCAGGATCATGATGTACACCGCTGGATGGGAGTAGAACCAGAACAGGTGCTCGAAGAGCACTGGATCGCCGCCCAGCTTCGGGTTGAAGATGCCGAGCCCGAACACCCTCTCGGCGGCCACCAGCAGGATGGTGATGGCGATCACCGGCGTGCCCAGCATGATGATGATGCTCGTCGCGTAGGTCGACCAGATGAACAGCGGCAGCCGGAACCAGGAGAGGCCGGGCGCGCGCATCCGGTGGATGGTGACGATGAAGTTGAGGGCGGTGAAGATGGTCGAGAAGCCGGTGACGAAGATGCCGATCGCCGTCGGCACCACGTAGGTGTTCGAGTAGGTGGTGGAGAACGGCGTGTAGAAGGTCCAGCCGGTATCGACGCCGCCGTTGACGATCGCCCACAGGGTGAACAGGCCGCCGAGGTTGTAGACGTACCAGCTCGCCAGGTTGAGCCGCGGCATCGCCAGGTCCTTCGCCCCGATCATGATCGGCACCAGGAAGTTGCCGAGCACCGCCGGGATCGCCGGGATGAGGAAGAAAAACACCATGATGATGCCGTGCATGGTGAACACCCGGTTGTAGGTGTCCGGCCCCATCAGGTCCCCTTCCGGGGTCAGCAGCTCGAGGCGGATGATCGCGGCGAAGGTCCCGCCGAGAGCGAAGAAGAAGGTCACCGAGATGAGATACAGCAGGGCGATCCGCTTGTGGTCGAGGGTGAACAGCCACGATTTCCAGCCGTACTCCGAGTTGAGGTAGCTCGGCCGCTCGTAGGCGGTCTCCGGGGTGCCGAGGGGTGCGCGTGCGACTGCGGTCGTATCCATGATTGATCTCACTTCTGCGGGGCCGCCGGCCCCGGGGTCTGCGGCGTGTTGGCGGCCGTGCTGGGAGCCGTACCGGCGGCGGGTGTGCCGCCCGTGCCGCCGGCCGGCGCACTGCCGATGGGGCCGAGCGAGCGGACGTAGGCGATGAGCTGCGTGAGCTGCTCTTCGGTGACCTGCCCCTGGAAGGTCGGCATCACCGGATCGTACCCCGCCACCATCTTGGCGAAGGGGTTGAGGATCGACTCGCGGACGTAGTTGTCGTCGGCCGTCACGGTGCGGCCGTCGGCGAGCTTGACCTGGCTGTTGTAGACCCCTTCGAGGTTGGGGCCGCGCTGGTTGATGCCCGGCGACGCGCGGTGGCAGGAGACGCAGGCGAGCGAGGTGAAGAGGTCGGCGCCGGAGGCGACCATCGACTTGCCGCCGCTGCCGCCCGCCAGCCAGCTCTCGTAGTCGCGCGGCTCCATAACGTAGACGCTGCCGATCATCCGCGAGTGCTCGGTGCCGCAGTACTCGGCGCAGAACAGGTGGTAGACCCCCGGCTTGGTGGCCTTGAACCAGAGCGAGGTGTAGCGCCCCGGAACGGCGTCCTGCTTGATGCGGAAGGCCGGGATGTAGAAGCTGTGGATCACGTCCTCCGAGGCGAGCTTCACCTTGATCGCCTGGCCCACCGGGATGTGCAGGGCGTTGATCTCGCGCTGCCCCTCCGGGTGCTGGACCTTCCACATCCACTGCTTGCCGATCGCCGTGTACTCGACGGCGTCCACCGGCGGCCGGTAGAGCTGGAAGAAGACCCGGGTGCCCCAGGCGAACATCGCCAGCATGACGGCGAGCGGCACCGCCGACCAGAGGATCTCCAGCCAGACGGCCGCCCGCTCTTCCACACCCACCTGTTCGGGATCGCTGCGGCGGTAGCGGGCCATGAAGAAGACGATGAGGCCCGCGATCAGGATGGTGAAGAAGACGCTGACCAGCGCCCAGATGATGTAGAGGGCGTCGACGTGGCTGGAGAGCGACGACGCCGAATCAGGGAAGAGGGGGAACGTCGATTTCATGTCAGGCGGCTCCCAAGGGCCCGGGCTGAGCGGTCTCCCGCCGGCGCAGGAGCAGGACGAAGAGGACGAGGCCGATCACGGTCGCGAGGCCGGCCAAGCGGACGAGTCTCATGGTGATGACGCTGTAACGGCCGATCACGGGGTCGTAGTGAAAGCAGTAGAGCAGGACCTGGTCGACGAGGCCGCCGATCTGGTTGCCGGAGGCTTCGATCAGGCCGAGCCGCAGGTCGCGCGGCGGGTACTCGATGCCGAAGAAATAGCGGGAGACCTTCCCCTCGGGGGTCAGCAGCACGATGCCGGCGGCGTGGGCGAACTGGTCGAGCTTCGGATCGTAGACGTACTGGAAGCCGACGGCGCGGGCGAGCGGGTCGATCGAGCCCTTGGGGCCGCTCAGGAAGTGCCAGCCCGCCTCGGTGCCCGGGCGCGCGTAGCGCTTCAGGATGTCGCGCTTCTTCATCGCCGCCCGCTCCGGCGTGTCGGTCGGATCGATGCTCGCCACGATCACCTCGAAATCCTTGCCCGGCGTCAGGGAGAGGGGCTTCAGGCCGCTCTCGGCCGCCTGCATCACCATGTCGCACAGCATCGGGCAGCGGTAGTAGGCGAGCACCAGCAGGGCGGGCCGGGCGCCGAAATAATCCCCCAGCTTCACCGGCCGCCCCGCGTCGTCGCGGAACGGCAGGCCGAGCGGCACCTGCTCGCCGAGCCGCTGGTCGTAGCGCACCGACTTCAGCGGGCCCGGCATGGTGTTGCCGGGCACGATGGTGGACTCGGCGCCCGCCGGCGCGGCGGTCAAGCCGCCGGCGGCCAGCAGCAGGGCCGAGAGGGTCAGTCGAGGAATCGCGCTCAACGTTTTGCTACCTTCTTTCTGCTCACCGGACCGGCGGTTTCGGGGCCGGAGCCGTGGGCGCCGCGGGGATCTCGATCGGTGTCTGGGTCATGGAGACGGCCGGAGCGCCCGCGGCGCCGGTGGCGCCGGCAGCGGTAAACGGGGCGACGCCGCGCTGGAGGATGGCGTCGATCGCCACGTCGACCGGCACCCGCAGCGTGCCGCCCGGCTGGTCGACCCAGCCGGCGTGCTCGAGGGACTGGTCCTCGGCGGCACGCATGTCCGCCATGTCCTGGTTCCGGTCCTCTTTCGGGTCTTCCGGCTGCAGCCGCGGCCCGGGCGGCAGTTGCTGCGGGTTGCGCGCCATCATCGGCATCATCTTGACCTCGTGATGCTCGTCATAGACCTGGAGGCCGCGCATGAACCACCAGACCAGCAGGGCGGAGGTCAGCGTGAGGACCACCAGCCAGACCCCCGCCCAGAGGATGCGGCGGAGGTCGATCTCGCGGTCGAAGTCGCCGGTCGCCACCCCGTGCTGGACGGCGGTCCCGTCCCCCGGACCGGTGTCGGTCCTGGCGTCCAGATCGGACCGGCCGTGACGGTCAGTGGTGCTCGACATGGGCGATCGCCTCCGGCAGATAGGGGTCGTTGACCGGCAGCAGCGGCCGGGACTCGAGCGTGCGGGCGAACCAGAAGAGCCAGAGGCCGCCGATGCCGAGCGCGGCCGCGGGGTAGAGCCAGAAGAAGGCCGGGTTGTTCGCCGCGTGCGGGTGGGGGCCGTGGAAGGCCGGCTCGACCTGCCAGAACAGCTCGACCCAGCGCATGAACAGCAGCAGACCCGCCACCATCGCGAGCGTCTTGCCGTTGCGCTTGAGGTCGCGCGACAGCAGGAGGGCGAACGGCACCGTGAAATGGAACAGCACGATGGCGAGCGCGACCCAGCCGAAGCTGCCGTGGATGCGCGGCAGGAAGAAGGAGATCTCCTCCGGCAGGTTGCCCGCCCAGGTGATCAGGAACTGCGACCAGGAGAAGTAGGTCCAGATCATCACGAAGGCGAACAGGAACTTGCCCCAGTCGTGGAAGTGGCGCGGCTGGATCACCCCCGACATGGTCTCGGTGCGCGACAGCACGACGGCGATGACGGCCAGGAACGCGAAGGACGCGAGCGCCTGGCTGGCGATCAGGTAGAAGCCGTAGATGGTCGAGAACCAGTGCGGCTGCAGCGACATCAGCCAGTCGACCGAGGCAAAGGTGACCGACAGGCAGTAGATGATCAGCCCGGGGGCCGCGATCACCCGCATGCGCCCCGGCAGCCTGGGGTCGCTCTCCAGGTCCTGGCGCCGCGACAGGAGGCTCATCCCGAAGGCGAGGCCGATCCAGATCGCGAAGTAGATCACCTGGCGGATCCCGAAGCCCATGGGATTGAGGTACGCGCTCTTGAGATGCAGGATCGGATCGTTCGCCGCCTCCGGGCGCGCCCATTCATAGAGGTTCCGCATCCCCAAGAGGAAGAGGGGGGCGGCGAGGACCGCCATCAACGGCAGCACGCGGGAGGCGGCCTCCAGGATCCGCCGGCTGACCACCGCCCAGTCCCCCCCGGTCAGGTGGCCGAGCATGGAGAGCGCCAGGCAGCCGAGGGAGACGCCGAGCCAGAAGACCCAGCCGACCAGGTAGCCGCGGAAGAAGTAGTCGGGCGAGATGAACCAGCCGACGATGCTGAGCACCGCCCCGACGGCGCCGGCGGCGAGGCCGAGGGTCCGCAGGCGGCCGACGGCGGCCGGAGCGGCGAACGCCGGGGAGTCCCGGCGGTTGGAGTCGGTCGTCATGGCTTAGGGTCCCCAGGGATGTCGGCGGCCGCCGGGCTCGCCAGCTCCGTCTGCACGCGCTGCTGGCCGCCGGGGGGCAGCTCCGCCAGCTTCGCGGTCCGGCTGTACTGGAGGGCGCGGATGTAGGCGGCGATCGCCCAGCGGTCGTGCACCGGGATCTGCGGCGCGTAGGTCGGCATCACGCCGTACCCTTCGGTGATCACGTTGAAGAAGTAGCCGATCGGCGCCGCGCGCAGCCGCTCGATGTGGTACGAGGTCGGCCGCTTGTAGCCGCGCTGCACGATCATGCCGTTGCCGTCCCCCAGCCGGCCGTGGCAGGGGGAGCAATAGATGTTGAAGCGCTGCTCGCCGCGCACCAGCAGCTCGCGGGTGAGCGGGATCTCGGGGGGTAGCTGGGCGGCCGGCTTGTTGTCGGGGCCGAGGCCGGTGAAGGCGACGCCCTCGCGCAGGTCGCCGCGCGCCACCGTGTGGGCCGGGATCGGGCGCGCCCCCTGGCCGTCGACGAAGAAGGTGCTGGGGCCCAGCGGCTTGACCTTGTGCTGGTTGTGCATGTTCTGCCGGCAGCCGGCGGCCAGGAGACAGGCCGCGACCGCCAGGAGCGGGGTGATGGTCTTAGTGTTCAACTGCGGACACCTCGCTCGCGTTCAGTCCGGCCAGGAAGCTCCGGGTGGCGTCGGGATCGAACTTCGGATCGACCGCCTCGATCACCAGGAAGAAGCGGTCGCGCGACGCCAGGGCGAAGCGCGGCACGTTGAACACCGGGTGATAGGGGAGCGGCAGCCCGTTGAGCAGGATCATGCCGATCACCGCCGTCAGCGCCGCGCCGAGGATCGTGCACTCGAAGGTCGGCACGATGAAGGATGGCCAACTGTGGACCGGCCGGCCGCCGACGTTCATCGGGTAGCGGATGACCTGCGACCAGTACTGCAGCATGTAGCCGCCGAGGCCGCCGAGCAGGCCGCCGATCAGCACCAGGATCGGCACCTTCGAGCGCGGCAGGGCGAGCGCCTCGGAGACCGCCTCGATCGGATAGGGCGAATAGGCGTCGACCTTCTGGAATCCCGCTTCGTGCACCTGGTGGGCCGCCTTGACCAGGGTCTCGGCCGTGGGGAACTCCGCCATCAGGCCGTAGATCGCCGGCTGGGGGTCGTGGAGCGAGCTCATCACACCACCTCCGTGACTTCATCGCCGGCCTTGCGGTTGGGCACGATCGTCCGCATCTCGAAGATCGAGATCGCCGGCAGGATCCGGATGAACAGGAAGAACAGCGTCAGGAACAGGCCGAGCGTGCCGAAGAAGGTCGCCCAGTCCCAGATCGTCCCTTTGTACAGGCCCCAGGACGAGGGGAGGAAGTCGCGGGTCAGGCTGGTGACGACGATCACGAAGCGCTCGAGCCACATGCCGGCGCTGACCACCAGCGAGATCAGGAACAGGAAGAGCGGCGACGTGCGGATCCGCCGGAACCAGAGCAACTGCGGGGTGAAGCCGTTGCAGAAGATCAGCGCCAGCCAGTAGAACTTGTACGGGCCGAAGACGCGGTTGTGCGCCATGAAGATCTCGTAGGTGTTGGCGCTGTACCAGGAGAAGAACAGCTCCATGACGTAGCCGTAGAAGACGATCAGGCCGGTCGCCAGCATCACCTTGCCCATGTTTTCCAGGTGGCGGTCGGTGATGAAGTCCTTCCAGCCGAACGCCACCCGCAGCGGGATCGCCAGCAGCAGCACCATCGCGAAGCCGGCGTAGATGGCGCCGGCGACGAAGTAGGGGGGGAAGATCGTGGCGTGCCAGCCGGGGACGATGCCGATCGAGAAGTCGAAGGAGACCACCGTGTGCACCGAGAGCACCAGCGGCGTCGAGAGGCCCGCGAGCAGCAGGTAGGCCGTCTCGTAGTTGTGCCAGTGCCGGGCCGAGCCGCGCCAGCCGAGGGCGCCCATGCCGTAGAGCAGCCGCGCCACCTTGTTCTTCGCCCGGTCGCGCATCGTCGCCAGGTCGGGGACCAGGCCGACGAACCAGAACATCGCCGACACCGTGGCGTAGGTGGTCACCGCGAAGACGTCCCAGATCAGCGGGCTGCGGAACTGCGGCCAGAGGGTCATCGTGTTCGGGTACGGCAGCAGCCAGTAGAAGAGCCACGGCCGGCCGAGGTGGAGGACCGGGAACATGCCGGCGCAGGCCACCGCGAACAGCGTCATCGCCTCGGCGAAGCGGTTGATCGAGGTGCGCCACTCCTGCCGGAAGAGCAGCAGGATGGCCGAGATCAGCGTGCCGGCGTGGCCGATGCCGATCCACCAGACGAAGTTGATGATCGCGAAGCCCCAGCCGACCGGCCAGTTGACGCCCCAGACGCCGACGCCCTTGACGAACAGCCAGGTGACCGCGGTCAGGAAGACCATCAGCAGCGAGAAGGCGGCGGCGAAGCCGAGCAGCCACCATTTCGGCGTGTTCTTCCGCAGGATGACGTCGGCGATCTGGTCCGTGACCGTCCCCGCCGTATGGCCGGGGCCCACGATCGGCGGCACGTACGGCTTCGCCGGATGGGCGGGGAGACCGGTTTTCTCAAGCGTGGCCATGCTCAGCTCCTTCGGCCGGTTTTTTCAGGGGAGCAGCCTCGGGGGCAACCTCCAGGGCAGTCAGCGCGGGGTTCGGGTTGCGCAGCTTGGCGAGATAGGTGGTGCGCGGGCGCGTGTTGATGTCCTCGAGCAACCCGTAGCTGAGCGGATCGGCCTTCCACTTCGAGACCTCCCACTCGGGGTCGTTCTGATCGCCGAAGACGATCGCCCCGGTCGGGCAGGTCTGCTGGCAGGCCGTCTGGATCCAGTTCCTGGGGATCGGCTGGAGGTTGACCTTGGACTGGATCTTCGCCTCCTCGATGCGCTGCACGCAGTAGGTGCACTTCTCCATCACGCCACGGCTGCGCACGGTGACATCGGGATTGCGTTGCAGCTTGAAGCTCGGCGTCTCCCAGTCCTGGTAGAGCAGGAAATTGAAGCGGCGGACCTTGTACGGACAGTTGTTCGAGCAGTAGCGCGTGCCGACGCAGCGGTTGTAGACCATGTTGTTCAGGCCCTCGGCGTCGTGAACGGTCGCGCCGACGGGGCAGACCACTTCGCACGGGGCGTTTTCGCAGTGCATGCACGGCAGCGGCTGGAAGTAGGGGCCTTCCACCGCATCCACATCGCCGCCGAAGTAGGTGTCGATGCGGAGCCAGTGCATCTCTCGACCCTTGGCGACCTCGCTCGACGGATCGTTGATGTTGCCGAAGACGATGG
>JBDSHF010000538.1:0-66232 GCA_039918595.1 Thermoanaerobaculia bacterium
CGAGTGGAGCCTGATCTGTACGACCCACAACCTCTTGAAGCTATTCCGTAGCGGCTGGTGCTCGCAGGCCGTCTGAGGGGGACCTCTTCCGGTTCAACCTGCCGCTACGCTTCTCCATCGAAGCAGAACATCTCCAGTTTCAAGCACCGACACCCGGCCGGATCTGGCGAAAATCTGGCCGGGTGCGCGGGTAATCCGACAGACTCCTAGTTTGGAGAGCCGGCGGGCTTCCTCAGATCGTCCCACTCTCGCCATACCGGAAGGCGCCCTCGTGGCGCCGCAGAGCGAAGCGGATGTCACTCCAGAAGGTCTCCATGGGCCGGTTGAGAGAGCCCTTCGCAGAGCCCGCCCTTTTGAGTACACTAGAAAAACTGACCGAGAAGATCTTATGAACACGCCACCAAGAACCCTGTAGGGCAGCTTCCGAGCCGCCGGATAAACTTCATCCTGCCTCCTGGCCAGGCTCAGACGAGCCACAAGACAGTAGCCGCGGATGCCCAGACCACTGATCAGGAGCCTCCCCCATGCATGACGGCATTCTCTCCACCATCGGAAACACTCCGCTCATCGCCTTGAAACGGCTGCTGCCCTCCGCGGGTTTTCAGGTGTTTGCGAAGCTGGAGGCGTTCAATCCGGGAGGAAGCATCAAGGACCGCCCCGCGCTCCTGATCCTGGAGGAGGCCATCCGCTCGGGAGAGATAGGGCCGGAGACGGTCGTCGTCGAGTCCAGCTCGGGCAACATGGGGATCGGGCTCGCGCAGGCCTGCCGGTATTATGGCCTGCGCTTCCTCTGCGTGGTCGACTACAAGACGTCCTCTCAGAACCTGCGGGTGCTCCGGGCCTATGGAGCCGAGATCGACTTCGTGGCGGAGCCCGACCCCTTGTCGGGAGAGCTCCTCCAGGCGCGGCTCAACCGCGTTCAGGCCCTCGTCCAGGAGATCCCGGGAGCCTTCTGGCCCAACCAGTACGCCAACCTGCACAACCCGGGCTCGCACTACCACACCACCATGAATGAGGTGGCGACAGAGCTCGAGGGCAAGGTCGACGTCCTGTTCGTCGCGACCAGCACCTGCGGGACGATCCGCGGTTGCGCCGAGTACATCCGGGATCATGGCCTGACGACACGGGTGATCGCGGTCGACGCGCTGGGCAGCCTGATCTTCAGCAACCAGCGGGCGAAGCGGATGATCCCCGGCCTGGGCGCGGGTCTGCGGCCGCCGCTCTGCGAGCCGTCGCTGATCGACGAGGTCGTCCTGGTGAACGACCTCGAGTGCGTGGTGGGCTGCCACCAGCTCGTGGCGCGCGAGTCGATCCTGGCGGGAGGCTCCTCGGGCGCGGTCGTCTCCGCGCTCAACCGTCTCCAGAACGGCATCCCCGACGGCGCGAACTGCGTCCTGATCCTGCCCGACCGGGGAGAGCGCTATCTGGAAACCATCTACGACGACGAATGGGTGCGTGAACACTTCGGCGACATCGAACATCTCTGGCGAGACCAGGGAAAGGAAGCCGAGTGCTCTACTACGGTGGCCGTCTGAACCGGGCTGCCTGGGCACCAGACCGGCATTGCGCCGAGCGCCACGGGACGGTCAGATACTGGATCTCACCCATCAGTCGTGACGCATGACAATCAGAGGATCGATGCTGGTAGCCCGCCTGGCAGGTAGATAGGTAGCGGCCAAGGCCGCCGTCGCCAAGACAGCGATTACGCCCAGAAAGCTGAGAGGATCCGCGTAGCTGACGCCGTACAGGGCGCTGCCGACCAATGCCATGATGGGGAAAGCGACGACCAGCCCGACGACGATGCCGACCGTGACCAGGACCATCGATTCCTTAATCACCAGGCGCAGAACATTCCCCGGTTGGGCGCCGAGGGACATTCGGATCGCCATCTCGCGGAACCGTTGACGGATCGAGTAGGAGATCACACCGTAGATCCCCATGCTCGCCAGCCCGAGAGCGAGGAGGCCCGAAACGATGAAGATCATTCCTCCAACCTTTCTGGGCAGCAGGGCAAACGCGACCTGGTCTTCCAGCGTGGTGGCGTCGAGCGCCTGGAACCGTGGGTCCAAAGATTCGATCGCCTGGCGCACCGGGCCGGCGAGTTGCAAGGGCTCCCCCTCGGATCTAACGTGGAGGACGACCGCTTTCGAGTAGTCCTGGAACAGCGGAGTGTAGACATAGGGCGTTGGGGATTCGCCGAGGAAGCGATATTTCGTCGTCCTGACGACGCCCACCACTTCAAAGTCGTTGTCGCCGTCGGAGAGGCGCTTACCGACAGCGTTTTGCCCCGGCCAATACTTGTGGGCCATGGCTTCGTTGATGATGATCACCTTGGGCTTGTTCGGAACATCCTGCTGGCCAAAGTCTCGGCCCGCGATCAGCGGAATGTCCATGGAACGGAAATAATCGGGGCTCACCAGGTTGCAACTGAGCGTCTCGACCACCCCCGGCTGGTTCGGCACCTGGATCGACGCTTCCTTACGCTCGAAGCCCAGAGGCACCGTCGCGGCCAAGCTCACGGCACGCACGCCGGGCAGGCTCTGAACCCGGCTGAGCAGGTTGCGCAAAAAAGGAGCGGCTTTCGCGGCATCGTAGTCGTGCTCTTTGAGGTCTAGGTTCACTAGGAGGACGTTGCGGGTGTTGAATCCTGTCTCCGTCCCTTTCAACTGTCCGAGACTGCGTAGAAAAAGCGACGCCCCGATGAGGAGCACTACCGAGACCGAGACCTGCGCGACGACGAGAAGATTGCGCAGCGTCATCCGGCGGCGCTTGCCCCGTGGCTGGCCGCCCAGGTTCTTCAGTGTCGAGTTGAGATCCGGCCGGGTCGCCGCCAGCGCCGGCACTAGGCCAAACAACACTCCGGTCAGCAGCGAGAGCAGGAGCGTGAATCCGATCGCTCCAGGGTCGATGCCGACTTCCAGCGCGATCGGGATCTGCTCGGGAGGCTGGAAATGGCGGATCAAGCCGGTAGCCCAGAAGGCTAGAAGAAGCCCCGCGGCACCGCCCGCCAGAGAGAGCATGAGGCTTTCCACCAGGAGTTGCCGGATCAGCCGTTTGCGCGTGGCCCCGATGGCCAGCCTGATCCCGATCTCACGCTGACGCCCCCAGGCCTTGGCGAGCAGCAGGTTGGCTAGGTTGAGGCAGGCGATCACGAGCACGATCCCAACGAGCGCCGTCAGGAAGATGCCAAGAGCGGAGAGGATCTCGCGAATCCGGGGATGCACTCCCGCCTTTTCGGCGGAGAGGGCTCGGAAGCTTCTGTCCTTGTTAGTTTCCGGATAGGCTTGCTGGAGCCTAGCGGCGAGGCCCTGCATCTGCGCCGAGGCCTCGGCGATCTTCGCTCCCGGGCGGAGCCGGCCCAAGACCAGAAGGTCGCGATGTCCGCGCTGCTGCAACTCCCCCGCCAGCGGCCCCGTGCTCGTGACGATGGGTATCCACACGCTGACAGAGAGACCGGCAAGCGTGTCTCGAAAGCCTTCGGGCACGACGCCGACCACCGTAAACGTCTCCCCGTTGAGCCGCACGCTTCGCCCCGCGATGCCAGGATCGGCCGCGAAGCTCCTGCGCCACAGTTTCTCGCTGATGACCGCGACCCGCGGCCCGGCACTGTCCTGCTGGGCCGTAAAAACGTGACCGACGATCGGCTTTGCCCCCAGTGTCGAGAAGTAGTTCGGCGAGACCCGCTCACCGAGGACGAGCGACGCCTCGCCATTGATGTCGAGACGGAACCGCGCGACGGTGTAACCGATCAGTTCACGAAATGCCCCGACACCGCTCTGCAGGTCCGCATAGTCGGCATACGAGGTCGTGCCCCAGGGATCCGTGGGACCGGCGGTGAAAACCGACACCAGCTCCTCCGGCTTCTCGACCGGCAGAGGCTGAAAAAGGAGAGTGTGGAAGACACTGAAGACGACAGAGTTGGCGCCGATTCCCAGGGCTAGCGAGAAGATCGCCACGGCGGTGAACACCGGGCTCTTCGCCAGGAGCCGGCCTGCATATTGAACATCCTGGGTCAAATTCCCGAACATCAAGAACTCTCCTTTTTCTTTTTCAAAAACGATACGCTCGTGAACTGTCCCGGAGAACCGGTACGACTCAGAGAGCTCGCCAAGCGCTCGGCGAAAGACCTCACCTGGGGCTCACGCAATACGTGGTAGTGATCCCCAGGAGTCTTCCAGAGGTCCAGACCTCCCGACGCCAGGGGCGCCCAGCCCAGCTCGGGGCCGTCACCCGCTGATCCTTCCTCCGCTGCGACGACCGTCAGTCGGCCCGAGTACGGCTGCGCCCTGTACTCCTCCATCCCTCGTGCGTTGGTCCTAAAGACCGCGAACAGGCGGTGGAGATCCTCGAGATCCAGGTCTGGAGGGATGACGGCGGCGCTCCTGGCTGCGACCAGCACCTCATCGACCAGATCTCTTCCTGTCGTTTCGCGCTGAAGCTTATCAGCAAGTTGAACCAGAATTTCCCGGCGGAGGCCGAGCTCAAGGGCAAAGGCGGCCAGAATCTCAAGATCGGTCAGGGGAGCTCCAACCGCACCGGGAAGATGAGTATCCAGGAGGGTCAGAGAGCGGACCTCCCTCCCTTCTCCCGCGAGCCGCTGGGCCATCTCGTAGGCCACCAGGCCTCCCATGGACCAGCCGCCCAGATGATATGGACCTTCTGGCTGGAATCGGAGGAGCTCGGCGCAGTACTCGACCGCCATGGAGGCCACCTCCGCGAGGCAGACTTCCCCCTCTTCCAGCCCCCGTGCCCGGAAGGCGTAGAAGGGTTGGTCCAGTCCCAGGCGCCGCGAAAGCTCCATGTAACAGAGGACGTTGCCGCCCACCGGGTGCACCCAGAACAGAGGCGCCTTCGAGCCGGCGGTTTGAATTTCAACCAGGCAGGAACGCGTCGATGGCTCACCTCGCCGCAACGCTGCCGCCAGGCGCTCGATAGTGGGCTCGCGCATGAGCAGCGCCAGCGACAGCCGCCGCCCCGTCTGCCGCTGAATACGCGCGACGACACGAGTCGCCAGCAGCGAGTGGCCGCCGAGCTCGAAGAAGTCGTCTGTGACCCCTAGACCCGAAACTCCCAGCAGCTCCTCCCAGATCCCCACCAGCTCCAATTCCAGGAGGTCGCGAGGTGGCACGCTCGCCCCCTCTGCGGAGCCTGAGACGAGCTCCGGCGCCGGCAGTGAGCGGCGAGCGATTTTGCCGCCCGCCGTGCGCGGCAGCGACGACAAAGCGACGAAGACCGACGGGACCATGTAGTCCGGCAAACGCTCGCGCAGGTACTCTCGCAACTCGCGTACCGGCACCGGTTCTCCCGACGGCACCACGTAGGCCACCAGACGACCGTATCCCTGCGCGTCCTCCCCAGCAACCACCGCCGACTGTCGCACACCCGGATGCGACATCAGCACCGATTCGATCTCGCCCGGCTCGATGCGGAAACCCCGCACTTTGACCTGCTGGTCGATCCGACCCAGATACTCCAACTCCCCATTCCCACGGAAGCGCCCCAAGTCTCCCGTGCGGTACAGCCGATCCCCGGCACGTACGCGGAACGGATCGGGCACGAACAGCTCGGCCGTGCGCTCGGGCCTCCCCAGATACCCTCGGGCCACCCCCGAGCCCCCGATGCAGATCTCTCCCGGCGTGCCCAGGGGGACCGGGCGCAAGACCGCGTCGAGCAGATAGACCCGAGCCTCCTCCCTGGCGCGCCCGATCGGTACCCGGTGATGTTCCTCGCTCCAGGCCGCCAGATCGCTCCGCGTGCCGTCCACCGTCACCTCGGTCGGACCATACGAATTGATCACCGGCACCCTGGTCCGGCGCCGCCAAGCCCGCGACCGATCCGCCCGCGCCTCCTCCCCGCCGATGATCACCAGGCGCACCGACGGCGGGACCTCCAGCTCTTCCGTATCCATTGCCGCCGCGAGCTCGTGCCAATAAGACGTCGCCATCGAAACCACCGTCAACCCCAGACGGCCGCACTCCGCCAGGAACCCGCTCGGAGAGTCCAGCATCGACGGCGAGCGCAGCACCAGAGTCCCCCCATGGGTCAGGCAGGGATAGATATCCTCGACACTGGCATCGAAGGTGATCGAGGCGAACTGAAGGACCCGGTCGTCAGGGACGACTCCGTAGCAGAGCCCTGCTCCCCGTATGTAAGCGGTCAGGGCGCCGTGCGAGACCATGACTCCCTTGGGAGCCCCCGTCGAGCCCGAGGTGTAAAGGACATAGGCCAGGCTCTCCAAGGCCACCGGTACCCGGACCGTCTCTTCGCTCTCCCCCTGAATGAGGGCCTCCTCCTCTTCCAGACAGACGAGTCGCGGACCGTCCGGCACCTTCGCGGCCAGATCCCGCCGGGACAGCAGGAGCAAGGCCCCGGAGTCCCGCAGCAGAGCGCCCAACCGCTCGCCCGGATCCGCCGGGTCCAGCGGCAGATAGGCCCCCCCCGACTTCAGCACCCCCAGCAGGGCTACAAGCAGGTCCAGCGAGCGGGGAAGGGCAATGCCCACCAGGACCTCCGGCCCGACTCCCAGCCGGCGCAGGTAGCGGGCAAGCTGGTTGGATCGCCGGTCCAACTCGCCGTAGCTCAGGCTTTGCGCACCGGAGATCACCGCGGGCTGTTCCGGATCGGCCGCCGCCCTCTCCGCGAAACACTCATGAACCGGACGGTCCTCCCTTCCAGCCGCGGTGTCGTTCCACTCCAACAGAAGCGCGTGCCGCTCGGGCAAAGCCAGCAATGGCAGCTCCGACAGGCGGCGGACCGGCTGCGCCGCCACCGCCTCCAGCAGAGCCGTCAAATGCCCGGACAGCCGCTCCACTGTCACCGCGTCGAACAGGGAGGGGTCGTACTCGAACCCGCCTCCAATCCCTCGTGCCCCCGCGCTCAAGGTCAGAGACAGATCGAACTTCGCCGCTGCTGCCTGCCCTTCCAGCCCTGCGATCCGCAGCTCCGGCAGACGGACCTCCGGAACCTCCACGTTCTGCAGAGCGAACAGCACGTCGAAAAACGGCGTGCGGTCCACGTTGCGATGGGGCGCGATCTCCTCGACCAGCTTTTCGAACGGCACGTCCTGGTGGGCAAAGGCCGACAGGGACTCTTCCCGCGTCCGCTTCAGGAGCTCGGAAAATCCGGGATCGTCCCCCAGGCGCGACGGCAGCGCCAGGGTGTTGACGAAAAAGCCGATCAGCGGCTCGGTCTCGAGCCGGTTGCGGCCCGCGATCGGAGTGCCCACGACCACCGCCTCCTCTCCTCCGCCATAGCGCCAGAGGAGCGTCTGCACCGAAGCCAGCAGCAGCATGAACGGCGTCACCCCGTGCGCCCTCGCCACCTCCTCGAGGGCTCTCGAGGTCCCGCCCGCGAGGAGGAAGGGCTGCTGCGCTCCCCGCCGGCCCACCTGGGGTGTCCGTGGCCGGTCGAGCGGCAGGCTCGCCCGGCTCTCCGTCCCCGAGAGGCGCGATGTCCAGAAGCGCAGTTGCGCCTCCAGGACCTCTCCTTGCAGCCAGCTCCGCTGCCACTCCGCGAAGTCCCCATACTGGACCGCAAGCTCGGGGAGAGGCGACTCCTCGCCCCGGCGGAAGGCTTCATAGAGGGCCGACAGCTCGCGGATCAGCACGCCGATCGACCAGCCGTCGCCGACCACGTGGTGCATCGTCAGCAGCACAACGTACTCCACACCGTTCCGGAGCAGCACCGTGCAGCGCAACAGCGGACCTTGGGCCAGGTCGAACGGCGACCGCCCCTCCTCCCGCGCCAGACGGCGCACCGTCGCCTGCCGCGGCTCTTCGGCGAGACCCGAGAGGTCGACCACCGGCACCGGCACCGGCTCTGCCGGCAGCACCACCTGCCGCGGCTCGCCGTCGACGCTCGGAAACACCGTGCGCAGTACCTCGTGGCGGCGCACCACCTCCGAGAGCGCCCCGGCGAAAGCCGCCACGTCCAGCGCTCCCGAGACGGCCAACGTCTGCGGCAGGTTGTAGGCCGGGCTCTCGGGATCGAGCTGATGGAGGAACCAGAGACGCTGCTGAGCGAACGACAGCCGCAGGGGACGGTCCCGCGGCAGGGGAACGAGCGGCGGAGCGCTGCCGCCCTCCCCCCCCCGCACCGCCGCGTCCACCCGCTCAGCCAGCGTGGCGACCGTGGGGCTCTCGAACAACGCCCGCAATGGCAGATCCGCCCCGAACCGCTCGCGCACCCGCGACATCAGACGCGTCGCCAGCAGAGAGTGACCGCCGAGCTCGAAGAAGTCGTCCGTCACTCCCACGGGCCGAACTCCCAGAAGCATCTCGAAGAGATCCACCAGCTCCAGCTCCAGGAGGCTGCGCGGCGCCACCGTCGCCCGCTCCGCGGAGCCCGACGCCAGATCCGGCGACGGCAGCGAGCCGCGGTCGATCTTGCCGCTCGCCGTGCGCGGCAGCGACGCCAGCTCCACCAGGAACGCCGGGACCATGGGCTCCGGCAACCGGTCGCGCAGGTACTCCCGCAGCTCCTGGGCCGGGACCTCCTCGCCGGATGGGACCATGTAGGCTACCAGACGACGGTCCCCGCTCCCGTCCGTCCACGCTACCACCGCGGCCTGGCGGACCCCCGGGTGAGACTCCAGCACGCTCTCGATCTCCCCGGGCTCGATGCGGAAGCCCCGCACCTTGACCTGCTGGTCGATCCGGCCCAGATACTCCAGCTCTCCGTCCGCGCGGAAACGCGCCAGGTCCCCCGTGCGGTAAAGACGTGAGCCCGGGCCGCCCGCCAGAGCCGCCAACGGATTCGGCACGAACGACTCGGCGGTCCGGTCCGGACGCCCGAAGTAGCCGCGCCCGAGCCCCGCGCCTCCCAGGTAGAGCTCTCCCGGCACCCCCGGAGACACCAGCCGATCCCCATCGAGGAGATACACCTGCGTGCCGGCGACCGGACGGCCGATCGACGACGGTCCGCTCTCACCGCTCCCGATCGCCGCGATCGTCGAGAAGGTCGTGTCCTCCGACGGGCCGTAGAGGTTGTACAGCCGCAACCGGCCCTGCGCGTGGACGGCCTCGGCCAGGGCCCGCGGCAGCGGCTCGCCGCCGAGGTTGACCGTGCGGACCGAAGCTGGCAGTCCGCCCCCGGCCAGCAGCTCCGCCATCGCCGAGGGCACCGTGTTGACCAGCGTCACCTCGCCGGCCGCGGGCAGCCGCGGCAGCTCCAGGACGTTGGCTGCCATCAGTACCCTGCCCCCCCGCGACAGCGGCACGAACAGCTCGAAGACCGACATGTCGAACCCGATCGAGGTCGAGCCCAGCACCCCGGCCAGCTCCTCCGGTGAAAAGACCTCCCAGGCCCAGCGCACGAAGGCCACCGCGCTGCGGTGCTCCAACGCCACCGCCTTGGGCACTCCCGTCGAGCCCGAGGTGTAGATCAGATAAGCCAGGTTGCCAGGCACCGCCAGCGCCGTCGCGTCCGAAGGCACCTCTGCCGCGGGCTCGCTCTCCCAGCCCGCCGCCAGGAGAACCGGCTGCACGCCTTCCGGGACCGTCCCCAGCGAGGCCAGCAGACCGCTCCGGGTAACCAGCGCCGACGCTCCCGAGTCGCGCAGGAGGAAAGCCAGGCGGGCTTGCGGATAAGCGGCGTCGAGCGGAACATAGGCCCCGCCCGACTTGAGCACCGCCAGCAGCGCCACCACCAGCTCCGCCGTCCGCTCCAGCAGCACGCCGACGCAACGCTCCGGACCGATCCCCAGCGCCCGCAGACGGCGGCTCAGCAGCTCCGCCCGGCGGTCCAGCTCGGCATACGTCAGGGTCTCGTCCCGACCCACCACCGCCACCGCACCGGGAGTCCGCGCCACCTGCGCCGACACCAGGTCCTGCAGACAGGCCGGCGCGGACGCCACCGCGGCCACCGCGGCAGTGTCGTTCCACTCCCACACCAGCGCCTGCCGCTCGGGCTCGCCGAGCAGCGGCAGCTCCGACAGAGGACGATCCGGCTGCGCCACCACCGCACTCAGCAGCGACCCCAGGTGCGCCGACAGCCTCTCCACCGTCACCCCGTCGAACAGGGCCGGGTCGTACTCGAAACCCCCTCCGAGCCCACGCGCCCCCACGCTCAGCGACAGCGACAGATCGAACTTCGCCGCTCCCCCCTCCCCGGACAGCGGAGCGATGGCCAGCTCCGGCAGTTGCAACGCCGGCAGCGTCACCGTCTGCAGCGCGAAAAGCACGTCGAACAGTGGCGTGCGGTCCAGGTCCCGACGGGGCGCCAGCTCCTTTACCAGCTTCTCGAACGGCAGGTCCTGGTGGGCGTAGGCCGACAGCGTCGCCTCCCGCGTCCGCTCCAGTAGCAAAGAGAAACCCGGATCGTCCCCAAGCCGCGACGGCAGCACCAGGGTATTGACGAAGAAGCCGATCAGAGGCTCGGTCTCCATCCGATTGCGGCCCGCGATCGGCGTGCCCACCCGCACCTCCCCACCACCTCCCCACCGCGAGAGCAGGCTCTGCACGGCCGCCAGCAGCAGCATGAACAGCGTCACCCCATGAGCGCGCGCCAGCTCCTGCAGCTCCTCCGCCTGCTCGCCCGCAAGGAGAAATGGCCGCTGCGCCCCCCGATGCCCGACCTGTGGCGACCGCGCGCGGTCCAAAGGCAGACTCCGGCGGTTCTCCGTCCCCGCCAGGCACGACGTCCAGAACCGCAGATGCGACTCCAGAACCTCACCTTGCAGCCAGCTCCGCTGCCACTCCGCGAAGTCCCCGTACTGGAGGAGAAGCTCCGCCAGCGGCGATTCCTTACCCCGGCGGAAAGCCTCGTACAGCGTCGACAGCTCGCGGATCAGCAGGCCCACCGACCAGGCATCGCTGGCCACGTGGTGCATCGCCAGCAGGACGACGTGCTCTTCCCCCACCCGGCGCAGCACCGTGCAGCGCACCAGTGGGCCCTGCTCCAGGTCGAACGGCGTCCGCGCGTCCTCCCGTGCCAGCCGCCGCACCGCCGCCTGCCAAGCCGCCTCCGGAACTCCGCCGAGATCGACCACCGGCACCGCCACCGCCGACGCCGGCGCCACCACCTGCCGCGCCTCCCCTTCCACCGACAAGAACCGCGTACGCAGCACCTCGTGGCGGCGCACTACCTCCGCGAGGGCCGCGGCGAAAGCCGGAACCTCCAAGACGCCCGAGATAGTGAACGGCTGCGGCAGGTTGTAGGCCGGGCTCTCGGGATCGAGCTGGTGGAGGAACCACAGACGCTGCTGAGCGAAGGAGAGCCGCAACGGCTTGTCGCGCGGCACGGGAACGAGCGGCGGAGCGCTGACCGCCTCGCCCCCCTGTAGTGTCGTGTCCACCCGCTCAGCCAGCGTGGCGACCGTGGGGTTCTCGAACAGCACCCGCAACGGCAGGTCCGCTCCGAACCGCTCGCGCACCCGCGACATCAGCCGCGTCGCCAGCAGCGAGTGGCCGCCGAGCTCGAAGAAGTCGTCCGTGACCCCTAGACCCGAAACTCCCAGCAGCTCCTCCCAGATCCCCACCAGCTCCAGCTCCAGCAGGCTGCGCGGCGCCACC
Source organism: Thermoanaerobaculia bacterium (assembly GCA_039918595.1). GTDB lineage: Bacteria > Acidobacteriota > Thermoanaerobaculia > Multivoradales > UBA5704 > DATARR01. Next base: position 11,511 of record JBDSHF010000538.1, read on the forward strand.
GTCGACCGCTCCGCGGAGCCCGACGCCAGATCCGGCGACGGCAGCGAGCCGCGATCGATCTTGCCGCTCGCCGTGCGCGGCAACGACGCCAGCGCCACCAGGAACGCCGGGACCATGGGCTCCGGCAACCGGCCGCGCAGGTACTCCCGCAGCTCCTGAGCCGGGACCTCCTCACCCGATGGGACCACGTAGGCCACCAGACGACGGTCCCCGCTCCCGTCCGTCCACGCCACCACCGCGGCCTGGCGGACCCCCGGATGAGACTCCAGCACGCTCTCGATCTCCCCGGGCTCGATGCGGAAGCCCCGCACCTTGACCTGCTGGTCGATCCGGCCCAGATACTCCAGCTCTCCGTCCGCGCGGAAACGCGCCAGGTCCCCTGTGCGGTAAAGACGCGAGCCCGCACCGCCCGCCAGAGCGGCGAACGGGTTCGGCACGAACGACTCGGCGGTCCGGTCCGGACGGCCGAAATAGCCGCGGCCCAGCCCTTCCCCACCCAGGTAGAGCTCGCCCGGAGCACCCAGCGGCACCAGGCGACGATCCGCGCCGAGCAGGTACACCTGCGTGCCGGCGACCGGACGGCCGATCGACGACGGCCCGCTCCCCTGACCCGCGATCGCCGCGATCGTCGAGAAGGTCGTGTCCTCCGACGGGCCGTAGAGGTTGTACAGGCGCAAGGGACCCTGAGCGTGCACCGCGTCGGCCAGGGCGCGCGGCAGCGGCTCGCCGCCGAGATTGACCGTGCGCACCGAGGCCGGCAACGCACCGCCGGCCAGCAGCTCCGCCATCGCCGAGGGCACCGTGTTGACCAGCGTCACCTCGCCGACGGCGGGCAGCCGCGGCAGCTCCAGCACGTTGGCCGCGACGAGCACCTTGCCCCCCCGCGACAGCGGCACGAACAGCTCGAAGACCGACATGTCGAAGCCGATCGAGGTCGACGCCAGCACGCCGGCCAGATCCTCCGGCGAGAAGACCTCCCACGCCCAACGCACGAAGGCCACCGCGCTCCGGTGCTCCAAGGCCACCGCCTTGGGCACTCCGGTCGAGCCCGAGGTGTAGATCAGATAGGCCAGGTTGCCCGGACCGGCCGGCGCGGCCACGTCCGAAGGCAGCTCCATCGCGGGCTCGCTCTGCCAGCCCGCCGCCAGGAGCACGGGATGGACGCCCTCCGGGACCGTGCCCAGCGAGGCCAGCAGATCTCCCCGGGTGATCAGCGCCGCGGCCCCCGAGTCGCGCAGGATGAAGGCGAGCCGGGACTGCGGATAGGCGGCATCGAGCGGAACGTAGGCCCCGCCCGACTTGAGCACCGCCAGAAGGGCCACGACCAGCTCCGCCGTGCGCTCCAGAAGCACCCCGACGCAACACTCCGGACCGATCCCCAGCGCCCGCAGACGGCGGCTCAGCAGCTCCGCCCGCCGGTCGAGCTCGCCATAGGTCAGGGTCTCGTCCGGCCCCACCACCGCCACCGCGGCGGGAGTGCGCGACACCTGCGCCGCCACCAGATTCTGCAGACAGGCCGGCTCGGCAGCAGGCGCCACCGTGTCGTTCCACTCCCAGATCAGCGCCTGCCGTTCGGGTTCCCCCAGCAGCGGCAGCTCCGACAGACGCCCCCCCGGCGCCGCCACCACCGCCCGCAGCAGCGACGCAAAATGTACCGACAGCCGCTCCACCGTGACTGCGTCGAACAGCGCTGGGTCGTACTCGAACCCGCCCCCGAGCCCCCGCTCCCCCGCACCCAGGGAGAGCGACAGATCGAACTTCGCCGCGCTCCCCTCCCCATGCAGCGGGGCAATGGCGAGCTCCGGCAGTTGCACCGTGGGCAGCGTCACATTTTGCAGGGCAAAAAGGACATCGAACAGCGGCGTGCGATCGAGATCGCGCTGTGGAGCGATCTCCTCGACCAGCTTCTCGAACGGCAGGTCCTGATGGGCGTAAGCCGACAGAGTCTCCTCCCGCGTTCGCTCCAGCAACTCGGAAAACACCGGATCGTCTCCCAATCGAGACGGCAGCACCAGGGTATTGACGAAAAACCCGATCAAGGGCTCCGTCTCGATCCGGTTGCGGCCCGCGATCGGCGTGCCAACCCTCACCTCTCCTCCACCGCCGTACCGCGAAAGCAGGCTCTGCAGAGCCGCCAGCAGGAGCATGAACAGCGTCACGCCGTGGCCACGGGCCAGCCCCTGCAGCTCCTCCGCCCTTGCCGGCGAGAGGAGGACGGGGCGCTGCGCCCCCCGATGCCCCACTTGCGGCGTCCGCGCATGGTCCAGCGGCAGGCTCAGCCGGCTCTCTGTCCCGGAGAGGCGCGAGGTCCAGAAGCGCAGTTGCGCCTCCAGGACCTCCCCTTCCAGCCAGCTCCGCTGCCACTGCGCGAAGTCCCCGTACTGAATAGCGAGATCGGCCAGCGGCGATCGGTCCCCACGACGGAAGGCTCCGTACAGGGCCGACAGCTCGCGGATCAGAATGCCCACCGACCAGGCGTCGCTGACCACGTGGTGCATGGCCAGCAGAACGACGTGCTCCTCCTCGCTCCGGCGCAGCACCGTGCAGCGCACGAGCGGACCGTGCTCCAGGTCGAACGGCGCCCGGGCGTCCTCTCGCGCCAGCCGCCGCACGGCCGCCTGCCACGCCTCCTCCGGAAGGCCCGCGAGATCGACCACCGGCACCGCCACCGGCACCATCGGCATCACGATCTGCCGCGCCTCGCCGTCCACCGACGGAAACCGCGTGCGCAGCACCTCGTGACGGCGAACCACCTCCGAAAGCGCCTCAGCGAAGGTCGAGACCTCCAGCACACCAGAGACCGCGAACGGCTGCGGGCAGTTGTAGGCCGGGCTCGCCGGATCGAGCTGATACAAGAGCCACAGCCGCTGCTGGGCGAAGGAGAGCCGTAGCGGCCGGTCGCGGGGCACCGGCACCATGGGAGGTGGCGCGTTCCCATCTCCCTCGCCTCCCTGGATCGCCGCTTCGACGCGCAACGCCAGCGCGGCGACCGTGGGACTCTCAAAAAGCACCCGTAGGGGGACTTCCACCCGGAACTGGGCACGCACCCGCGACATCAGTTGGGTGGCGAGGAGAGAATGGCCGCCGAGATCGAAAAAGTTTCCGTCCCGCCCTATCTGCTCGAGCCCAAGAACCTCGCGCCAGACGCCGATCATCATCTCCTCGAAGGGAGTGCGCGGGGGCTCGACCTCGTCTACTCCACCGATCCGTTCCGCTTCTTCGGGGGGCGGCAGGGCCGCGCGATCCACCTTGCCACGGGAGGTGACAGGCAACTGATGCAGCAACACGAAGGCCGCCGGGATCATCGCCTCGGGCAGCCGGGACAGCAGATAGTCGCGCAAGGAGCGGGGGTCCAGTTCCTCGCTCACCGCCGCGGAGACCTCCGCTTCACCCTCCTCGATCTCCCAGCCGTCGACGGCCGCGCCGCTTCGCATCGCGAAGAGGTTGTAACGGTCAGTGCCCGTCAGCAGCTCGTCCTGTTCTATTTCCACCATAAACCCTTGCTGGCCCAGCAGTCCGGTGATCTCCCGCAGCCGTCCCTCGGTGGGCTCGCCCACCGCGTCATGAACCTCCATGACCACCTGCCGGATCTTTGCCCAGTCCACTTCATCGATGCCGCGCAGAACATCCAGCTCCGCCCGCTGTACGTCGATCTTGAGCAGGTCGATGCGCTCGACCCCCTGCTCCTTGATAACGTCAGAGAGGCGACGAAGGTTCACGTCCTGGGTCTTGCTCAGGAAGCGGCCGGCAAGAAGGTCGTCGGCCTGCTCGAGGAGCGCCGCCGCCTCGGCGGAGCCCCGCTCGCGGTCGTTCTCCAGGTAGCGCCTGATGACCTCCTGCTCGGAGGCGGCGTCGGCGAAGGCGCTCTGGCCCGACATCATCGAGTAGTTCGGGTAGTAGGTGAACGCCTCGGATCTCTCGCGATCGGAAAGGCCGAACGGCAGCAAGCTCACCCTGGGGCCGCCAGCGTTGTCCTTCAGATTGCCGAAGATGGACGGCAGCGGCTCGAAGGCGTAGATCCGCGCGCCAGGGCGATGGAGGCCCACAAAGAGAGTGAACATGCCGATGTTGGCGCCGACGTCGAAGACCACCGGCGCCTCGCCGAGGCGGATCCCCCGGCGGGTATAGCAGCGCTGCTCGAAGATCTCCCGGTAGAGGTATTCGGTCTCGTTGCGGTTCTGGTGCGCGACCAGCAGACCGTTGGGAAGACGGTGTCGCCGCTCCCCACCCCGCGCGCTGCCTTCACGGAACCGGGGCACCAGGTAGGCGACCAGACGCAGGTTGCCGGGCCGGTCCTCGCGGGCCACCACCACCGCCTCGCGGATGCCGGGATGAAGATCGAGGACGGCGGCGATCTCGCCAGGCTCGATGCGCTGGCCACGGATCTTGACCTGGTGATCGATGCGGCCGAGAAACTCGAGGCGCCCGTCCCAGCGCCAGCGCACCTGGTCGCCAGTGCGATAAAGCCGGCTGCCAGGCGTGCAGCCAAAGGAATCGGGCACGAACCTCTCCGCGGTTGGCACCGGGCCCGCCAGGTAGCCGCGGGCGACGCCGGCTCCGCCCACGTGCAGCTCTCCGGATGAGCCCGGAGGCACCGGCCGGGCCTGCTCGTCGAGCACGTAGGTGCGCACATTGGACAGCGGCCCCCCGATCGACAGGGCGCCACCGATGCGCTGCACGGAGACATCCACCGTGCACTCGGTGGGGCCGTAGACGTTGAAGTAGACACGCCGCTCGTCCGCAGCGACCTCTGCCCAGAGCGCCGGATCGACCGCTTCGCCCCCCACCAGCACCAGAGACGGGAATTCCCGCTCCTGCAACCCGGCCGCGAGAAGGAGGCGGAGTTGCGACGGCGTACAGTCGAAGACATCGACGCGATGGCTCTCCAGATAGTCGAGAAGGGACTGCCCGTCGAGACGGATCTCCTCCGGGATCGGGCAGAGGGTCCGCCCGCGCAGGAGCTGGACGAGTTGCTTGATCGCGGCGTCAAAGGAGAGGGGCGCGTTGATGCCGACGCGCAGGCCGGGGCGGCCACGATAGATCGCCGCCTCCAGCGCCTCCAGCAGGTTGACCACCGAGCGATGCTCGACAGCCACCCCCTTGGGGCGGCCCGTGGAGCCGGAGGTGAAGATGACGTAGGCGAGGTCGCCCGGCGAAGCCTCCTCCGACGGCGGGAAAACTGCCGCCGCCCCCTCTTGGAGGTGCACATCCGCTGGACAGATCACGGCAAGGCCCCGTGCCGCGAAAATTCCGCGCAAGCGTTCCTCGGTGACCGCGATCCCAGCTCCCGCCTCTTCAAGGAGGAGGGCCAGACGCTCCACCGGCTGGGCGGGGTCCACCGGGACGAAGGCGGCACCGCTCTCGAGGATACCGGCGACCCCTACGACCATCTCCAGCGATCGGTCCAGACAGAGCACGACCCTCTCACCGGGCGCGGCCCCGAGCGACCGGAGGTGCCGGGCGAGGCGGGAGGCGCGCTCTTCGACCTCGCGGAACGTCAGGCCCTCACCCTGGAAGGCGACCGCTTCGCCTTCCGGCGTCCGCGCCACCTGCGCACGGAAGCGCCCGGAGAGAGTGTCGCCTTCGCGGAGCCCGCTCCGCGTGTCGTTCCACTCCACCAGGAGTTGGTGCCGCTCCACCGCGCTCAGAACATCGAGGTCGATCAGCCGGGCCTCGGGCTCGGCGAGCGCGCCCGCCAGCAACGCGACGAAGCGGGCCGCCAGCAGATGGGCCTCAGCAGCCGGGAAGAGCGCGGCGTCATAGCGGAGCTCCAGCGACAGGTCCCCCCCGACCCGGGCGGCCGCGAGCTCCATCCTGAAGCGCTCCGTCACCGTCCAGAGCCGGGCCAGGGAGAAGACGGTGCCTCCCGGGGCCGGCCACTCGGCGGGCCACTCGTTCCAGGAAAAAGCGAATGGAGCCAGGGACTCGGCGGCCACGCCCGCGCCCTCCGCCACCAGCTCCCACGAAAAGTACTCCTGCCACTCCTCGGCGCCGACCACCGCCTGCCAGGCCTCCTTGACGAGAGCGTCGAAGCCGAGGCGGGCCTCGCCGCGGATGAGGGCCAGGGGCCACCGCGCGTAGAGGCCCAAGGCCTCGTGCATCTCCTCGTAGGGGCGGCCGCCGCTGAGGACCGCGAGGGCGATCTGCTGGCGCCCGGCGGCGCGGGCCAGAACGTGATACCAGGCCGCCAGCAGGCAGGACGAGACGTGGACGTCGAAACGGCGGGCGGCGGCCTCCAGGCGGCCGGTGAGCCCGGCGGGGAGGGCGACCAGCACCGCCGCCGGGAGGAACCTACCCCCCTCCGCGGCCTCGGAGGGGAGGCGCAGGTCGGCGAGCTCGGCGAGCTTGGGGTCGCGCCAGTGGCTCCTCCCCGCCTCGCCATCGCTGGCGGTCTGCAGATCGTTCTGCCACTCGGAGAACTGCGTGTACTGCACCGGCTCCTCCGCCGGTTCCTCCCCGGCGAGGCCAGACAGGACCTGGTGGATGAGGCTGCGCAGCGACCACTCGTCCGCGCTGAGAGAGGAGACGCTGACCGCGAGCACCCAGCCGAGCCCGGTGAGCGGCAGGAGAGAGAAGAGCGCCTGCGGTCCCGCCCCACCGACCCCCAGACGGGCGCGGTCCTCGCGCAACAGCCATTCGATCGCCTCGGCCGGGTCCGCCGTGGCGGCCGCGGGGTGGTCGGGGCCGAGCGCCCGGAAGGCGTCCGGGACCTCTTCGGCCAGCACCTGAATCGGCATCTCCATCCCGGGCAGGCAGGCATAGCGGGTGCGCAGGATCTCGTGACGCGCCACCACGCGCCGTACCGCGAGTCCGAGGGCATCGGAGGCGAGATCACCCCGGGCGAGGAGAGCGCACTGGCAGGCCAGTGTCGGACCGCTACGCTGGAGCTGCCAGATCCGGCGCTGCTGGGGCGCCAGGGGAAACCCTTCGAGGACACCGGCGGAGGCGAGATCCGCGGCCGTCATCGCGGCGCTCCCGTTCCAGCCCCGGCGCGGGACCTCACCGCCAGGAACCGTTTCCGATTCGAGTCTTTGAGAGCTCGCCGATGCCGTTCGAGCTCGGCCTCTTCCTCGTCGGTGAGGACCCTGAGAGCGTCGAGCGGTTCGTCCGGCCGTGCCGAGGCCTCGCGCAGGAGGGTCTCGAGATGACCCTGCATGCGCGCGATGGTGGCGGCCTCGAACAGGTCCGCGTTGTAGGTCCAGCTCAACCCCAGCGACTCGCGACCCTCGTAGAGCCAGAGCGTGAGGTCGTAGCGAGAGCTCTCGAGCTGGGCGCCGACCGGTTGCAGTTTCAGACCAGGGAGGTCGAAGACCTCCCGCGGCGCGTTCTGCAGGCCGAAGGCGACCTGGAAGATGGGCGAGCGGCCGGCGCCGCGCTCCGGGGCCAAGTCCTCGACCAGCTTCTCGAACGGCAGATCCTGATGCGTATAGGCGTCCAGGGCAAAACGGCGCACGCGGCCCACCAGCTCGCGGAAGCTGGGGCGTCCCGACAGATCGGCCCCCATTACGAGCATGTTGAGGAAGCAGCCGATCAGATCCTCAGTCTCGCGCCGGTTGCGGCCGGCAATGGGCACGCCAACCAGCACGCGATCCTGACCGCTGTAGCGAGCGAGGAGCGCCTGGAAGCCGGCGAGGAGCGTCATGAACAGGGTCGCCCCCTCGCCCCGGCTGAGCTCCTGGAGACGCGCCGAGACCTCCGGCGCGAGGCGGAAGCTCTCGCGGCCGCCCCGGAAAGTCGGCGCCGCCGGGCGCGGGCGGTCGGTGGGGAGGTCCAGCACCGGCGGCTCACTCCCGAGTTGCCGCCGCCAGAAGGCGAGCTCCCGCTCCAGAACCTCGCCCGCCAGCCAGTGCCGCTGCCAGAACGAAATGTCGGCGTACTGCACGGGCAGCTCCGGAAGCGGCGAGGGGAGCCCCGCCAGGAAGGCGGCGTAGAGAGTCGCGACCTCGCGCACCAGCACGCCGAGAGACCAGGCGTCGCTCACGATGTGATGCATGGTAAGGAGGATCACATGCTCTTCCTCCCCGAGGCGCAGGAGATGGGCCCGCAGCAGCGGCCCACGGGCGAGGTCGAACGGCCGCCGCGCCTCCTCCGTCATCAGGCCGAGGCTGACGGTCTCCCGCGGCGAGTCCGCCAGCCCCGTCAGGTCGATCCGGGGCAGATGGAAGGGGGACACCGGGGCGATCCGCTGGCGGGGGCCGCCGTCCGCCGTCGGAAAGGTGGTCCGCAGAACCTCGTGACGGCGCAGCACCTCCCCGAGCGTCCGTTCCAGAACGGCGGCATCGAGGCGGCCGGCGAGGCGGACAGCCTTCGGGCTGTTGTAGGCCGGGCTGTCCGGCTCTACCTGGTGGAGAAACCAGAACCGCTGCTGGGCGAAGGAGAGCGGCAGGTCGCCGTCGCGCGACACCGGCAGGATGGGCGGCGCCTCCAGCCCATGACCGGCGCGCACGACGCTCTCGATCCGGGCGGCGAGCCCCTCCACCGTCGGCTCCTCGAACAGCGCGCGCAGCGGCAGCTCGACCTGGAAGGCGGAGCGCGCCCGGGACATGACTTGCGTGGCGAGCAGGGAGTGGCCACCGAGCTCGAAGAAGCTCTCGTCGATCCCCACCCTGTCCACCCCCAGGACCTCGGACCAGATCCCCACCAGCACCTCTTCGAAGGGCGTGCGAGGCGGCGCCGCCTCGCGGGCCGGAGCGACGTCCTCCGGCAGGGGGAGGGCGGCCAGGTCGACCTTGCCGTTGCGGGTGAGCGGGATCTCGTCGAGCCAGACGAAAGCGGTCGGTACCATGTTGTCCGGGAGCCGAGAGCGCAGGAACTGGCGCAGGTCGGCGCTGGCCAGAGGAACCGTTTCCGCCGGCGGCTGTGACCGCGGAGTGGCGATCCGGGGCTCGGCCACCGCCCCGGCCGGCAGGCGGAGAGAGACGGCATAGACGTTGTGGCGATCCGTGCCGCGGAGCAGCTCATCCTGCTCGGCCACCGCCCGAAATCCGCGCCGGTCGAGGAGCGCGAGCACCTCCGCCACCCGCCCCTCGCTCTCGGTGCCGGGGGCATCGTGGACCTCCATCGCGACCTGGTCGACCGCCGCCCAGTCCCCCTCGTCGAGCCCCTGCAGTACCTCGAGCTCGGCCCGCTGCACATCCACCTTGAGGAGGTCGACCCGCGCGATCTTCTCTTCCCGCAGCACGTCGGAGAGGCGGCGCAGGCGGGCCGTCACGTCGTCCCCCTGAAAACGTCCGGCGAGGAGATCGTTGGCCTCTTCGAGCAGAATCTCGGCATCCTGGCTCCCCTCCTCGCGGAGGTTTTCCAGGTAGCGTTTGACGACTTCGGTCTCGGACTCGGGACGGGCGTGCCGGCTCTGGCCGGACATCATGGTGTAGCGGGGATAGAAGGTAAACGCCTCTTCCCGTTCGCCGTCGGAGAGGCCATACGGGAAGAGCCTGGTCCCCGGGGCGTACAGCTCGCAGTTGGCGCGGAGCGATTCGAAGATGGCCGGCACCGGCTCAAAAGCGAAGACGCGGGGGCGCGCGCACTCCTGGTGGACGAAGAGGGTGAACATGCCGATATTGGCCCCGACGTCGAGGATGCAGGCGTCGTCCGGCAGCCGCAATCCGTGCTGGAGATAGCAACGCTTGTCGAAGATCTCTTCGTAGAGGTAGTCGGTCTCGTTGCGGTTCTGATGCAGGATCGTCATGCCGTTGGGCAGCTCGTAGCGCGGTCGCCCGGCCGGAGCGGCGCCCTGCCGTCCGGGCAGGACGTAGGCGACCAGCCGCTGGTCTCCCGGATGGTCCTCGCGGAGGACGACCAGGGCGTCGCGCACCAGAGGGCTCTCCCGCAACGTAGCCTCGATCTCGCCGGGCTCGATGCGCACCCCGCGGACCTTGACCTGGCGGTCGAGACGGCCGAGGAACTCGAGGCGCCCCTCGGCGAGGAAGCGCACCCGGTCCCCGGTCCGGTAGAGACGCTGGCCGGGCTCGGCGGTGAACGGATGCGGCATAAATTTTTCCGCCGTCAGTTCAGGATGCCCTAGATAGCCACGGGAGAGCTGGAGCCCTCCCAGGCAGAGCTCCCCGGCCACGCCGAGAGGCACCGGGCGCAGCCGCTCGTCCAGAACATGGACCCCGACGCCAGGAAGGCAACGGCCGATGTTCGGCGCGGTACCCGCCTCCACCCGGCAGGCCGTGGCGTCGACCGTGCACTCGGTGGGGCCGTACACGTTGTAGTAGCGCCGCCCGGTGTCCGCCGCGAGCTCGGCCCAGAGATCCGGCCGGATCGCCTCCCCGCCTACCAGGAGGACGCGCGGGAAGGGTGACTGGCCGCCGGCAAGACCGGCGGCCAGAAGCAGGCGCAGGTGCGAGGGGGTGCAATCCGCGACGTCGATCCGGTTCTCCCCTAGCCAGGCGAGGAGGGCCTCGCCGTCCCCCCGCACCTCCTCGGGGACGACCCACAACGAATGACCCCGCAGGAGCTGGATCACCTGCTTGACCGAGGCATCGAAGGAGAGCGGGGCGTTGACGGCGACGCGGAGTGCCGAACCGTCCTCGAAGTCCGCATACACCGCCGCGGCGAGCGCCTCGGAGAGACAGGCCACGGAGCGGCTTTCGATGAACGCGCCCTTGGGGGTCCCGGTCGACCCGGAGGTGTAGATGACGTAGGCGCAGCTCCGCGGGCTCGCCGCGCCGGGGCTTGAGGGGAGAGCCGCGCCGGCTTCCTCCAGGGTGTCGACCAGTACGAGAGGCAGGGCGCCGGCAGGGAGGGACGCCACCATCGCGGTCCGGGTCAGCACCGCAACCGCGCCGGAGTCGGCGAGCATCCAGGCCAGACGCTCCCCCGTCTGCCCCGGATCGATCGGCACATAGGCCCCACCGGCCTCGAGCACCGCCAGCAGGGCGACGATGGCCTCCACCGAGCGATCGAGGTAGAGAACCACCCGGGACTCCGGCCCCACGCCGAGCCGGCGCAGGCAGCGGGCCAGCGCGTCGGCCCGCTCCGCCAGCTCCCGGAATGTCAACCTCTCGGCGCCGGCGACGACGGCAAGCGCCTCCGGGGTGCGGGCGGCCTGGGCGGCGAAGCTCCGCGCCGGCAGCGGCTCGGCCGGCGGCGGCGCCGGCCGCAGGCTCCAGGAAGCGAGCCGAGCGAGTTCGTCCGGGCCGAGTAGATCCAGCTCGTCGATTGGCTTGCCGGGGGCACCCAGCGCACTCCCGAGGAGGGTGAGGAACCGCTCCGCGAGGAGCCGTAGCGCCTCCATATCATGGGCCGCGGAGTCGGCCAGGAGCTCCAGCGCGAGATCGTCGCCGCGCCGCCGCGCCCAGAGCGTGAGCGCCGGACCACCACCGGCCCAGAGCTTGTCGACGACCGAAAAGCGCACGCCGCCGCCGCTTTCCAGCTCGGCGGGGGCCTCCTCGAAGGCGAAGGCGAGGGCGCGCCTCTCCACCGCGGTCTCGCGGCAGAGCTCCTGCCGCTTGGCCGCCTCCGCGATCAGGCTCCCCACACGGCCCAAGGCGCGGGTGAAGGGCCGGCCGTCGAAGCCGCGCAGGCCGAGGGGGAGGAAGCGGCCCAGGGGGCCCAGAGCCCCCGCGAGCTCGGCGAACTTTCGACCGTCGAACAGCACGTCGAGGGTGATCTCCTGGACGCCCGCCAGGTGGGCCAGGAGAGAGCCCCAGCAGGTGAGGAGGAAGGCCTCCAGGGAGGCGCCGTGCTCGCGAGCCACTCGCCCCCCCTCGCGCGCGGCCCCGGGCGGCGAGGCGAAAGCCAGACGCACGAGGGGTGCGGAGCTGAGGGCTGCCTGGCCGTCCAGGACCTCGATTCCCTGCTGGTCCCAGAACTCCTGGGCCTCCCGGGCCTCTGCATCCTCCAGGATCTCGTTCTGCCACTCCGAGAACTGCACGTACTGTAGCGGCTCGTCCGGCAACTCGCCGCCCTGGACCTCGGCTGCGTAGGCTCGCACGACCTCGGCGGCCAGATTGTCCAGGCTGCGGGAGTCGGCGAGGAGCACCGGCAGCGTGATCACCAGCAGCCGCCGCTCCCCCGCGAGCGTGGCCAGGGCGCAGTGGAGAGAGGGTTCACCGTCACGGCCCCCGAGGTGGACCGGCAGGCCGCGCTCGCGCTCCAGAAGAGTCGCCAGCGCGGCGTCCTCGGGAACGGCGTCGAGCTCGACCTCGCGGAAAGCGAGCAGCGGCTCGCCGGAGATGACCTGGATCGGTACCTCCATTCCGGGGAGCCGCTCGAAGCGGGTCCGCAGGATCTCGTGCCGGGAGACGACCCGGAGCAGCGCCCGCTCCAGCGCCTGTACGTGGAGATCCCCCTCCAGCGCCAGAGCGCACTGGGCCTTGCCGACGACATGTCCATCCCGCAGCGGCCACAGACGCTGCTGCTGGGGGGAGAGGCGGAAACCTTCGATCACTTGCTGCGGCACGCGTGCTCCTAGCTCACTTGAGATCCGGCGTCGTCAAAGGCCGGGATGGGTGTGCAGATCCGCCATCGCCACGAGGACGGTACGGGGGCCCTCGAACGGCTCGCGGCCGTGCGACGCCAGGATGTTGTCGACGAGAAGGACGTCCCCCTTCTCCCACGGAAAGCTCACCGCCGTGTCCTGATAAACCTGACGAATGTGCTCCAGGACGGCATCGTCGATCGGCGTGCCGTCGCCGTAGAAGGCGTTGCGGGGCAGCTCATCCGGAGCGAACTCGGAGAGCAGCGACTCGCGAACCGCCGGCTGCAGGTTGGAGACGTGGAACATGTGAGCGTGGTTGAACCAGATCGTCTCGCCGGTGCGCGGGTGCTGGACCATCACCTGGCGCACCGAGCGGGTGCGGAGCCGATCCTTGTCCCGCCATTCCACGGTGGCACCGGCCTTTTGGCAATACTCCTCGACCGCCGCGCGGTCGTCGGTCTGGAACGCCTCCCGCCAGGAGAGGTCGACGCCCTCGCCGTAATTGCGGATGTACATCACCTTCTTCTCCAGGAACCGCCGCTTGATCTCGGGGTCGAGGCGATCGATCACCTTGCGGTCGTCGGCGACCGGAGTGCAGCCCCCCTTGCGAGCCGGCTGATCGCAATAGAAGAGGATCTTGGTCGGCCAGTTGTGCGAGTAGGACATCTCGTGATGGAGCGGGATGTACTGGTCGGCCGGGAACTCGGTCGAGGTGTAGATCTTGCTGCTCACCTCGTTGCGCGGGGCGGCGCGCTCGCGATAGTCGAGCAGCTCCGGATAGAGCGCCTTCGAGACCTCGTAGAAGTGTTCGGCCGAGCTCACGCCGAAGCCGCGGAACAGGATGACGCCGTGGCGCAGCAGCTGCTCCTCGACAGAGGCACGGTTGGCCCCCGCCCAGGAAGTCAGGTTGATGCTCTCGGCATTCGGCTCCATCACCAGGGGAAAACGGTCGGCGTCGCCGTCGAGGTAGCGCGTGCGGACGAGCTCCTCCTGGGACAGCCGCACCGCCTTGCGGGGCCGGGACCGGAAATCATTGAAGTTGGATCCACTGATCGGGTTGCTCATCGAATCTGTCCTCTCTTCTCTGGTCAGCTCTGTTGATCGCCCGCGCGTATGTGGCGCGGCTTCATGCTCATCAGCCGTCCGAGCCTCGATTGCTCGCTCTGCCTCTCGGTTCTCTCCTGCTCCTCCCGCTCGGCGGCGCTCAGCATGTTCAGACGGTCGATCTCTGTTTCTGGGGAAGCGACCGCTCCGGCGAGCACGGCCTCGAAACGGCTCTGCATGCGCTCGATGGTGGCGGGGTCGAACAGGTCGGTATTGAAGGTCCACTGGACCCCCAGGCCCTGGCGTGTCTCCCGCACCCACACGGTGAGGTCGAAACGCATGGTTTCGTCCTCCACGGCGAGCGTGGAGAGGCGGAGCTCCGGCAGCTCGATGTCCGCCTCGGGAGCGTTCTGCAGGCCGAAGGTCACCTGGAAGAGGGGCGAACGGTCCTGCTTCCGCTCGATACCCAGCGCCTCCACCAGCTTCTCCAGGGGGAGCTCCTGGTGGGCGAAGGCGCCCAGGGCCGCCTCGCGTGCCTGCCGCAGCAGCGCGCGGAAGGTCGGGCCCTGCGACAGGTCGAGGCGCAGCGGCAGGACATTGATAAAGAACCCGATCATCCCCTCGGTCTCATAGCGGTCGCGGCCGGCGATCGGCATGCCGACGACCACTTCTCCGCGGCCGGACAGGCGCCCGAGCAATACGGCGAACGCGGCGAGCAGGGTCATGAAGGTGGTAGCGCCCTCCTGCCGGCCCAGTTCCACCACGGCCTGAGAGAGCTCTGCGGGGAGCAGGAACCGGCGCTGCCGGCCGCGGCCCGAGGGGTGCTCCGGACGCGGCCGGTCGGCCGGCAGCTCGAGCGTCTGGGGCTCGCCGCCCAGATGGCGGATCCAGTACTCAAGATGGGCATCGAGGACCTCGCCTTTCAGCCAGCTCCGCTGCCAGTAGGCGAAGTCCGCGTACTGGACCGGCAGGTCCTTGAGCGGCGAAGGCCGCCCGGCCGAGAACGCCTCGTAAAGCACCCCTACCTCGCGCACCAGGACCGACATCGACCAAGCGTCGCTCACGATATGGTGGGTGCTGAACAGCAGCACGCTCTCGGCCCGCTCCAGGAGGAAGAGGGCGGTACGCAGCAGCGGCCCGCGTGCCAGGTCGAACGGCGTGAGGGCGTCCGCCTCGACGAGGCGCCGCGCCTCCAACTCGCGCGCCGGCTCGGCCAGGCCTCGCAGATCCACCACCGGCAGCGGGAGCGGTGTCCCGGACGGCGGCGAGATCAGCTGCGCCGGCCGCCCTTCCTCGTCGGAGAAGGAGGTGCGGAGCGACTCGTGACGGCGCACGACTTCGTAAAAGGCGAGCGCGAGGGCGGCGATGTCCAGCTCGCCGGTGACCCTCACCGGCGCGGTGATGTTGTAGGAGACGTCCTCCGGCGCAAGTTGGGCGAGAAACCAGAGCCGCTGCTGGGCGAAGGAGAGCGGCAGCGGCCGGTCGCGCGGCACCGGATCGAGGGCCGGCGCCCGCAGGGTCGCGCCGAGGCCCGTCTCCTGCTCGATCCGTCGAGCCAGTTCGGCGACGCTCGGAGCCTCGAAGAGGGTCCGCAGCGAGACCTCCAGGCCGAGCACCGCGCGCAGGCGCGAAACCAGGCGGGAGGCGACCAGCGAGTTGCCGCCCAGATCGAGGAAGCTGTCCTCCGGGCGCAGGGAGTCGATCCCCAGCACCTCGCCGTACAGGCCGAGGAGGAGCTCCTCCATCTGCGACAGGCGCCTCTCCCCCTCGGCCGCCGGAGCGCCGCGGAGCGCGGTCCGGTCCACCCGGCCGCCGGCGATGCGCGGCGGATCGGCGAGGAGGCTGAACGAGCGGGGCACCAAGTGAAGCGGCAGCAGCTCTTCCAGGAACGGCCGCAGTTCGGCCGCGGAGGGCGCTTCCGCGCTCTCGGACACGATCAGCGCGGTGAGCCTACCGCCCCCCTCCGCCAGCAAGACCACCGCCTCGCGGACGGCCGGGTGGCGCTCGAGCACCGCTTCCACCTCCCCCGGCCAGACCGGGCGGCCGTGTATCACGAGGCGCTCCCCCAAGGGGCCGAGGAGGTCGAGGCCCCCTGGAGACCGGCGGCGCGCCCAGATGCCGGTCGGCAAGAGCGCCAGCGCCGGGGACCATGGAGCGGCTGGGAGATCTGGCGCGGGCGCCGCCACCTCCAGGTGAATCTCGCCGGGGAGCCCCTCCGGAACCGGGAGGAGGTCCGCTCCGAGGACATGGAAGAAGGGCACCTCGCCAGCCGGGCCGGCGGCTGCCAGCCCGTCCAAACCGCGGGCCAGCCGCCACGCCTCCAGATCGCGGATCAGCGCGGCCCGCCGGCCGGCCTCTCCGGGTCCATTTCCAATCGCCAGCAACTGCCGCACCTCGTCCTCGGCGAGCAACGGAAACGCCCCCACCGCAGCCGAGGGCTCGGCCACGAACGCTGCCAACAGGTTGCGCAGGTGCTCCTGCATGCGGCGGACCGCCGTCGCTTCGAGGCGAGAGCCGTCGTAGGAGAAGTAGATCTGCAGCTCCGCCCCGGGGTTGACCACGACATTGAGCGCATAGCGGGTGCGCACCAAGCTCTGCAAGTCGTGCGCCGCGATCCGAGCCGGTTCGGAACCTGCCGGAGCGGGGCGCGCCACTTCCGCGGCCGGCGTGCGCGGATAGTTCTCGAACACCAGCAGCGTCTCGAAGAGCGGGAGACCCATCGGCACCTCCGACCAGCTCTGCACGAAGGAGCCGTACTCGTGGGCCTGGCGCTCGAGGGCGCGCTGCTGCAACTCCTCCAGCCAGTTCAGGAGCGAGGCATCCCGCGGCACTTTCACCCGCAGAGGCACCGTGCTGATGAAGGGCCCGATCATGGTTTCCGCTCCGCGCAGGGCGGCCGGCCGCCCCGAGACCGTGACGCCGAAAAGCACGTCACTCTCGCCGCTGTAGCGGGAGAGGAGGAGGGTCCAGGCACTCTGGACGAGCGTGCTCAAGGTGAGCTGGCGGCCGCGCGCCAGAGCCTCCAGGGAGGCGGTCGCCTGACGGGACAGGCGAAGCCTCTCGTCGCCGAAGCCGGGCTGCCGCCCGGAAAGACGTTCTGCCCCCAGCGAGGTCGGCGAGGTGAAGCCGGCGAGCTCGCGGCGCCAGAACTCCTCAGTGGCGGAGAGGTCCTTCTTGGCGACCCATTCGATGTAGTCGCGGAACGGACGGGCGGGCTCCAGAGCGATTCCGATCCCCTGGAGAGCGCCCTCGTAGAGGGTCAGCATCTCGCGCATGAGAACCGGCGCCGACCAGCCGTCTCCGACCAGGTGGTGCATCGTCCAGATGAACCGGTGCGAGCCCGGCGCCATCTCCACGAGGGTGGCACGCAGCAGGGGCGCGCGGGAGAGGTCGAAGCCGCGGCGGCGGTCCTCGCGGAGGAGCTCGCCGAGGCGGCGCGCCTGATCCTCCGGCGCAATCCCTTCCAAGCTCAGGCGGTGCAGCGGCAGGTCGGCCCGGCGGTGCACGACCTGGATGGGCTGGGCCAGCCCTTCCCAGCGGAAAGAGGTGCGCAGGATCGGGTGGCGCGCCACGATGTCCCGGCAGGCGCGCTCCAGCATGCGGCTGTCGAGGTCGCCATCGAGGGTGAGGCTCATCTGCTCGACGTAGACCCCCGAATCGGGAGCGCCCAGCGCCCAGAGCAGCATTCCCTCCTGGAGGGGCGACAGCGGATAGGCGTCCTCGATCGACCGCGGGCTCGGGAAGAGGCGGTCCAGCTCTTCCTGGCCAAGGCGCAGCAGCGGCACGTCGGAGGGGGTCAGGCCACCCGCATCCGCCGACCGGCAGTGCTCAAGGATCCGGCGCAGGGCGGCCAGGTAGCTGGCCGCCATCGCCCGCACGGTGGACTCGCGGTGCAGCTCCCCGCTGTACCCCCAATGGACGCGCAGCCGCCCGCCGCTCACGCTCGCGCCGACCTCGAAGACGACGGTCCGGCGCGCACCCGGATCCATCGAGAGGCCCGCCGATTCAGCGGCGGGGGCGAAGAGCGAGGATTCCGGCAGCGCCTGGTCGAGCTGGCCCAGGTAGTTGAAGGACACTTGGGGAGCTGCGGCCCGGGCCAACTCGGGGTCCCCCGCCATCCAGCACAGGAGGCCGTAGCCCACGCCCTTCCGTGGCACCGCCCGCAGCTCCTCCTTGACCCGCTTGAGGGAGGCGCCGGGAGCGCTCGGAGAAGATAGCGACAGCCGCACGGGAAACTGGGCCGTAAACCAGCCCACCGTGCGCGACAGGTCGACATCGGGGAACAGCTCCTCGCGGCCGTGCGCCTCCAGCTCGACGAGCAGCGAAGGCTCGCCGGTCCATTGCGCGAACGCCTCTGCGAGCGCGCTGAGGAGGACGTCGTTGATCTGGGTGCGATAGGCGGCCGGAACCTCCTGGAGCAGGCTTTGAGTCTCCTCCGGATCGAGGGAGACCGACAGCGACCGTGCCGAGGCCTGGGTGTTCGCGCCGGCCGGGAAGTCGGCGGGCAGGGCGGACCGCGCCTCGACGGGGATGGCGAGCCAGTAGGCGCGCTCGGCGGCCAGCTCCATGGAACGGGCATGGGCGGCCAGCCGCTCAGACCACTCCTTGAACGATGTCGTCTTGGCCGGCAAGCGCACCCCTTCCCCGGCCGCGAGCTGGCGGTAGGCCCGCACCAGATCCTCCAGCAGCACACGCCATGACACGCCGTCCACCACCAGATGGTGGATCACCAGCAGCAGGCGGGCGGGCGAGGCGGCTCCGAGGTCGAGCCAGAGGGCGCGCGCCAGCGGTCCGCGCTCGAGGTCGAGGCTCGCCTGCGCCGCGGCGGCCGCACTCTCCAGAGCAGGCACCCGGCAGGCCTCGGGAAGCGCGGACAGATCGACGCGGGCGAACGACGCCCCAGCTTCCGGACCTCCCGCGGTCTGCCACCATCCGGCCTCGCCCCGGCCGAAGCGCATACGCAGGGCATCGTGGTGATCCACCAGCGCCGCGAAGGAACGCTCCACCAGCGCCGGCTCCAAGGGGTCGCGCTCCTGGAGCATCACCGCCTGGTTGAAGTGGTCCGGCGCCACCAACCCGCCGTCGAGGAACCAACGCTGGATCGGGGTGAGGGGGACGGGACCGGTCACCCGCTCCTGCTCAGCCCGGACCGCCGGTGCCGTTTGTACCTCGTTCGCCAGCTCGGCGATGGTCGGGTGCTGAAAGACCTGCTTCGGGGTCAGGAAGAGGCCGGCCTCGTTGGCCCGGGCTACAATCTGGAGGCTCAGGATGGAGTCGCCGCCGAGCTCGAAAAAGTTGTCGTGCACGCCCACGCGATCGAGACGGAGAATCTCGGCCCAGAGCGTGGCGAGGGTTTCCTCCACCGGCGTACGCGGCGCGGCATAGCCCGACTCCGGCTGCGCCTCCCGCGGGGGTGGCAGGGCCTTGCGGTCGACCTTGCCATTGGGCAGCAGGGGCAGCCGCTCCAGGTTCACGAAGATCGCCGGCACCATGTAGTCCGGCAGGCTGCGGGAGAGCAGCGAGCGCAGCTCTCCGGCCGCCGGCGCCGCGCCCTCCCGCGGCACGACGTAGGCCACCAGCCGCGCCGGTCCGCCGGCGTCCCGCCGCGCCATCACCACCGTCTCGCGCACCCGCTCGTGCCGCGCCAGCAACGTCTCGATCTCCTCCAGCTCGATGCGGAACCCGCGTACCTTCACCTGGTGATCGGCACGGCCCAGGAACTCGATCTCCCCGTCGGGCAGCCAGCGGGCGAGGTCACCCGTGCGGTAGAGGCGCTCGCCGGGCGCCGCCGCCAGCGGATCGGGAACAAAGGCCTCGGCGGTCAGGTCCGGCCGGCCGAGGTAGCCGCGGGTCAGGCCGGCCCCGCCGATGCAGAGCTCGCCGGCCACTCCCAAAGGCGAGAGATCCATCGCGCCGTCCAGAACGTGCAGGCGGACGTTGTGGACCGGCCGGCCGATGGGCAGACGGTCCCCTTCTCCCTGGAACCGCGAGTAGCTGGCGCAGATCGTGGCTTCCGTCGGTCCGTAGGCGTTGACGAAGCGCCGCCCCCGGCTCCAGCGGCGGGCCAGGTCGGGCGGGCAGGCCTCGCCCGCGACCACGACCGTGTGCAACTCGGGCAGCGACTCCGGCGACAGGACCGAGAGCGCCGAGGGGGGGAGAGTGACGGTGTTGACGCCGAGATCCCGCGGCCAAGGCAGGAGCGTCTCCCGCGGCTCGAAGCAGAGGGTCGCTCCGCTCGCCAGCGCCAGGGTCACGTCCCAGAGCGCCCCGTCGAACGACGGCGAGAAGAACTGGAAGACTCGTTCGCCCGGAGCGGCGAACCGGTAAGCGAGCTCGGCCCAGAGGTTGGACAGCCCGCGATGGGTGCCCGCGACGCCCTTGGGCAGACCCGTCGAGCCCGAGGTGTAGATCACGTAGGCGAGATTGTCCAGGCCGGCGCCCCCGACAAGGGCCCCGGCGCTCTCGCGGCCGAGCGAGCCTCCGTCGCGGTCCAGCAGGACCGTGCGCAGCCCCGGCGGCAGTGAGGCGTCCACCGCCGCCCGGAGCCTGTCCGCCAGCGCCTCGTGCGTCAGCATCACGGGCACCGCGAGCCCGTTCAGCGCGTCGCCCAGGATCCAGGCCAGCCGCTCCACGGGATAGGCGGGGTCGAGCGGCACGTAGGCGCCGCCAGCCTTGAGGATCCCGAGAATCCCCACCAGGAAGTCCGGCGAGCGCTCTACGCAGAGGGCGACCCTCACCTCCGGCCCGACGCCCAGGCGCCTCAGATGGTGGGCCAGACGATTCGACCGCGCCTCGACCTCGCCGTAGCTCAGAGACTCGCCGGCGAACAGCGCCGCGACCGCCTCCGGCCGCCGCGCCGCCTGACGGCGGAACAGCTCATGGAAGCAGAGCGTGGCGGCCTCCGGACTGGCGCTGTCGTTCCACTCCGTGAGCAGCGCGTGCCGCTCGGCCGCGGACAGCAGCGGCAGCTCGCCCAGAGGTTTCCGGGGGTTCGCCACCGCGCTCTCGAGCAGGGATCGTAAGTGGCCCGCGAGGCGCGCCACCGTCGTCCCATCGAACAGATCCGTGCTGAAATTGAGGAAACCCCCGAGCATTCCCCCCCGCTCCGTCATCACCAGCGACAGATCGAAGCGGGCCGTCTCGACCCGGATCTCGTCGGGCAGGGGGCGCGCCTGGAGCAGGCGCAGGCCCGGAGCCTCGGTCTCGGCCGGCTGCAGCACGAACATCACCTGAAACAGCGGCGAGTAGCTGAGCGAGCGCTGCGGCTGGAGCTCCCCGACCAGCTTGTCGAACGGCAGCTCCTGGTGCTCGTGGGCCTCCAGCACCGCCTCCCTCCCCCGCTCCAGGACCTCGATGAACGACGGCGCCGCTCCGAGACCGACCCGCAGCACGAGGGTGTTGACGAAGAACCCGATCAGGTTTTCCAGCTCCAGGTGCTGCCGCCCCGCCACCGGCGTGCCGACCACCATGTCCTCCCCGGCGTAGCGGCCGAGCAGGGAGAGGAAACCGGCGAGCACCGACATGAAGAGCGTGGCGCCCTCCCGCCGGCCCAGGCTCCGCAGCTCCTCATGGAGAGAGCCGGGAAGCTCGAAGAGTTGGCTCGCCCCGTTCTGGCCGCGCACCGCCGGCCGCGGGCGGTCCCAGGGCAGCTCCAGAACCTCCGGCGCGCCGGCCAGGCGGCGCCGCCAGTAGTCCAGCCCGGCTTCCAGGCCGCCGCTTTCCAGCCACCCGCGCTGCCAGACCGCGTAGTCGGCGTACTGCACGGGCAGGTCGGCGAGCTCCGCCGCCGCCGCCACCCCTCCCTGGGAAAAGACGGCATAGAACCGGCTCAGATCCCGCCAGAGGACGCCGGTCGACCAGCCGTCGCTCGCGATGTGGTGCATCGTGGCGAGGAGCACGTGCTCACCTTCCGCCAGACGGAGCAGCGAGGCCCGGAACACCGGCCCGTGCGCGAGGTCGAACGGCCGTTCCGCCTCTGCCTGGGCGAGGGCGCGCAGCTCGCGCCGTCTCTCCTCCCGATCCAGGCTCCGCAGATCGACGACGTTCAGCCGCCAGCCGCTCGCGGGATCGATCTCCTGCGCGGGACCGCCGGCCCGCACCGGGAAACGCGTCCGCAGCACCTCGTGCCGCGCCACCACCGCCTCCAGGCTCCTCTCCAGGGCGAGCAGGTCCAGCGCCCCCTCCAGGTAGGCCGAGAAAGGCAGGTTGTAGAGCGAGCCGCCCGGCTCGAGCTGGTCGAGGAACCAGAGCCGCTGCTGGGCGTAGGACAGGGGGAGGTCCCCCTCTCGCGCCGCCCGGGTGAGCGCCGGCATCTCCGGCACCCCCTCGCCAGCGCACCGCGCCCGCTCCGCGGCGGCGGCCAATCCCGCCACCGTCGGCGTCTCGAACAGGGCCCGCATCGGCAGGTCGACCCGGAAGGCCTGGCGCAGCCGTGACATCACCCGCGTGGCGAGGAGCGAGTGGCCGCCGAGGGCGAAGAAGTCCTCGTCCACCCCCACGCTCTCGAGCCGCAGGACCTCAGCCCAGATCTCCGCCACCAGCTCCTCGGCGGGGGTGCGCGGGGCCACTGGCGCCGCCGCCACGTCGGCCGGCTCGGGATCGGGCAGCGCCCGCCGGTCCACCTTGCCGTTGGGGGTCAGCGGCAGGGCCGGCAGGACCACGAGAGCCGCGGGCACCATGTACCCCGGCAGGCTCTCCTGCAGGAAGGTGCGCAGCCCGACGAGATCAAGAGAGGCCCCGGGCTCCGCGGTCACCCAGGCGACCAGCCGCGCCGGGTCCGCGGCGCTCTCGCGCACCGCGGCCACCGCCTCGGCGACGGCGGGGTGACGGGTGAGCGCGGCCTCGATCTCCCCCAGCTCGATACGGAAGCCCCGCACCTTGACCTGGAAGTCCACGCGGCCGAGAAAATCCAGCGTGCCGTCCGCCCGCCAGCGCGCCAGGTCACCCACCCGGTAGAGGCGGTCCCCCGAGGTGCCGAACGGATGGGGCACGAAACGATCCGCCGTGAGGTCTGGCCGGCCCACGTACCCGCGGCCGACCCCGGCCCCGCCGACGTACAGCTCCCCCGCCACCCCGATCGAAACCGGTTTCAGATCGCGGTCCAGCACGTAGATCCCGGTGTTGGCGAGCGGACGTCCGATCGAAACCTGGGCGTCCATGGCACCGACCGCGGTGACGAAGCCGTGGGTCACGTCGTCAGAGCACTCCGTGGGGCCGTAGGCGTTGAGCAGCGGCACCTCCGGGAAGCGCTCCAGCCACTCCCTCGCGAGCTCGGGAGGGAGCGCCTCGCCGGTGGCGACCATCCAGCGCAGGGCAGGGAGCCGGCGCTCGCGCAGCCCGGCGTCGTACAGCATGGAGCGCAGCATCGAGGGGACGGTCTGGAAGATCGAGACCTCCCCGGCGAGGATCTCCGCGAGCAGCCGCTCCGGCTCGAGGCTCACGGCCGGATCGACGATGTGCACCCGGCCGCCGACGAGCAAGGGGGCGAGGAGCTGCCAGACAGAGATGTCGAAGCACTGCGAGGCGGTCTGGGCGACGCGGTCGGCCCCCGAGATCCCGAGGTCCTCCACCTTGGCCCAGAGGTGGTTGAGCATGCCGCGATGCTCGAGCATGGCCCCCTTGGGGGCGCCGGTCGAACCGGAGGTGAACAGGACGTAGGCCAGGTTGCGCGGCGTGGCGCGCGGGCCGAGGTCGCTCTCTGCCTCCTGCCGGGCCATCATCTCGCCGAGATGGAGGACGCGCGGGCGCTCCTCCTCCCCCAGGCCGGAGACCGCCGCCGGGAGCGCCGCCGCGAAGTCGCCGGCGGCAAGGACCAGACGGCTGCCGCTCTGGCCGAGGATCTGCCGCCAGCGCAGCGCCGGGTGCTCGGGATCGAGCGGCAGATAGGCCGCGCCCGCCTTGAAGATGGCGAGCACGGCGACCAGGAAGTCGGCGCTCCGCGGCGCCAGCAGGGCGACCACCGTTTCGGGACCGGCCCCCTCGCGCACCAGCGACCGGGCGAGGCGATTCGCCCGCTGGTTGAGCTGGTCGTAGGTCAGGGAGACCGCGCCCGAGACCACCGCGACGGCATGCGGCGTGCGCGCCACCTGCGCCTCGAGCTCCTGCTGGAAGCAGCGGTCGAGCGGAATCTCGACGGCACTGTCGTTCCACTCGCCCAGGGCCTGCCAGCGCTCTGCCGCCGACAGCAGCGGCGTGCCGCCGAGCCGGCGGTCGGGGACGGCGACCAGGGCGCCAAGGAAGGTCGCGAAGTGCTCCGTCACACGCCCGGCCGTACTGATGTCGAAGAGGTCGGAGCTGTACTCCAGAGCGCAGCGCAGCGACCGCCCGGTCAGGGTTACGAACAGCGTGAGGTCCACCTTGGCGATGCCGGTCCCGGCGCCGGTCTCGAAGGGGGCGGAGGTCAGGCCGGCCAGCGCCTGCGGTGCCTCGGGGGTGGTGAAGGATTCCTGAAAAGCGAGCATCACCTGGAACAGCGGAGAGTGGCTCAGCGAGCGCTGCGGCTGCAGCTCGCCCACCAGCATCTCGAAGGGGACCGCCTGGTGGGCGTAGGCCGCCAGGGTGACCTCGCGCGTGCGCTCCAGCAGCTCGGTGAAGCTCGGGTTCCCCTTCAGGTCGCCGCGCATGACCAGGGTGTTGACGAAGAAGCCTATCAACCCCTCGATCTCGAGGTGGTCACGGCCGGCGATCGGAGTTCCCACCGGCAGCTCCTCCTCCCGCGAGTACCGCCCGAGCAGCGCCTGGAAAGCCGCGAGGAGCAGCATGAACGGAGTGATCCCCCGGCGGCGGCACTCGGCGGCGATGTCGGCGGTCAGGCCCGCCGACAGGCTGAACGGAAGCAGGCCGCCGCGGTAGGTCTGCGCCGCCGGACGCGGGCGGTCGGTCGGCAGCACCAGCAACTGCGGCAGCCCCGAGAGGGCTTGCCGCCAGTGGTTCACCTCCGCCGCGAGCCATGCGCCGCCCATCCAGCGCCGCTGCCAGACCGCGTAGTCGGCGTACTGGACGGGGAGCGGCGGCAGGGCGGGCGGCAAGCCGCAGGAGAGCTGGCCGTAGAGCGTGACCATCTCGCGGGTCAGGATCCCGGCCGACCAGCCGTCGCTCACGACGTGATGCATGGTCGCCAGGACGGCGTGGTCCTCCGCGGCGATCCGGACGACGACGACCCGGAAGGGGAGCTCGCGGTCGAGATCGAAGGGTCGGCGCGCCTCCGCGACCGCGATCCGCCGCGCCTCCGCGTCGCGGGCCGCGCCTGGCAGCCCGCCCAGGTCGACGACGGGCAGCGGCACCGGGCCGGGCGGATCGATCCGCTGCACGAGCTCCCCGCCCTCGACGGCGAAGCGCGTCCGCAGGACCTCGTGACGCCGCGCGATCGCGCTGAAGGTCCCGGCCAGAACGGCGACGTCGAGGGGCCCCGTCTGGCGGAAGCGGCTAGGCAGGTTGTAGACCGGGCTCGCGGGCTCCAGCTGATACAGGAACCACATGCGCTCCTGGCCGAAGGAAAGCGGGAGGGCGCCGTCCCGCCGCGCCGGCAGGATGGGCGGAACCTCGGCCTGGCGGCCGTCGGTCAAGGCCTGTTCGACGTGCAGCGCGAGACCGGCGATCGTGGGAGCCAGGAACATGCTGCGCAGGGGGAGATCGACCTGGAGAGTCTGCCGGATGCGGGAAGCGACCTGGGTGATCAGCAGCGAGTGCGCGCCGAGCGCGAAGACATCGTCGTGCACGCTCACGCGGTCGCGGCGCAGGGCTTCGGCCCAGATGGAGGCGAGGATCTCCTCCACGGGATTGCGCGGCGGCGCGTAGTCCTGGTCGTCATGGCGCACGGTCTCCGGCGCCGGCAGGGCCTTGCGATCGACCTTGCCGTTGGCGAGCAGCGGCAAACGCTCCAGGGGCACGAACCGCGAGGGGACCATGTGCTCCGGCAGGCTGAGGGAGAGAAACGCCCGCAGGTCGCCCACCGCGGGCGCATGACCCTCCTCGAACGTCAGATAGGCCGCCAGGTAAGCCGACCCGGAGCCGTCGCGCCGTACCAGCACCACCGCGTTGCGCACCCCCTCATGGCGTGCCAGCGCCGCCTCGACCTCACCGAGCTCGACACGGAATCCACGCACCTTCACTTGGTGGTCGACCCGGCCCACGAACTCCATCGTGCCGTCCGGCAGCGCGCGCGCCAGGTCGCCGGTGCGGTACAGGCGCTCGCCGACGCCGAGCGGGTGGGGCACGAACCTCTCGGCGGTGAGCGCCGGCCGGCCCGAGTACCCCCGCGCGAGGCCGGCCCCCCCCACGCACAGCTCGCCGGCGACTCCCACCGGCACCAGAGCCCCACGGCTGTCCAGCAGGTAGAGGGAGAGGTTGGCCATGGCGCGGCCGAAGTCCACCCGCCCGCCCGGCTCCAGCCGCTGGAAGGTTACCGAGATGGTCGCCTCGCTGGGACCGTAGGCGTTGAAGAAACGCCGCCCGGCGCTCCAGAGGTCGCGCAGCTCCGGCGTGCACGCCTCGCCCACGGAGACGACGATGCGCAGGTCCGGCAGCTCGCTCTCTGGCAAGGCCGCCAGCACCGCCGGCGTCAAGACCGCCACCGTCACCCCCGAAGCGCGCATCATGCCGGTCAGCTCGAGGCCGGGCAGCAAGGACTCCTCCGAGCCCAGGCAGAGGGCAGCCCCCGAGCCGAGGGCCAGGAAGGTCTCGCCGACCGAGGCGTCGAAGCTCGGAGCCGCGAACTGGAGGACGACGTCGCCCGGGCCCTGGCCGAGGATCTCCACCACGGTCTCTGTGAAGTTGCAGAGCCCGGCGTGGGTCAAGGCGCTCGCCTTCGGCGTGCCGGAGGAGCCCGAGGTGAAGATCATGTAGGCCAGGCTCTGCGGCAGGGCGCCGCTGTCCGGCCGGCCCGGTGCCGTGTCCGCGGGCTCCATCCCGTCCAGGACCAGGACCGCGCGGCCGCCGACCGGCAGGGTGCCGAGGAGCTGCGGCCGGGTCACGACGGCGCGGGCGCCGCTGTCGTCCAGCATGAAGGCCAGCCGCTCGGCCGGGTACGCCGGGTCGAGAGGCAGCACCGCGCCGCCCGCCTTGAGGATGCCCAGCATCCCCGCCACTCTTTCGAAACAGCGCTCGGTGCACAGTCCGACCAGGACCTCGGGGGCGACCCCCAGGACGCGCAGCCGCCGGGCGACCGCGTCCGACCAGCGGTCCAGCTCGCCGTAGGTCAGCCGCCGATCCCCCTGCACCAGCGCCACCGCGGCCGGGTCGCGCGCCGCTCGGTCCGCGAAGACCTCGTGCAGCAGGGAAAAACGTGGCCGCCCCGGCATCGCGGTGTCGTTCCACTCCAGGATCTGCCGGCGCTCCCCGGCGCTCAGCAGCGGCAGCTCGGAGAAGCGACACCGCGGATTGGCCGCCACCCCGGCGAGGAGATTGGCGAGGTGCCCCGCGACACGGGCCACCGTCACCGGCTCGAAGAGGTCCAGGCTGTAGTCGAACAGGCCGAGCAGCCCGTGGGCGCGCTCGGTCAGAGCCAGCACCAGGTCGAAGCGCGCCGTCTCGATCCCGTTCCCCTCCAGCAGCGGCCGCGTGGAGAGACCCGGCAGGCCAGGCTCCGGCGCCGCGGGCTGGAGGACGAACATCACTTGAAACAGGGGCGCGTGGCTGAGGGACCGCTCCGGCTGCAGCTCCTCGACCAGCTTGTCGAAGGGGAGCTCCTGATGCTCGTGGGCCTCCAGCACCGTCTCGCGGACCCGCGCCACCACCTCCAGGAACGTTGGATCGCCGGCCAGGCTCACCCGCAGCACCAGCGTGTTGACGAAAAGCCCGATCAGCTCCTCGATTTCCAGATGGTTGCGCCCCGCTACCGGCGTGCCCACCGCCACGTCCTCGCCGGAGTAACGGCCGAGCAGCGCCTGGAAGGCGGCAAGAAGCGTCATGAAGAGCGTCGCGCCTTCCCGCCGGCCGAGCGCCCGCAGCGTCCCGGCCAGGGCGCCCGGCAGGACAAAGGAGTGCCCGGCGCCTCGGATGCTGCGGACGGCCGGCCGCGGGCGGTCCGCCGGCAGCTCCAGCACCTCGGGCATGCCGGCCAGGCGCCGCCGCCAGTACTCCGTCTCCACGGTCAGGCCGCCGGCGTCGAGCCAGCTCCGCTGCCACGCCGCGTAGTCCGCGTACTGGAGCGGCAGCTCGGGCAGGGACGGCTCTCCTCCCCGGGCCAGAGCCTGGTAGAGATGACCGAGCTCGCGCCGCAGCACGCC
Source organism: Thermoanaerobaculia bacterium (assembly GCA_039918595.1). Lineage (GTDB taxonomy): Bacteria > Acidobacteriota > Thermoanaerobaculia > Multivoradales > UBA5704 > DATARR01. The sequence continues at coordinate 39,207 of JBDSHF010000538.1, forward strand.
CGTCGACCAGCCGTCGCTGGCGATGTGGTGCAGGGTGGCGAGCAGGGCGTGCTCGCGCCGGCCGAGACGGACCAGCCAGGCGCGGAAGACCGGCCCCCGGGCGAGATCGAAGGGCCGTAGCGCCTCGGCACGGGCGAGCGCCCTCGCCGCCGCCTCACGCCGCGGCGGCTCCAGCCCCTCCAGGTCCACGACCGGCAGGCGCAGGTCGACCGCGGGGGCGATCTCCTGCACCGGCCGGCCCGCGCGCAGGGGGAAGCGGGTGCGCAGCACCTCGTGCCGGCGCACGATCTCCCGCAGGCTGCCCTCCAGGGCGGGCACGTCCAGATCCCCTTCGAGGCGAACCGCCGTGGGCAGGTTGTAGAGCGGGCTGTCCGGCTCGAGCTGGTCCAGGAACCAGAGCCGCTGCTGGGCGTACGAGGGCGCCGGCTCCCCCCGTCGCTGCACGCGCCCGAGCGGCGGCGCCGCGACCCCCCTCTCCATTCGCCGTGCCTGCTCCGCCGCCGCGGCCAGGCCGGCCACCGTCGGCGTCTCGAACAGCGCCCGCAGGGGCAGCTCGACCCCCAGCACCCCGCGCAGCCGGGACATCACCCGCGTCGCGAGCAGGGAATGGCCGCCCAGGGCGAAGAAGTCGTCCTCCACTCCCACGCCCGCCAGCCCGAGCACCTCCGCCCAGATCCCGGCCACCAGCTCCTCGGCCGGCGTGCGCGGGGCGGCGGAGACCCTGGTCTCCCCCGCCGCGGGCTCCGGCAGCGCCCGGCGGTCCACCTTGCCGTTGGGCGTTCGCGGCATGGCCGCGAGACAGACCACGGCCGACGGCACCATGTAGGCCGGCAGGCTCTCCCGCAGGAACCCGCGCAGAGCGGCGGAGTCGAGGGAAGCCGGTCCGGTGACCCAGGCCACCAGCCGCTGCTGCCCCACGCTCCCCTCACGCACCGCGACGACCGCCTCCTCCACCGCCGGATAACGGGCGAGCGCCGCCTCGACCTCCCCGAGCTCGATGCGGAAGCCGCGGATCTTTACCTGATGGTCGACCCTGCCGAGGAATTCGAGCGTCCCATCCGCCCGCCAGCGCGCCAGGTCTCCCACGCGGTAGAGGCGGCTCCCGGAGGCGCCGAACGGATCGGGCACGAAGCGCTCGGCCGTCAGGTCCGGCCGGTGGAGATAGCCGCGGGCCACGCCGGCACCCGCGATGAACAGCTCCCCCGCCACGCCGACCGGCACCGGCGACGAGAAGGCATCCAGGAGGTAGATCCCGGTGTTCGCGATCGGGCGGCCGATGGGGACCGGCCCGCCGCCGGACGGCGGAGCGACCCGGTGGACGGCGGACCACACGGTGGTCTCGGTGGGACCGTAAAGGTTCCACAGCTCGCCGCCGCGATCGAGGAGCGCCGCCGCCAGATCGGCGGGGAGCGCCTCGCCGCCGCACAGGATGCGGAAGCCCGGATCTCCCCGCCAACCCGCCTCCAGGAGCAGCCGCCAGGTCGCCGGCGTCCCCTGCATGACACCCGCCCCGGCGCCCTCGAGAGCGCGGACGAGGCGCGCGCCGTCGACCGCGGTCTCGCTCCCGGCGAGCGCCACGCGGGCGCCGACCGTCAGCGGCAGCAGCAGCTCGAGGACCGCGATGTCGAAGGAGAGCGTGGTGACGGCCAGCAGAGTCTCCCCGGCGGCGATCCCCGGACGCTCGGCCATCGCGGCGAGGAAACCCGCCACCGCGCCGTGCGGCACGGCCACACCCTTGGGCCGGCCGGTGGAGCCCGAGGTGTAGAGCACATAGGCGAGCGACTCCGGCGGACAGGCGACCGCTGGCCGGGTGGCGGGACGGGCGGCGACGGCGGCGGCGTCCCGGTCCAGGCAGACCGCGCGGATACCCGCCGCCGGCAGGCGATCGAGCAGAGGCTCGCGGGTGATCAACAGGGAGAGCCGCGCGTCCTCGCACATCAGGGCCAGCCGTTCCCGCGGGAAGGTGGGATCGAGCGGCACGTAGGCCGCTCCGGCCTTGAGCACGCCGAGCAGCGCGGCCAGCATCTCCGGAGAGCGGTCGAGGCAGAGGCCGACCAGGGACTCCGCTCCCACGCCCGAGGCCCGCAGGTGGTGGGCGATCCGGTTGGCGAGCTCGTCGAGAGCGCGGTAGGTGAGCTCCGCGGCGCCGTCCTGGGCGTCCGCCGCGACCACCGCCACCGCCTCGGGCGTACGCGCGGCCTGGGCCGCGATCGAGACGTGGACCGGAGCCGCGGCCGGCAGCGCGCGGGCGGTGTCGTTCCACTCCCCCAGCACCTGCCAGCGCTCCGCCTCCGACCAGAGAGAGGCGAGCGAGAGCGGGCGGGCCGGATCCGCCGCCACGGCGCGCAGCAGCCGCTCGAAGGAGCCGGCGAGGCGCCGGGCCGTGGGGGCGTCGAAGAGGTCGGTGCCGTATTCGAGCTCCGCCACCAGGCCGCGGCCGGCCTCCTGAACCAGCAGCGAGAGATCGAACCGCGCTCCGCGGCGCGCGGACTCCACCGCGGCCACCCGCAGGCCGGGCAGCCCCATACCGGCCTCCTCCAGCGGCGCGCCCTGCAGGGCGAACATCACCTGAAAGAGCGGCGCGTGACGCAGGGAGCGTTCCGGCCGCAGCTCGTCGACGAGCATCTCGAAGGGCACCGACTGGTGCGCGTAGGCGGCCAGCGACGCCTCGCGGGTGCGCGCCACGATTTCGCCGAAGCTCGGATCGCCCCGCAGATCGCCACGCATCACCAGCGTGTTGACGAAGAAACCGATCAGGGGCTCGATCTCCAGACGGTCCCGCCCGGCGATCGGCGTGCCCACCGCCAGGTCCACCTGCCCCGAGCAGCGGAAGAGCAGGCTCTGGAAGGCAGCGAGCAGGGTCATGAAGCGGGTCGCTCCGAGACCGCGGCCGAGCTCTCCCAGGCGCTCCGTCAGCTCGGCGGGGAGCGGGAGAAGCACCACGTCGCCATGGTGGGTGCGGGCTGTCTGCCGCGGACGGTCGGTGGGGAGCTCGAGCCTCGGCGGCAGGCCGGCGAGGCGCCGCCGCCAGTAGCCGAGGTGAAGATCCAGCACCTCGCCGCTCAGCCAGCTCCGCTGCCAGACCGCGTAGTCGGCGTACTGGACCGGCAGCGCGGGCAACGCCGGCGGCGCCCCCGCCGCGAACGCGCGGTAGAGCGCCGAGACCTCGCGCACGAGAACGCCCAGCGACCAAGCGTCGCTCGCGATGTGATGCAGGGTGAACAGGAGGTGCCGCTCCTCCTCGTCCAAGCGCAGCAAGGTCACCCGCAGCGGCAGCCCGCGGGCGAGATCGAATGGACGCTCGGCCTCGCGCCGGGCCAGCCGGCGCGCCTCGGCGGCGCGGGGAGCGGCGGGCAGCGCGGCGAGGTCGACGACCGGCAGCGCCACCGGCGCCGGCGGCGCGATCCGCTGCACCGGCTCCCCTTCGCTCGCCGGGAACGACGTGCGCAGCACCTCGTGGCGGCGGGCGACCCCGGTCAGCGCCGCGGCCAGGAGACCGGTGTCGAGGGGTCCGTGGAAGGCGAGCACCTTCGGGCTGTTGTAGGCGGAGCTCTCCGGCTCGAGCTGATGCAGGAACCAGAGCCGCTGCTGCGCGAAGGAGAGCGGCAGCTCCCCCGTGCGCGGCACCGGCTCGATCGGCGGCGCGACCAGCTCGCCCCCGACCCGGAATGCCGCCTCGGCCTGGCGGGCGAGCCCCGCCACCGTCGGCCACTCGAACAGGGCGCGCAACGGCAGCTCGATCTGGAGCGCGGCGCGCACCCGCGACATCAGCTGCGTCGCGAGGAGCGAGTGGCCGCCGAGATCGAAGAAGCTCACGTCGACCCCCACCACCGGCAGCTCGAGGACCTCGCACCAGATCGCGGCCAGGACCTCCTCGAACGGGGTACGCGCCGGTGCAAGCTCCGCGCGGGCGGCGGCGCTCTCCGGCGCCGGCAACGCCGCCCGGTCCACCTTGCCGTTGCGGTTCAACGGCAGCTTCTCCAGCAGCGTCAGGCTGGCCGGCACCATCGGCTCCGGCAGCCGGCGGCGCAGCAGGTCGCGCAGCTCGGCGGCGGTCAGCTCCCGCGGCACCTCCACGGCCTGGCGCGGACCTCGCCCGCGCTCCCGGCGCGCGATCCCCTGGCGCACGGCATAGAGGTTGTGGCGGTCGGTGCCGTGCAGGAGCTCGTCCTGCTCGGCCACCGCGTCGAAGCCGCGGTCGGCGAGCAGCGCCAGGATCTCCGGCACTCTCCCCTCGCTCTCGTCGCCGGGAGCGTCGTGCACCTCCATGACGACCTGGTCGATGCGCTCCCAGTCCGCGTCGTCGATGCCGCGCAGGACGTCGAGCTCCGCCCGCTGCACGTCCACCTTGAGCAGGTCGATCCGCTCGATCCCGGTCTCGCGCAGAACGTCGGAGAGCCGGCGCAGGCGGGCCTCGATCATCCGCCCCTCGAAACGGCCGGCGAGGAGCGCCTCGGCCTCCTCGATCAGGACCGAGGCCTCCGCCGACCCGGCCGCGCGCTGGTTCTCCAGATAGCGCTTGACGACCTCGACCTCGGAGTCGGGGCGGGCGTAGAGGCTCTGGCCCGACATCATGGTGTAGCGGGGGTAGAACGTGAACCGCTCGACGCGCTCGCCGTCCGACAGGCCGAAGGGGAAGAGGCGGGTCCCGGGCGCGTAGAGATCGCAGTTGATCCGCAGCACCTCGAAGATCGGCTCCAGCGGCTCGAAGGCGAAGACCCGCGGCCGGGCGCACTCCTGGTGCGCGAAGAGGGTGAACATGCCGATGTTCGCCCCGACGTCGAAGATGCAGGCGTCGTCGGGCAGCTCGACGCCGTGCCGCACGTAGCAGCGCTCGTCGAAGATCTCGCGGTAGAGGTAATCGGTCTCGTTGCGGTTCTGCTCGACGACCGACATCCGGTTCGGCAGCTCGTGGCGCGGCCGGCCGTCGACCTGCGCGGCGTAGCGATGCCGCGGCACCACGTAGGCCGCCAGCCGCACGTCGCCAGGCCCCTCTTCGCGCACCGCCACCACCGCCTCCGCGACCCCCGGATGCTCACACAGCACCGCCTCGATCTCCTCGAGCTCGATGCGGTAGCCTCGCACCTTGACCTGGAGGTCGATGCGGCCGAGGAACTCGAGGGTGCCGTCGGGCCGGTGGCGTACCTTGTCGCCGGTGCGGTAGAGGCGCTCGCCGCCGCCGCGGAAGGGGTTGGGGATGAACTTCGCGGCGGTGAGGTCCGGGCGGTTCAGGTAACCGCGGGCGACGCCGGCGCCGCCGAGGACCAGCTCGCCAGGCATGCCCGGGGGGACCGGCTGCAGCCGGTCGTCGAGGACGTAGGCCTCGACGTTGGCGAGCGGACCGCCGATCGTGGGCGCCGGGCCGGCGACCCGGCAGGCCGTGGCGTCGACCGTGCACTCGGTCGGGCCGTAGACGTTCCAGAATGCGATCGAATCGCAGGCGGCCAGGCGATCCCACAGGCCGGCGTCGATCGCCTCGCCGCCGATGAGCACCAGCCGTAGAGGGAGATCCCGGCGCTCCAGAAGCCCCGCCGCCAGCAGCAGGCGGAGCTGCGACGGCGTGCAGTCGAGCACCTCGACGCGCTGCCGCTCGAGGAAGGCGAGCAGCGCCTCGCCGTCGGCGCGGACCTCGTCCGGCACCGGGTGGAGCGACCGGCCGAGGAGCAGCTGGATCACCTGTTTGATCGCGGCGTCGAAGGCGAGCGGCGCGTTGACGCTCACCCGCAGCCCTGGCGCCTGGCCGGCGTAGACCGCGGCGTCGAGCGCGGCCGCCAGATTCGCCGCCCCGCGGTGCCGGAGCATGGTCCCCTTCGGCCGGCCGGTCGAGCCCGAGGTGAAGATCATGTAGGCCAGCGCCTCCGGATCGACCTCAACGCTCGGTCCGGCGGCGCTCTCGGCCGCGATGGCCGCCGCGGTCTCCGCGTCGTCGAGGACGACGACCGGCAGGCCGGTCGCGGGGAGCAGCGGCACCATGCGGCGGTGGGCGAGGATGACGGGGTCGCCGGCGGCGCGCACCTCGTCCAGCATGAGGGCGAGGCGCTCCTGGGGCTGCAGCGGGTCCAGCGGCACGAAGACCGCCCCCGCCTTGAGCGCGCCGACGACGGCGACGACGAGGTCGGCCGAGCGCTCGAGCGCCAGCACCACCGGGATCTCCGGCACGACGCCGAGCTTCTGGAGATGGCGCGCCAGGCGCTGCGCCCGCGCCTCCAGCTCGGCGAAGGTCAACTCCTCGCCGCCGGCGGAAACGGCCAGCGCGTCCGGCGTCAGCCGCCCCTGGGCCTCGAACAGCCGGTGCAGCGGTTGCCCGGCAGGGAACCCGGCCGCCCGTCCGTTCCACTCCACCAGGAGCCGCTGCCGCGCCGGCGCGCCCAGGATCTCGAGATCGCCCACCGCTGTCGGCGGCGCGGCCACGGCGCTGCGCAGCAGGGTCTCCAGCTCCTCCGCCAGGCGCTCGATCCCCTCGCCATCCCACCGGGCGGCGTCGTAGCGCAGCTCGAGGTCGAGGGTGCCGGCGCGCACGACCGCGAGCTCGAGCTGGAAGCGTTCGAGACAGGCGCTCTCGGCCGCCACCGAGAAGCGCGGCGCGCCACCGTCCGGGAGGCCGGCCGCGCGCTCCTCGAAGGCGAAGGACAACGGCCAGTAGGCCGCCCTGTCGCCCGGCTCAGCCCGGCGCCAGGAGAAGTACTCCTCCCACGCCTCACTCTCCTCGACCGCCCCGGAGACCTCGCGGAGCAGCGCGGTGAACGGCTCCTCCCGGGAGACGACGAGGCGTAGCGGCAGGACCTTGGCGAAAGGTCCGAGGGCGCCGGCCAGGTCGGCGTACTTGCGGCCCGCCGAGAACCGGCCCACGACCAGATCCGGACCCGCCGCGTACCGGCGCAGGAGCGCGGCCCAGGCGGCCAAGAGAACGCTCTCCAGGGTTTTCCGCTCGCCGGCGGCCACCCGCTCGAGGTCCGCGGTCAGGGCGGCGGGAACCCGCCGCCTCACGGAGCAAGGGGTGAACGTGCCGCCGCCGGAGACCGCGAAGGGGAACGCGGGCACCGGCAGGTCGAGGGCCGCTTGGCGCTCCCAGTGCTCCCGGCCCTCGCGCCCCTCTTCGGCGGCGAGCAGCTCGTGCTGCCACTCGGAGGTATCGACGTACTGGACCGGCGGCTCCGCGAGCTCGCCGGTGCCGGCGAGAGACGCGTAGGTGCCGGCCAGCTCCCGCGCGAAGTTGCGCTGTGAGCGCGGATCGCCCCACAGCGGGAGCGTGGTGATGGCGAGGAGGGAACGGCCCGGCGCGAGGCGGATCAGGGTGAGCCGCACCGCCGGTCCGGTCCCCGGCTCGCAGGGGGCGGCGCGCTCGCGCTCCAGGAGCTCCGCCACCGCGGCAGACTGCTCGGCCTCGGCACGGCCGGCGAGGTCGACCTCGGCGAATAGCGGCGGCAGGTCCTCCAGGATCACCTGGATGGGGACGTCCATGCCGTCCAGACAACGGAAGGCCGTGCGCAGGATCTCGTTCCTCTCCACCACCGCCGAGGCGGCGCGGCGAAGGAGGCCGGCGTCGACCTCCCCTTCGAGCGAGAGGGTGGTCTGCACGTGGCAGGGGACCCCCTCGCGCAGGAGAGCCCAGAGCCTCTCCTGCTGGGCCGAAAGCCGGAAACCTTCGAGGACCTCCGCCGGCTGCATCAGCGGCCTCCCACACTTCTGCGCTCGACCCGCTTCAGCCGCGCGACATTGGCGTCCTCGCGCTGCCGGCGGCGCCGCTCCTCCTCCTCGCGGGCGGCCGCGGAGACCACCGTGAGGTCCTTGAGGGGCGTCTGCGGCGCCGCCACGGCGCTCTCGAGCAGGGAGGCGAAGCTCTCATGCAGGCCGGCGATCGTGGCGGCGTCGAACAGGTCGGTGCTGTAGGTCCAGTTCGAGGCCAGCCTCCCCCCCTCCTCCCACATCCAGACGGTGAGCGGAAAACGGGCCACCTCGTATTCGACGGGGATCGTCGTCAGCTCCAGGCCCGGCAGCCTCAGGTCATACGGCGGCGCGTTCTGAAAACCGAAGGCCACCCGGAAGATCGGGGCCGGGCCCGAGCTGCGCTCGGGTTGCAGCTCCTCGACCAGCTTGTCGAACGGCAGGCCCTGGTGCGCGTAGGCGCCGAGCGCCGCCTCGCGGACGCGGGTGAGAAGATCGAGGAAGGTGGGGTTGCCGGACAGATCGGTGCGCAACGGCAGCATGTTGACGAAGAAGCCGATGAGCCCCTCGGTTTCGATCCGGTTGCGGCCGGCGATGGCGGTGCCCACGATCAGGTCCTCCTGCCCGCTGCAGCGGGCGAGGAGGGCCTTGAAACCGGCGAGCAGGGTGATGAACAGGGTCGCTCCCCGGGCGTAGCTCAGCGCCGCGAGCGACTCCGCGAGCCCCTCCGGCAGCAGAAACGTGCCGCGGCGCCCGCGGTAGGTGAGCGCCGCGGCGTGCTGGCGCTCGAACGGCAGCTTCAGCTGGGGCAGCGGGCTGCCGAGACGCTGGCGCCAGTAGAGCAGGTGGGCCGCCAGAGCCTCGCCGCGCAGCCAGTCACGCTGCCAGCGGCTGAAGTCCGCGTACTGTACCGGCAGCTCGGGCAGCGGCGAGGGGAGCCGCTCGAGGAAGGCCGGATAGAGCATCCCGACCTCGCGGACCAGGATGCCCATGGACCAGGCGTCACACACGATGTGGTGCATGCCGAAAAGAAGGGCATGCCGCTCCGGTCCCTGCCGCAGGAGGGTCACTCGCAGCAGCGGCGCCACGGCCAGGTCGAAGGGACGCAACGTATCCCGCGCCGCGAGCCGCCCTACCTCCTCCTCCGCCGCGGCCGCGGGCAGGCCGGAGAGGTCGACCCGCGGCAGGGTGAGCTGGACCGCGGGCAGGATCTTCTGGATCGGCCGCCCGCCCACCACCGGAAAGGCGGTGCGCAACACCTCGTGCCGGCGCACCACCTCGGCGAGGGTACGCTCCAGCACGGCGAGATCCAGGGGCCCCTCCAGCCAGAGGGCGCGGTTGGTGGAGTAGAACGTCCCTCCCGGCTCGAGCTGATCGATGAACCAGAGGCGCTGCTGGGCGAAAGAGAGGGGGAGCTCGCCGTCCCGCGGAACCGGCGTCACCGGCGGCGACTGCAGCCCGTTCGCCGCCCGGACCGCCTCTTCCGCCCGCCACGCCAGGCCGGCCACGGTGGGCGATTCGAACAGCGCGCGCAACGGCATCTCGATCTGAAAGATCTCGCGCACACGGGACATCAGCTGAGTGGCGAGGAGGGAGTGGCCGCCCAGCTCGAAGAAGTTCGAGCTGGCCCCGACCCGGTCATGGCCCAGCACGCCGGCCCAGATCGACGCCATGATGCCTTCGAAGGGGGTCTGCGCCGCCACCAGGTCCGGGCCGCTCGCCTCCTCATCCGGTACCGGCAGGGCCGCCCGGTCCACCTTGCCGTTGCGAGTCAGCGGCAGCTCGTCCAGCACCACGTAGGCCGCGGGCACCATGACCTCGGGCAGGCGCGACTGCGCCAGCTCCCTGAGACCGCCGGCGGTGAGATCGGCGCCGTCCGGCTCCGCCACCGCTTCGTCGGCGCCGATCCCGGCACCCTCGAGCCCGGGGCGCACGGCATAGAGGTTGTGGCGGTCGGTGCCGGCGAGCAGCTCGTCCTGCTCGCTGGTCACCTGGAAGCCGTGGAGCTCCAGGAGGGAGGTGATCGCCGCCAGCCGCCCCTCGCTTTCGGCGCCCGGGGCGTCGTGGACCTCCATGACCACCTGGAGCACCTTGGGCCAGTCCGCCGGGTCGATCCCGCGCAGGACGTCCATCTCCGCCCGCTGCACGTCCACCTTGAGCAGGTCGACGCGCTCGATCTCCTGCTCGTGCAGGACGTCGGACAGACGGCGCAGCAGGACCTCGTGGAGCTCGCCCTGGAATCTCCCCTCCAGGAGCTCGTCGGCATGATCGAGGAGCGCCGCGGACGCATCCGCGGCTCCGGACCCGCGGGCGTTCTCGAGGAAGCGCTTGATCACCGTCACCTCTCCCGCAGCGTCGGCGCTGGAGCTGCGGCCGGACATCATGGTGTAGCGGGGGTAGAAGGTGAACTCGTCCCGCCGCTCCTGGTCCGCGAGGCCGAAGGGGAAGAGGTGGGCTCCCGGGGCGTAGAGGTCGGCGTTGGCCTGAAACGTCTGGCAGAGCGGCTGCAGGGGTTCGAAGGCGTAGATCCGCGCCGCCGGACGATGGCGGGCGACGAAGAGGGAGAACATCCCGATGTTGGCCCCCACGTCGAGGACCACCGGCGCGTCCGGCAGCCGGACGCCGTGGCGCACGTAGCAGCGGTTCTCGAAGATCTCCCGGAAGAGATACTCGGTCTCGTTGCGGTTCTGCCCGGCGACCGCCATGCCGTTGGGCAAGCGGTGGCGCTGGCGGCCGCCGGGGAGGGAGGGCTGGCGCCGTTTCGGCGTCACGTAGGCGATCAGCCGGCGGTTGCCCGGCTGATCTTCCCGGACGTCCACCACGGCGGCGGCGACCGCCGGGTGCTCCCGCAGCACCGCCTCGATCTCACCCAGCTCGACGCGATGGCCGCGCAGCTTGATCTGGTGGTCCAGCCGGCCCAGGAACTCGAGCGCGCCTTCCTGCAGGTGGCGGACCCGGTCGCCGGTGCGGTAGAGCCGCGTTCCCGGCTCCGCCGAGAAGGGGTCGGGGACGAACCGCCCGGCGGTAAGCTCGGGGCGGCGGGCGTAGCCGCGGGCCAGTCCGGCGCCGCCGATCCAGAGCTCGCCGGCGGCTCCCGCGGGCACCGGCCGGAGCCGCTCGTCCAGGACGTAGACCCGCACGTTCGCCAGAGGCCGGCCGATGGTGGGCGTGCCGGGAAGGATCTGGCAGGCCGTGGTGTCGACCGTGCACTCGGTCGGGCCATAGACGTTGTAAAAGCGCCGGTCCGGATCGCCGGCCAGCGTCCGCCACAAGCCGGGATCGATCGCCTCCCCACCCACCAGGACGCGGCGCGGCGCGCCCGGACCCGCGAGACCGGCGGCCAGGAGGAGGCGGAGCTGAGTGGGCGTGCAGTCGAGGACGTCGATGCGCTGCGCGCGCAGAAAGGAGAGCAGGGCCTCGCCGTCGGCGCGGATCTCCTCCGGCATCAGGCAGAGCGCGTGTCCGCGGGCGAGCTGGCCGAGCTGTTTGATCGCGGCGTCGAACGACAGGGGGGCGTTGAGGCTCACCCGCAAGGGGCCGCTCTCCCCCGCGTAAACCGCCTGGTCCAGGGCGGCGAGAAGGTTGACCAGCGCACCGTGGCGGATCAACACCCCTTTGGGGCGGCCGCTGGAGCCGGAGGTGAAGATCGCATAGGCGAGATTCTCCGGACCGGCCTCGATGCCGAACGGCTCGCCGCTCTCGCCGGCGATCTCATCCGCCAGGAGGTCGAGGGGGACCGGGGGGCAATCCTGCCCGAGGAAAAGCGGCAGGAGCCGCTGCTGGGTCAGCACGGCCCGGGCTTCCACCTCCGCGAGCATGAAACGGAGGCGCTCCGGAGGCTGGGTCGGATCGAGGGGCACGAAGGCCGCGCCGCGCTTGAGCACGGCCAGGACCGCCACGATCTGCTCCGGCGAGCGGTCGAGGCACAGGGCCACCCGCGAATCGAGCCCCACGCTCCAGCGCCGAAGGTAGCGGGCCAGCCGGCTCGCCCTCTGGTCGAGCTCGCGGTAGGTGATCTCCCGGCCGTCGGCCACCAGGGCCGTCGCCTCCGGAGCGCGCTGGGCCTGGAGCTCCACCAGGCGGTGCAAGGGGCCTTCCCAGGGCACTTCGCGGCGGGTCCGGTTCCACCCCGCGAGCACCTGCTCCCGTTCCCCGGCGCCCAGGATCTCGAGGTCCCCCAGGGGTCTTCCGGGCTCCCGCGAGCCCTCTCGCAGCAAGGTCTCGAAGCGGTCCAGGAGGAGCCCGGCGTCGTCCGGCGTGAAGCAGGCCGGCTCAAAATGAAGCTCCAGCGTCAGCTCGCCGCCCGTGGCGATCACCGCCAGCCGCGCCCGGTGGCGGTCGACCCTCGCCGATTGCCGCAGCCAGGAGACGCGCAATCCGGCCGCTTCCGCCGCCGCCGGAACCTCCCGGAAATCGAAGAGGACGGGGAGGAAGCCGACACCATGATCCCCGGGCGCGAAGGACAGCTGGTGGTCCGCCGCCTCGCGGAATGCCGCGGCCACCGTGCGCACGGCGTCGTGGAAATCGAAGTGCTCCTCGAGCCCGCAGCTCACGGGAACGTAGCCCGCGAAGGGTCCGATCGCCCCGCGGAGCGGCTCCAGGGGGCGGCCGTCCACCAAGGCGCCGACGACGACGGTGGCAGCCTCGCCGAGACGGCGGAGGGTGGCGCACCAGGCGGCGAGGAACACGATCGAGAGCGGGACACCCGGGGCCGTCAAGGCGGCGGCCGCGGCGGCCAGCGCGGGGCCGACAGGGCGCGACAGCACTCCGGGGTGGAAACGGGAGGCCTGCCGGCCGCCGTTCTGGTACCGGGCGAGGGGGTCGGCGAGTGCCCCGGGCGCGAGATGGCTCCAGTGGGCGCGCCCGGCCTCGGCCGTCTCCTCCTCCTCCAGGGAGGCCTGCCACTCGGAGAAATCGGCGTACTGTACCGGCGCCGGGTCGGTTTCAGCGCCGGCCACCCGGCAGGCATAGGCGCGGACGATCTGGTCCACGGCGTTGTCGAGGCTCAGCGGATCGGCGACCAGGGCCGACAGCACCAGCAGGAGCACCCGGCGGCGTTCGTCCAGGTGGAGCAGGACATAGCGCGCCAGCGGCCCCCGCCGGAGGTCGAACGGCCTGCTCCTCTCCACCTCGAGCTGCCCGGCCACCAGCTCCTCGAGACTGATCCCATCCGCCATTTCCGAGGCCCGGACCTGCCGCAGCTCCGGCTCGGAGGGCTCTCCGATCACCTGCAGCGGAGCCTCGACCCCGGGCAGGGTCTGGAACGTCGTCCGCAGGATCTCGTGGCGGTCCCCCAGGTCCCGCAGGGCCTGGCGAAAAACCTCTTCGCGCACCTCCCCCGTGAGGAGCAAGGCCCCCTCGACCCGGTACTCCGCTCCCTCCTCAGAGAGGCGCCAGAGGTGCAACTGCCGGGCGGAAACCCGGAACCCTTCGATCGTCGCCGTCGTCGTCATCGCCGCTCGGCTCCCCTACGTATGTCCAACCTGGTCCCAGCTCACCGGGTTGGCCATCGCCACCACCACCTTGCGCGCTCCCTCGAAGGGTTGGCGCCCATGGGCGACGGCGACGTTGTCGAGCAGGAGGACGTCCCCCGGCTGCCAGGCGAAAGCAACCGTCTCCTGGGTGTAGGCATCCCGGAGGTGTTCCATCACCTCCGGCTCGATCGTCTCACCGTCCCCGTAGAAAGTGTTGTTGGGCAGGTCGTGCTCTCCGAACTCCGACAGCAGCGAATCGCGAACGCTCGGGACCAGGGTCGAGACGTGAAAGAACGTCAGGTGATTGAACCAGCAGAGATCCCCGGTGCGGGGGTGCCGGGCCACCGCGCGCCGCACCTGCGAGGTGCGCAGGCGACGGCCGCCATCCTTCCATTCCAGGTCGATGCCGTTGTCCCGGCAGTACTGCTCCACGGCCGCCGCGTCCGCGGCCTGGAACGCCTCCTGCCAGGTCAGGCCGAAGCCGTCGCCAAAATTCCGGACGTACTGATAGCCCCGCTCGCCGAACCGCCGGCGGATCTCCGGATCGATGCGCTGAAAGATCTTCCGCGTATCAGCGATGGGGGTCTCGCCACCCTTCGCGGCCGCGACCACGCAATAGAAGCTGATCGCCCCCGGGAAACGCAGGTTGTAGGACTGCTCGTTGTGGAGAAAGATCGGGTACTGGGGCGGATAATCCGTCGAGGTATAGATCCGTCCGCTCACCTGGCTGCGCGGCGAGGACCGCTCGGAATAGCGCAGGGGCTCCCCGGCGGCCGCCTCGACGAACTGCTCGAAATCCGCCACCGATTTCGGGTGGAAGTTGCGGAAGAGCACCCCGCCGAAACGGTCCAGCCGCTCGCGCACCCAGTCGCGGTTGCTGGTCGCCCAGCCCACCAGGTTCATGCTCTCGGCCACCGCCTCGCAGACGAGGGGCAGGGTCCTGCCCTCCTCCAGGAAGGATTCCTTGACCAGGCTCTCCTGCGAGAGGCGCATGGCCTGTCGCGGCCGCGCGCGGAACTTGTTGAAGCTCGAATCTTCACTGCTCATGACTCGTTACCTTTCTCCGGGGTTCGCTCGATGGCGGACTCCTGCCGTGGTACATGGACACGCCGCCGCCGCACGTTGAAGAGCTGCTCCACGAGCTGCCTCTCGGCCACCTTCTCCTCGGCCGCGCGTTCGGCGCGCTCGGCGTCGGGGAGCATCTCGAGCAGCTGGATCCTCTCCTCCGGCCGCTCCACGGCGCTGCGCAGCAGGCGCTCGAAGCGGCCGTGCATCCGTTCCACCGCGGCCGCCGAAAACACCTCCGTCCGGTAGGTCCAGGAGACCCGCAGCCCGTCCTCCCCCTCGACCACCCAGACCGTGAGATCGAACCTGGGCACCACCGCCCCGGTCTCGTCGGCGCGGACCTCGAGACCGGGGAGCTCCAGCCTTTCGGAATGGGCGTTCTGGACCCCGAACGCGATCTGGAACAGCGAGCGGTCCCGGCTCTTACCCAGCTCCTCGACCAGCTTCTCGAAGGGGAGGTCCTGATGGGCGTAAGCGCCGACGGCCACCTCCCGGACCCGCGCGAGCAACTCGCGGAAGCGGGGGTTGCCGGACAGGTCGGTGCGCATCACCAGCATGTTGACGAAGAAGCCGACCAGCCCCTCGACCTCGGGGCGGTCGCGGCCTGCCACGGCCGTGCCGACGACGATGTCCGACAGTCCCGTATAGCGGTGGAGCAGGACTTTGAACCCGGCCAGCAGGGTCATGAACGGGGTCACCGCCTCGCGCCGGGAGAGATCGCCGAGGGCCGCGCTCAAGTCCGGCGCCAGGGGGAGCTCCCGCCGGGCGCCGCCCGGGGCCGCCGCCGCCGCCGGCTCCACCGGCAGACGCAGCGCCGGCAGCTCCCCCGCGAGCCGCTGCTTCCAGTAGGCGAGCCGGCTCTCCAGAACCGCGCCCGAGAGCCATGCTCGCTGCCAGGCGGCGTAGTCCGCGTACTGGATCGGCAGCTTCGGCAGGAGCGCCGGCCTGGCCTGAGAGAGACTGGTGTAGAGAATACCTATCTCGCGGATGATGACGCCTGTCGACCACCCATCGCCAACGATATGGTGCAGGTTGTAAATCAAATGGTGACAGTCGCCGGCCAGGCGCAGCAGGGTGGCCCGGAAAAGCGGGCCGCGGGCAAGGTCGAAGGGGAGAGCGGCGTCTTCCGCGGCCAGCCGGTCAGCCTCCGCCCCAGGCTCTGGAGACCCGCTCAGGTCGACCAGCGGCAGCGGCAGGCGACCGGCGGGAGACACCGTCTGCACCGGCCTCCCCTCGACGCTGGCGAACGTGGTGCGCAGGACCTCTTGCCGCCGCACGATCTCCCCCAGGCTCGCCGCGAGCGCCGCGACGTCGAGGCGCCCCCTCAGGGTCAGGCGTCCGGGCCCGCTGTAGGCCGTGCTCCACGGCTCGAGCTGGTGGAGAAACCAGAGGCGCTCCTGGGAGAACGACAAGGGGCGCGGCCGGCCGGGCGCGGCGTCGGCCGGCTCCAGCCGCCGCACGGCCCGGGGGTGATTCCGGGCCAGCAGGGCGGCCAGGCCGGCCACGGTCGGCGCGTCGAAGATCGCCACCACCTGGACGCTCTCCCCCAGCGTCTCCTGCAAGCGGTTGATCAGAATCGCGCCGCTGATCGAGTTGCCACCCAGGGCAAAAAAGTTGTCGTGCACGCCGAAGCTCTCCTCCGGCAGCTTCAGCGTCTCGCTCCACAGCCCGGCGAGGGACCGCTCCATGGCCGTGCGCGGCGCCACCCGCTCGCGCCGGTCCGGCGTCCACTCCGGTGCAGGCAGGGCCTTGCGGTCCACCTTGCCGCTGGCGGTCAGCGGCATCGACGCGAGCACCACCAGCGCCGCGGGGAGCATGTACTCCGGCAGCCGGCTCGCCAACCGCTCTCGCAACCCGGCGAGCGACGGCGGTTGCATGCCCCGGCGCACCGTCACATAGGCCACGAGGTTCACCGCCCCCAACCCCTCCCCCACCGCCCGGGCCACCACCACCGCCTCGCGCACCGCCGGCTGCTCGCCGAGCGCCGACTCGATCTCCCCCAGCTCGATGCGCAGCCCCCGTACTTTCACCTGGTGGTCGGTCCGGCCCAGGAAGTCCACCGCTCCGACCGCCAGTTGGCGGGCCAGGTCCCCCGTCCGGTACAGCCGCGCCCCTGCCACTCCCGACAGCGGGTCCGGCACGAACCGCTCCGCCGTCAACTCGGGACGCCCAAGATACCCCCGGCACACCTGCACGCCGCCGATGAGAAGCTCTCCCGCCACCCCGATCGGCACCGGCCGCAACTCCCGGTCGACGACGTGGATCCACGTATTCGCCACCGGCCGGCCGATCGGGACCAGCCCCTGCCAGCCTTCCTGTTCGCAGGCCCAGGAGGTGACGTCCACCGCCGCCTCCGTGGGGCCGTACAGGTTGTGCAGCGCGACCGCCGCCAGCCGCGCGAAGAACCTTCGCGCGAGCTCCGGCGGCAGCGCCTCGCCGCTGCACACCACCCGCCGCAGGACGGCGGCGCAATCCTCGACCCCCGGCGCCTCCAGGAACACCTGGAGCATCGAGGGCACGAAGTGCAGCGTGGTGATCCCCGCCTCCCGGATCGTCCGCGCCAGGTAGGCCGGATCCTGGTGCCCCCCGGGCCGGGCGATCACCAGCCGCGCTCCCGTCAGCAGTGGCCAGAAGAGCTCCCACACCGAGACGTCGAAGCTGAACGGGGTCTTCTGCAGCACCCGGTCGCGGTCCCCGAGACGGTACTGCCGCTGCATCCACAGCAGGCGATTGACGATCCCCCGATGGGTGTTCATCGTCCCCTTAGGCCGGCCGGTCGAGCCGGAGGTGTAGATCACGTAGGCCAGGCCGTCCGGCACCGCGCCGCTCGCCGGCGGCGCTCCGCCGCGCTCCTCGCGGGCTTCGCCCGCGCCGTCGAGCGGCACGACGCGGACCCTCGCCGCCGGCAGCCGCGCCAGCAGCCGCGCCTGCGCCAGCACCACCGGCGCCGCCGCGTCGGCCAGCATGAACCCCAGGCGGCCGGGCGGATGATCCGGGTCGAGCGGCAGGTACGCCCCGCCGGCCTTGAGCACGGCCAGCAGGCCCACCACCAGCTCCAGCGACCGCTCCGCCAGCACTCCCACCACCGTCTCCGGACCCACCCCCGCCGCCTGAAGCTGCCGCGCCAGACGGTTGGCGGCGCGGTCGAGCTCCCGGTAGGTCAGCTCGCCCTCCGCGCAGCTCAGGGCCACCGTCTCCGGCGCGCGCCCCGCCTGAGCCGCGATCAGCTCGTGCAGGCAGGATTCGGCCGGCCAGGCGGCGGCCGTGTCGTTCCACTCGCGCAGGAGCTGGTGGCTCTCCGCCGCTCCCAGGAGCGGCAGCTCCGAGAGCCTGCGGCCCGGCTCCGCGACCGCCGTGGCGAGGAGGGTCTCGAGATGCCTCATCATGCGCCCCGCCGTCGAGGCCTCGAATCGGTCACGGGCATAGACGAGAAGGCCGGCGAGGCCGTCCGCGGTCTCGGTGAAGGTGAGGGTGAGCTCGAACTTCGCGGCGCCCCCCTCTTCCCCGATCGGCGTGAGGACCAGGCCGGGCAGCTCCAGCGGGCCTAGCGGCGCGTTCTGCAACACCAGCAGGGCCTGCACCAGCGGCGAACGGGTGAGATCCCGCTCCGGCGCCAGCTCCTCCACCAAGCGCTCGAAGGGGAGGTCCTGGTGGGCGTACGCCCCCAGCGCCGTCTCCCGAGCCCGGTCCAGGAACTCCTCGAAGGGCGGGTCGCCCGCCAGCTCGCCCCGCAGCACCAGGGTGTTGACGAAGCATCCGATCAGACCCTCGACCTCCACCCGCGTCCGGTTTGCCACCGGCGAACCGACCAGCAGGTCTTCCTGCCCCGTCACCCGCGCCAGCAGCGCCTGGAACCCGGCCAGCAGGCCGATGAAAAGCGTGCCGCCGCCGCGCCGCGCCAACCGGCGCAGCTCCTCCGTCACCCCGGCCGGGAGTGGCACCGCGAGACCGCCGCCGCGCTGGCTGGCCGCCGGCGGCGGCGGATGGTCGGCCGGCAGGTCCAGCATCCGCGGCGCGCCGGCCAGGCGCTGCCGCCAGTAGGCGAGCTGGCGCTCCAGGGCTCCCCCGGAGAACCAGCCCCGCTGCCAGACCGCGAAGTCCGCGTACTGCACCGGCGGCTCCGAGAGCGGTGAGGGGTGGCCGGCCATCAGGGCGCCATAGAGGACTGACAGCTCGTGCACCAGCACCCCCAGCGACCAGCCGTCAGAGGCGATGTGGTGCAAGGTCACCGCGAGGGCGTGCTCGGCGGCGTCCAGGCGCAGCAGCAGAGCCCGCGCCAGCGGCCCCCGGGCGAGATCGAACGGCAGCTCCGCCTCCGCGGCCAGCCGTTCCCGGACCACCCTCTGCCGCCGGCCGGGAGGCAGGGCGGAGAGGTCGATCAGCGGCAGCGGTGAGGGCGCGGGCGGAAGGATCTCCTGCGCCGCGCTGCCGCCGGAGATCACGAAGCGGGTCCGCAGGGCCTCGTGCCGGCGCACGATCTCCGTCAGGCTCGCCGCCAGCGCGGCGGGCTCCAGCCGGCCCCGCAGGAACACCGTCCCGGGGACGTTGTACGCGCTCCCGCCCGGCGCGAGCTGGTGGAGAAACCACAGCCGTTCCTGGGCGAAAGATAGAGGGATGGCGGCGCCGCGATCCCCCCGGGCCACCAGCGGCGGCTCCGCCGCTACGCTCTCCCTCAAGGCGCGCTCCACGCGTTCACCCAGGGCCGCCAGCGTCGGCGTCTCGAACAGCGCCCGCAGCGGCAGCTCCACCCCCAGGGCTCGCCGCACCCGCGAGGTCACCCGCGTCGCCACCAGGGAGTGTCCGCCCAGGTGGAAGAACGAATCCGTCCGCCCCACCGCCGCGATCCCCAGCACCTCCATCCAGATTCCAGCCAGCACCTCCTCGACCGGCGTCCGCGGCGGCGCGGCCTCCCCGCCTTCCACCCGGTACTCCCGCGCCTGGCTCGCCAGCCCGCGGCGGTCCAGCTTGCCGTTGGGCGTCCGCGGCAACGCCTCCAGCTCTACCCAAAGGGACGGCACCATGTGCTCCGGCAGCCGCGCCGCCAGGTACGGCCGCAGGCTTGCCGTGACCGCCGTTCCCTCCGCGGACGGCACGACGCAGGCCACCAGGCGCCGCTCCCCGGCGCCGGTCTCCTGGACCGCGACCGCCACCTCCCGGACCCCGGGGTGCTCCGCCAGCAGGGCCTCGATCTCGCCGGGCTCGACCCGGAAACCCCGGATCTTCACCTGCTGATCGATGCGGCCCAGAAAGTCCAGACCGCCGTCCGCCAGCCGCCGGACCAGATCCCCCGTGCGGTACATCCGGTCTCCGGCCTCTCCGAACGGATCGGGCACGAACCGCTCCGCCGTCAGCTCCGGCCGTCCCAGGTACCCCCGGGCCAGGCCCTCCCCGGCCAGACAGAGCTCCCCCGGCACCCCCACGACAGGCGTGCGGCTCAACCAGCGGTCCACCACCCGCTCCCGGGTACCCGGGAGCGGGCGGCCGATGGACGGCCGCGCCGTCCCCTGTGCCACCAGCTCCCCGGTGGAGTAGACCGTATCTTCCGTCGGTCCGTAGAGGTTGAACACCCGCTCCACGGTGCCGAGGCCGTGGAGAGCGTCGACCAGCGATCCCATCAGGGATTCGCCGGCCAGGCATACCGTCCGCACCGTCGCCGGCAGCGCCCCCAGGCGCACCAGCTCCGCCGCCGCCGACGGCACCGTGTTCAGCAGACGCGCCTCGATCCCCGCCGGCAACCGCGCCTCGGGCAGCGCCAGGGCATCCCGCACCAGGATCACCGTCCCGCCCGCGGCCAGGGGCGCGAACAGCTCGAAGACAGAAAGATCGAAGGTCACCGAGGTCGACGCCACCAACCCCTCCAGGTCGCGGCCGAATCTCTCCCGCGCCCAATGGGCCAGCAGAGCCGCGCTGCGGTGCTCGACGGCCACCCCCTTCGGCCGCCCCGTCGAGCCCGAGGTGTAGATCAGGTAGGCCAGGTTCCCGGCCACCGCCTCCGGAAAGCCGGCGGACCGCTCCCCGTCTCCACGCTCCAGCTCCTCCAGCCGCAAACGCTCCGGACCCGCGGGCACGCGGCCCGCCGACGCCTCGTCCACCACCACCCAGCGAGCGCCGCTGTCCGTGGCCAGGAACGACAGCCGCTCCGCCGGATAGCGCGGATCGAGCGGCAGATAGAAGCCCCCGGCCCGCAGCACCCCCAGCAGCGCGGTCACCAGGTCCGCGGTGCGCTCCATGCAGACGCCCACCGCCACCTCAGGGCCGACCCCCAGGGCCGCCAGGCGCGCCGCCACCCGGCCGCTGCGCCGCTCGAGCTCCGCGTAGGTGAGCCGCGCCCCGCCCGCCACCAGCGCCGTCGCCTCCGGCGTGAGCCGGGCCTGGCGCACGAACAGCCCGTGGAGCGTCTCGTGCCGCGGATGGGCGTGGCGGGCCTTTTCATCCCACGCGGCGAGCTGCCGCAACTCCGAGGCCGTCAGCAGCGCCAGCTCCGAAAGCCGCCGCTCCGGCGTGTCCGCAAGCCCCTCCAGCAGGTTGGCGAGGTGTCCGAGCATGCGCTCGGCGGTCGCGGCGTCGAAGAGGTCGGCGTCGAGCTGCAGGGTGGCGGCAATGCCACCGTCGAGCTCGGCCGCCAGCAGGGTGACCTCGAACTGCGTCGCCGGCGCCGCGAGCGCCACCGACTCCAGGGTCAGCCCTCCCAGCTGCAGCCGCGCTCCCGCCTCGCCCAGGGCAAAGGCGGCGAGGGCCTCCAGCTCCGGGACGGGCGCCTTCTGCAGAGTGAGCACGGCGCGCAGCAGGGGCTCACGGCCGGCGCCCGCCTGCAGGCGCTCGGCCAACCAGGGGTAGGGAAAGTCCTGGTGCTCGAAGGCGCCCAGGGCCGCGGCGCGGACGCGCTCCAGCCACTCCCCCGTCCGGGGATCCGATCCCAGATCGGCTCGCAGAGCCACCGGATTGACGAAATACCCCACCAGATCGGTCAGCCGCGCTCCCGGGGCCGCGGACCGGCCGTTGGTGAGCGCGCCCGTCAGGAAGTCTTCCTGCCCGCTATAACGGCCGAGGAGGGCCTGGAATCCCGCCAGCAGCACCATGAAAAGCGTGCCGCCGCTCCGGTTGGCCAGGGCGTGGAGGGCGGTGGCTGCGCCCGCATCCAGGCGCAGCGACCGCACGGCCGCGCGGTGGCCCGGCACGGCGGGCCGGGGGTGATCGACCGGCAGCTCCAGCGGCGGCACGCCGGCAAGCCGCCGCCACCAGCCTTCCCAGTGCCGCTCCGCCATGCCCGCCGCCAGGGCCTCCTCCTGCCAGGCGGCATAGTCACCGTATTCCAGCGCCGGAGCCGGCGGGGCGGCGGCGGCGAGGCCGGCGGCGAACGCGTCGTACGCCGTGCCCAGGTCCCGGGCCAGCAGCGCCAGCGACCAGAGGTCCGCCACCAGGTGGTGCACCGCGAGCACCAGGATGTCGTCCTTGCCGGCGGGCAGGCCGCGGGAGAAGAGAGCCGCGCGAAACAGCGGCCCGGTCTCGAGGTCGAACGGACGGAAGGCCTGGTCGTGGAGCCGGCGCCGCAGCTCCTCCGCGGTCCAGCCATCGGCGCGCTCGCGCCGGAAGTCCATCCCGGCCGTGGACAGGACCCGCTGCCGCGGCCCCTCCGGCCCGTCCGCGAAGGTCGTGCGCAACGCGGGGTGGCGGTCCATCAGGGACTGGAAGGCCCGCCGCAGGATCTCGGGGTCGGCGCCGTCCGGCAGCAGGGCCGCGCCGGCGATATTGTAGGCCGCGCTCTCGGCGTTGAGCTGCTCCAGGAACCAGAGGGCCTTCTGGCCGACCGTCAAGGGCAGCGGTCCGCGCCGGGCGTCCGCCGTCAGCTGGATGAGCGGCGGGACGCCCTCCACGACCTCCCCCCCCAGCAGGACCAGGTCGGCGAGGTCCCGCAGGCTGCAACCTCCGCTCAGGCGGGCCAACGGCACTGGAACGCCGAGTTGCGCCTCCACCTCGGCCTTGAGCTCGAACGCGGCGAGAGAGTCGAGGCCCAGCTCCGTCAACGGCCGCGACGGGTCCGGGCGCTGGCCGAGAAGGCGCGTGACCCGCCGCTCCAGGTCGGCTAGCAAGGCCGGCAACCGCGCCGCCGGGTCGAGCAGGGCCAGGCTGGACGCGTCCAGGGGCGCCGCCTCGCTCTCCCCGGCCCCGCCGCGCGGGAGCGCGCTCGCTCCGACCACCGTCAGCGACCCGGCCAGATAGGCGGCGCGACACGCTTGACGCTGGATCTTGCCGCTGGAGGTCTTGGGGATCGTCGCGGCCTGAACCAGCACGACCTCGAAGACCTGAACCTCGTGCTCTTCCGCGATCGACCGCCGCACCGCGCCGGCGATCTCGTCCACCGTGGCGCCCGGCCGGGATTGGATCTCGCAGACCAGCACCAGCCGCTCCTCACCGTCCAGATCCACCGCGAAGGCCGCACCGCACCCGGACCGGAGACCTGGATGCGCGCGCTCCGCCGTGAGCTCCAGATCCTGCGGATAGTGGTTGCGCCCCCGCAGGATCACCAGATCCTTCAACCTCCCGGTGACGAACAGCTCCCCGCCCTCGACGAACCCGAGATCGCCGGTCCGCAGGAAACCCCGCCCGCCCGCCTCGCCGGCCAGGATGGCCCGGAAGTCGTGCTCCGTCTGCTCGGGGCGGTTCCAGTAGCCGAGCGCCACGCTCGCTCCGCCGACCCAGATCTCCCCGATCCTCCCCGCCGGCAGCTCCGCTCCCGACTCGGGATCCACGACGGCGATCCGCTGCCCCTCCCAGGCCTCGCCGCAGCTCACGAGCCGGCGGGTCGGAGCTCCCGGGGACGCCGGCTCCGCCTCGTGCCGTTCCAGGGACGCGGCATCCACCGCCTTCACCCGGGCGCCGCGGCCCGGCACGCCGCCGGCGACGAACAGCGTCGCCTCGGCGAGGCCGTAACAGGGATAGAAGCTTTCCCGCCTGAAACCGCTGGGGCCGAAGGCGGCGGCGAAACGGTCGAGAGTCTCGGCCCGCACCGGCTCGGCTCCGTTGTAGGCCACCCGCCAGCTCGACAGGTCGAGTCCCTGGCGGGCCTCCGGCGGGATGCGGCTGACGCAGAGGTCGTAGGCGAAGTTGGGGCCGCCGCTGGTCGTCGCGCGATACCTGCTGATCGCCTCCAGCCAGCGCCGCGGACGCTGCAGGAACGCCGCGGGCGACATCAGCACGCAGCGGCCGCCGCAAAAGAGCGGCTGCAGGACGTTCCCGATCAGGCCCATGTCGTGGTAGAGAGGGAGCCACCCCACGACCACCGACTCCTCGTCCTGCTCGAACGCGGCACGGATCATCCGCTCGTTGTGCATCAGGTTGGCGTGGGTGACCATCACCCCCTTGGGCAGAGCGGTGGAGCCCGACGTGTACTGGAGAAAAGCGATCGAATCCGGGGCCGGCCCGGAACCATTCCAGGCTCTTGCCGGCAATTCGTCCACCGCGATCCAGACCGCCTCGGCGAGCTCGGGCGCCTGCCCGAGACCGGCGCCGGCCATCTTGCGCAGAGAGGAGGTGGTGAGCACCACGCGGGGAGCGGCATCACGAGCGATGGCGCGCAGCCGCGGCGAATCCCGCCGCGGCTGGGGTGGGTGGGCCGGGACCGCCGCGACCCCGGCGAGCAGACAGCCGAAAAAGCTGGCAATGAAATCGATCCCGGGAGCATGGAGGAGCAGCGCCCGGTCGCCCGGAGCGGCGACCGCCCTCAGGGCGGCGGCGATGCTCGCCGCGGACCTTTCCAACTCGACATAGGTGAGGCTGTCGACTTCCGCGCCATCACCAGTGAGGACCGAATACACCCGCTGGTCGGGCCTCTCTGAGGCACGGCGCCGCAGAACATCAACAAACGTGCCATGTTTTAACATTGGGAGAAGCTAGATCTCGATCCGCAGCTCCTGCGATCAGCGGCCGCTGACGAGTGTTGGGAGATCCATCTCGCCGGTGCCGGCATCGGCTGCGCCGTGCAATCGGTTCAGATACTCGGACATGCTCGGCAGGGTGACCAGCAGGTGGTCGGCCCGCCGTTTGAGGTCTGCGAAGATCCCTTCGGCCTTCTCGATCGCTGATGGGCGGTGCTCGACGAGCGGGCAAAGCCGCTCCGGGAGCACGCCCATGCCGGTCAGGATGCAGTAATAGCTCGAGTTCGGCCAAAAATGGCTGAACTCGTAATCGAAGTTGTCGTAATAATGAGCCGCGCCGGAGTCGGACACGATGGCACCGACGGGCAGACCCGCCTTGTAGGTCTCGAGCGTCGCCAGAATAGAGTCGGACTTCTTCAATTCGTGCTGGTTTGTTCTCCAGAACTCCGTATCATCACGCTGCGTCAGGAAGTAGTGGCACTGGACGAAGTCTCTGGTGTCGTCGAACATGTGGGCAATCGCGTCATTGAAAAGCTTGGACAGCCGCGGATCGAAGCCGCGGTCGGGGAAATGCTTTACGAGCTGATAGATAGCGGCATAGATGAAGTAGATGCCGCTCGATTCGAGGGGTTCGAGGAAACACGAGGAGAGCCCGATGCCGACACAGTTCTTCACCCAGGAGCGCCGGTTACGACCGGTCCGGAACTTGATCTGGTTGAGCGGCTGGCTCTCCGGTAATTTCCAGAGATCCCGGAACTCTTGCGAAGCCTGCTCGCGCGTGGTGAATTTGCTGGAGAATACGTACCCACTCCCGAAGCGGCCTCGCATCGGGATTTTCCAGGTCCAGCCATGCTTCATGGCGATGGCCGAGGTGAAGGGCTCCACGCCGTGGGAAGCGTCGTCGTGGGGAATGGCCGTTGCCACGGCGCTGTCGCAGAGCAGGTACTCCGAGGCGTCGAGAAACGGCTCCCCGAGAGCCTGGTTCATGAGCAGCGAACGAAATCCAGAACAGTCGATGAACAGATCCGCTTCGTAGACGGCTCCCGACGTCGTGCGCACCGAATCGACGAAACCGTTCTCGGGATTCAGGTTCACCTGGTCGACCTCGGCGATGACGTGCTGGACATCCCGGGCCGTCGACCACCGCTTGAGGAAATCGGCCACCAGATGCGCGTCGAAGTGCCAGGCGTAATACATCTGCCGTGAGCCGTCGTCAGCCCGGGGGGACTTCTTGGCGTCGGCCAGCCACCCGTCGGCGTAGCAGGAGTAGTGCAGCGAGCCTTTGTAACCCGCCTGTACCTTGCGCAGCCAGTACTGCTGGAGCGGAATACCCTCGCAGTTCGGGATACCCCCGAAGAAATGATAGAAATGCTCGTGCGCGCCTGGCGTGGAGTTACGGGTCCAGTCGATGTACTTGATCCCCATCTTGAACGAGCCATTTACCTGCGGCATCCATTCCTCCTCGGGAATCCCGAGGAAGTCGAAGAAGACACGCTGCAGGTTCGGCACGGTAGCCTCGCCGACTCCGATCTTCTGGATCACCGCCGATTCGATCAGCGTAATCTTGACTGAGCCCTGAAGAGCTTTCGAAAGGTACGAGGCGGCCATCCATCCGCTGGTTCCGCCCCCAACGATCACCACGGTCCTGATAGGTTGGCTCAATTTGGCTCCTGGATGTACTAATTGACTCTTGCCCTTCGGTAGCTTCGGTGAGCATACCACAAAAAATCACAATATCGATTGTCATCTATCTTATCATTAACATTAGATCGAAATGATTGCTGTAAAACTCTAGTGCTTCTTCTTGTCGTTCATATGCTGCAAATACCCGCGACGAGCTCCTCTTCACCGGAAGCAAAGAATGCCGGCCCGAGATATCTCATGAAGCTGCTCAGCCTAGGGAGTAAGAGTCCAGCTTGCCCGACCCTATGAATCACTATGTTTGATCTGCGCCGCAGCTCATTGTTCTCAAAGGCCAGGAATTTCTTGCAGATCCTCTTTCGCGCGATGGCGGACTGGAAGGGGCGTTCCAGGCGATGGGCGTCGTAAGGATTCTCCCCCCACGGCAGGCCCAGCCCCACCTGCCTCGGCAGAACCGAATGTCCTAGATATGTACTCTGCTATTTGGCAGGATTTGAACCCGGGACCCCCTGAACCCCATTCATGTGCGGTGAACCTGACCACCCCTGTCTAACAGGGCCGTTCCTATAGAAGCGCAGGCCCAACTTCTTCCGTCTCGCTTCTGCTCCCCGCTCTTTGCCGGTCTTATCCCGCCTTATCTAGAGGCGGAATGTACTACTTATGTACTAGGGCGCGTCAACAGACGCGGGAGGACAAGACAATGACAGCTAAGAAGCAAAGTCGCAAATGGAGCGTAATCAAGAATCTCCGACGAACCACCTCCAGCTCCGCTACCGGTGCTAATGACCGAACCTCCTGTCCTTCTCCGGAGGACTCCTGATGCCCCGCTCCCCCAAGCACGTCGTTCCCCGGGTCACCCAGAGTGTAGTTCTCCGCTATTACAGCAAACTCCCGAAGAACGGGGCGAGCGACTACTACGTGCTGGAGCAGGGCCAGTATGCCATACGCTGGTGCGTGCTGCGAGTCCAGCGCTCGCAAATTCAGATCGGGCTTCGCAAAGGGCAGACGTGGCACGCCTTGGCCGTGGTCCCGAAGGACGCCACTCTGGACGACATCGACTCGTTCCGGGAAGCGTGTAGGGAGAAAAGCCGCGAGCTAGGAGTCTGTCGGATTACCCGCGCACCCGGCCAGATTTTTTGCCAGATCCGGCCGGGTGTCGGTGCTTGAAACTGGAGATGGTCTGCTTCGATGGAGAAGCGTAGCGGCAGGTTGAACCGGAAGAGGTCCCCCTCAGACGGCCTGCGAGCACCAGCCGCTACGGAATAGCTTCAAGAGGTTGTGGGTCGTACAGATCAGGCTCCACTCG
>JBDSHF010000539.1:0-6057 GCA_039918595.1 Thermoanaerobaculia bacterium
TGGTCGGCCGCGGTCCCGACGGGCTTGCACGCACTCCGGTACTCGCAGTGGATATCCGAGCAGGCGTGGAGAGTGCCGAAGGGGGAGGTCGCTCCCAAGAGAACGGAGAGCAGGGACAGCAGCAGCAACTTCTTGCGCATCGTGAGCTCCTTTCGATCCGAGCAAGTCGAAGTCGGCGATCATCGCCTACCAGGATGGGAGTACCGAAACCGAGCCTTTGCCCCCCCGGATCGAGGCGACTTATGACGACTCTCACCACCCACGTACCTGACGACTTGGTCGACGAGATCGACTCGATTGCCGTCGAGTTGGAGCGTCCCCGGGATTGGGTGATCCAGGACGCACTCCGCGAGTATGTCAGCCGCCATCGTCTGGAGCTCCGGCGTTGGCGCGAGACTCAGGAAGCGATCGATGCGGCGGAGCGTGGCGAAGTCGTCCAGGGAGAGGAAGTCTTCGCCTGGCTCGATACCTGGGGCCGAGAAGGCATCACGACTAAGTGAAGCTCGTCTTCACCGAGCTGGCGCGCCAGGATCTCAGCCCCGCCCGGGAAAACGGGCAGGAACTCGGGCAATGCTAGATCGCGTCCCGTTCGCCTGGCACCGCCGGTCTGTGCGCGGGCCGTCGCCCCTTTTTATACCCGGCGCCCCCTTGACG
Source organism: Thermoanaerobaculia bacterium (assembly GCA_039918595.1). Lineage (GTDB taxonomy): Bacteria > Acidobacteriota > Thermoanaerobaculia > Multivoradales > UBA5704 > DATARR01. The sequence continues at coordinate 655 of JBDSHF010000539.1, forward strand.
ACTCCGCTACAATACGCACTCTTTGCCGCCTCCCCTCCAGGAGCGCGGCGCGCGCGAGGAATCTTCCTGATGAGCGACAAACGATTCCCGGACGTTCCGGGTGGATATCCCTTCCCCCAGCTCGAGCTGCGGGTGCTCGAACAGTGGAAGCAGCGGGGGATCTTCGAGAAGAGCCTCCAGAAGCCTTCCCCCGAGGGGGAGTTCGTCTTCTTCGAGGGCCCTCCCACCGCCAACAACGTGCCGCACGTGGGGCACGTCGTCACCCGGGTGGTGAAGGACCTCTTCCCGCGCTACCGCACCATGCGCGGCTATCACGTGGCCCGCAAGGCCGGGTGGGACACCCATGGCCTCGCCGTCGAGATCGAGGTCGAAAAGCGCCTCGGCTTCTCCGGCAAGCAGCAGATCGAGGCCTACGGCATCGCCGAGTTCAACCAGGCCTGCCTGGACAGCGTCCACACCTATGAGAAGCAGTGGCGGGCGATGACCGAGCGCGTCGGCTATTGGGTCGACCTCGATCACGCCTATTTCACCTACACCAACGAGTACATCGAGTCGGTCTGGTGGGCCCTCTCGGAGCTCGCCGGGCGCGGCCTGCTCAACGAGGGTTACAAGATCCAGCCCTACTGCGCCCGCTGCGGCACGACGCTGTCGAGCCACGAGGTGGCGCAGAACTACAAGGACGCGGACGACCCCTCGATCTGGACCCTCTTCCACGCCCGGCCGGGGCAGTCGATCCCGACGACCACCGCGGGGGAGAGCTGGGAGACGGCGGACAACTTCTACATGGTCGCCTGGACCACCACTCCCTGGACGACGATCGCCAACGTCGGCCTCGCCGTCCACCCCGACCTTATCTATAGGGTCGTCGAGCATCCGGGGAAGCCGGGGGACCTCATCCTGCTCGGGGAGGATCTGGGCACCGCCGTGCCGGTGGCGATCGACGAGGACGGGAAGCGCAAGCAGATCGACCTGCGCGACGCGCCGGCCGTCGCCCGCTTCCGGGGGCGCGATCTCGAAGGGGTGCTCTACGACCGCCTGTTTACCTTCTTCGAGCCGGAGGTCCCCGGCCGCGTGGTGCTCGGCGACTACGTCACGGCCACCGACGGCACCGGGCTCGTGCACACCGCGCCGCCGTTCGGCGAGGACGACTACCAGACCGGCCGCCGCTACGGCCTGCCGATGATCTTCTCGGTCGACGGCGAGGGGAAGATGGTGCCGGGGACCGGCCCGTTCGCCGGCCTCTGGTTCAAGGACGCGGACCCCAAGATCATCCAGGAGCTGAAGGGCCGCGGCCTGATGCTCCACAGCGACCGCTACCGCCACAGCTACCCCTTCTGCTGGCGCTGCGACCGGCCGCTCCTCTACTACGCGACCACGAGCTGGTTCATCCGCACCACCGAGGAGAAGGACGAGCTGGTCGCGAAGAATCGCACGATCCACTGGCACCCCGAGCACATCGGCGAGGGGCGGTTCGGCAACTGGCTGGAGAACGTGGTCGACTGGGCGCTGTCGCGCCGCCGCTACTGGGGGACTCCGCTGCCGATCTGGCGCTGCGTCGAGTGCGCGCACCAGAAGGTGATCGGCTCCTACGAGGAGCTGTTCGCGATGGCTGGGTCGGAAAAAACAGGGCGCGAAAAGCCGGCGGACGTCTACGACGCCGCGCAGTTCAATCCACACCGCCCGTTCATCGACGAGTTCACCTGGCCCTGCGCCGAGTGCGGCAAGGGGACGATGCGGCGGGTGGAAGAGGTGATCGACGCCTGGTTCGACTCCGGCGCCATGCCCTTCGCCCAGCATCACTACCCGTTCGAGAACCGGGAGCTGATCGACGGCCGCCAGCAGTACCCGGCCAACTTCATCTCCGAGGCCGTGGACCAGACCCGCGGCTGGTTCTACACCCTGCACGTGCTGGGGGTGCTGCTGTTCGATTCGGTCGCCTACGAGAACTGCATCGTGCTCGGCCACGTCAACGACGAGCAGGGGCGCAAGATGTCGAAGCGCCTCGGCAACGTCGTCGAGCCGATGGCGGTGATCGCCGAGACCGGCGCGGACGCCATGCGCTGGTACTTCTGCGTCAACAACCCGGAAGTGCCGTCGCGCTTCTCCACCAAGCTGGTGCGCGAGGCGGCGCAGAAGTTCCTGCTGCCGCTCTGGAACGCGCTGTCGTTCTTCACCATCTACGCCAACCTGGACGGCTGGCGGCCGGGCGCGGCCAGCCTCCCCTTCACGGAGCGGCCGGCGCTCGACCGCTGGGTCCTGCTGCGGCTCGACCGGCTGACCGAGGAGATGTCCGCCCGGCTCGACGGCTACGACCTGACCGCGGCGGCGCGGGGGGTCGAGGCGTTCCTGGACGACCTGACCAACTGGTACATCCGCAGGAGCCGGTCCCGGTTCTGGGCATCGGAAGACGCCGATCGTCAGGCGGACAAGGCCAGTGCCTATGAGGCGCTCTACGAGGTGCTCGCCACGCTCTCGCGGCTGATCGCGCCGTTCACGCCATTCGTGGCCGAGGTGCTCCACGAGCATCTGGTCCGCGGCCAGCGGGAAGACGCCGTCGAGAGCGTCCACCTGGAAGCCTGGCCAACGCCGCCGGGGGACCGCCGGGATGAGCCGCTGGAGAAGGGGATGGCCGCCGTGCAGCGGATCGTGGGCCTCGGCCACGCGGCGCGCAATCTGCACGGCCTCAAAACCCGGCAGCCGCTCGCCGCGGTGACGCTGGTGACGGCCGACGAATCGATGCCGGCGCTGGTCGAGCCCTACCTGGAGATCCTGCGGGACGAGCTGAACGTCAAGGAGGTTCGCTGGGCGGCCGACCGCACGGTCTACGTCCACCACGAGGTCAAGCCGATCTTCCCCAAGACCGGCCCGCGCTTCGGCAAGCGGATGCCGGAGGTGAAGAAGGCCCTCGACGCCGCGGACGGCGACGCCCTCGCGACCGAGCTCGAAAGGTCGGGGAAGGTCACGATCCAGCTCGCGGATGGCCCCACCGATCTCTCGTCCGAGGAGGTCGAGGTGCGGCTGGTCGAGAAGGAGGGCACGGCGACCCAGGGGGACCGCGAGCTGCTGGTGGCCCTGGCGACCGAGCTGACGCCGGAGCTGGAGGCCGAGGGGCTGGCCCGCGAGTTCGTGCATCACGTGCAGCAGGAGCGCAAGAAGCAGGATCTGGATTACGCGGACCGCATCCGGGTCCGCTTCCAGGCCGATCCCGCGATGCAGGCCGCGGTGGACGCCCATCGCGACTGGGTGGCGGGCGAGACCCTGGCGGTCGAGATCACCGGCGAGGCCGGCGAGTTGGGAATCCAGGTCGAACGGGTTTGAAGGGGACAGAGACTACATATCGAGAGGGGAGACCATGGCGGGAATCTTCAAGGCGTATGACATCCGGGGGATCGTCCCCACGCAGCTCAACGAGGAGATCGCGTACAAGATCGGCCTCTCCTTCCAGCACGTGCTGGACGCGGAGGACCGCGCGAACGGCAATACGGTGGTGGTCAGCCGCGACATGCGCGATCACAGCCCGGGGCTGCAGGCCGCCCTGGTCCGCGGGCTTACCGACTCCGGGCTCGACGTGCTCGACATCGGCCTCTCGTCGACGCCGATGAACTACTTCGCGATCAGCCACTTCAAGGCGGCCGGCGGCGTGCAGGTGACGGCGAGCCACAACCCGGCGCAGTACAACGGCTTCAAGTTCAGCCGCCACGGCGCCCGGCCGGTCTCCGGCGACCACGGCATCGCGGTGATGGAACGGAAAGTCCAGGAGGGGGACCTGCCGAAGGCCGCCACCCCCGGCAAGGTGACGCCGGGTGAGGTCTTCAAGGCCTACCAGCACCACGTCCTCTCCTTCCTGCGCGAGGAGAGCTCCGGCCAGCCGCTGAAGGTGGTGGCCGACGCCGCCAACGGCATGGCCACGATCGACCTGCCAATCCTGGAGGCGATGGGGATCGAGCTGATCCCGATCTTCTTCGAGCTCGACGGCACCTTCCCCAACCACGAGGCGAACCCGCTCAAGGAGGAGAACCTGCTGGATCTCCAGCGGGCCGTGCGCGAGGCCGGGGCCGATCTCGGCATCTCCTTCGACGGCGACGCCGACCGCGCCGCCTTCATCGACGAGACCGGCGAGCCGATCGGCAGCGACCTGATGACCGGCCTGGTCGGCGGCATCCTGCTGGAGCGCGAGCCGGGCAAGGTGGTGGTCTACGACCTCCGCTCGTCGCGGGCGGTGGCCGAGTACATCCAGGAGAAGGGGGGCATTCCGATGCGCGAGCGGGTGGGGCACTCGTTCATCAAGGCGACGATGCGCCAGCACGAGGCGATCTTCGGCGGCGAGCTCGCGGGGCACTACTACTTCCGCGACCACTCCTACGCCGACTGCCCGCTGCTGACGGTGGTCGAGGTGCTCAACCTGATGCGCCAGAAGCGGGAGCCGCTCTCCGAGCTGATCAAGCCGCTCCAGCGCTACTACAAGAGCCCGGAGATCAACTTCGAGGTCGAGGACAAACAGGCGAAGATGGACGAGCTCGCGAAACGCTACGCGGACGCCGAGATCGACTACCTCGACGGCATCACCATCAGCTACCCCGACTGGTGGGCCAACGTCCGCCCCTCGAACACCGAGCCCTTCCTGCGCCTGGTGCTGGAGGCGAAGACGAGCACGGAGCTGGAGAGCCAGAAGGAAGAGCTGTTCGGGATTCTAGGGCAGCCGGCGGAGTAGGACTAGGAGTGACAGAACTTAGCGCTTGCCAAGCGGGACAAAGTGTTCTAAATTATTGGTAGACATGCCCCTGTGCTTAGCAAATTGGATAGCGTCAAGACAGCGTGTGCTTGGCCTTGTCCCCTTTTGCCCAGGATTGTACACCCTGAGATATTGAGGAGTTAGGCGACCAATGGGTGCATATTTGAATTTCTGCACCTCCGGCTGCCTTCGAGCTCAGGATCCGTATGGCTTCAGGATGGTGGTATAAACAGATCGCTAAATTTCCGGGTCTGAGGAGCTTGTACAGGCATGGCATCAATTATGCTTATACTGAAAGGAGAGAGGATGACGTGGTTTGTGCTTTTTTTTACGCTTTGGTTTCACCTGGGGGGCGTACAGTTAGATAAGGGGTATCTCTCTAGCGATAATCCTGGTTCGCAGGTCGTCGTCCCGCCGGCTCCTCCAAATGCCGGTAGTAGTCTTGACCCTTGGGGTTAGATTTACCAAATCCACACGTTTAACTAAGCTAATTAAAGGAGGAATTCGATGGCATCTTCCGGACTGGACCCTTGGGGTCAGCGCTCAGGTAGGTTTTAAAGTAGACTGCGCTGGCGGCAAGGAGGCCAAGTACTGCTTGGCCTCCTTGCGCTGCTGCTCAATGCTCAAAGGATCTTTGAGAATACCTTGAGCTACATCGCGTGCTTCTGCAA
>JBDSHF010000540.1:0-9119 GCA_039918595.1 Thermoanaerobaculia bacterium
GCCCGCTTGCCGGTGCCGTGGACGATCCGCGCGCCCTGCGCCAGCTCGGCGATGCCGCTGACCGTGTCCTCGAGCTGCTGGGCGGTGGCGACCGGACCCATCCCGACCGTGGGATCCGCCGGGTTGCCGACGACGACCTCGGACAGCTTGGCGATCAGCGCTTCCTGGACGGCGTCGACGCGGTCGCGGGGGAGGAGGATGCGGCGCACGGCGGTGCACTTCTGGCCGGTCTTCTGGGTCATCTCGCGCACCACGTCCTTGAGGAACAGGCCGAAGGTGGCCGAGTCGTCCTGGACGTCGGGGCCGAGGACAGCCGCGTTCAGGCTGTCGGCCTCGATGTTCACCCGCGTGTTGGCGGCGAGGAGGTTGGCCCGCGAGCGGAGGCCGCGGGCGGTGTCCGCCGAGCCGGTGAAGGCGAGGACGTCGTGGGCGCCCAGCCGGTCGAGCAGGTCGCCGGTCGAGCCGACGATGAGCTGGAGGGCGCCCTCAGGGAGGAAGCCGGCCTGGACGATCAGCTCGATCGCCCGCTCGGTCACCATCGCGGTCGCGGTGGCCGGCTTGGTGATCACCGGCGTGCCGGCGAGCAGGGCGCAGGCGGCCTTCTCGGCGAATCCCCAGACCGGGAAGTTGAAGGCGTTGATGTGGACGGCGACGCCGTGGCGGGGGATCAGGATGTGCCGGCCGTAGAACCCCTCGGTCTTGGCGAGCTGTACCCCCTCCCCCTCGGTGAGGAAGGTGCGGTCGCCGAGCCCCTTGCCGAGCGCGAAGTAGTAGGCGAGGGTGCCGGAGCCGCCGTCGACGTCGAACGAGCCGTCCGCCTTGGTGGTGCCGGTGTTGCGGGTGGAGAGGTCGAGCAGCTCGTCGCGGTTGTCGCGCAGCACTTTCGACATCTCCTTGAGGAGCACCGCCCGCTGGCCGAAGGTCATCGCCCGCAGGGCCGGGCCGCCCTTCTCGCGGGCGTAGTCGAGCACCGCCCCGAAATCGATCCCGGCGCTGCCGGCCTGGGCGATCGTCTCCTCGGTCGAGGGGTCCACCAGCGGCACGAGGCCCGATTTCGCCTCATGCCAGTCTCCACGGATATAGCTCCTCAGCGTTTTCATCGCTCTCCTTCTCCGGTTGGGGCTCGCGAGGCCGGCATCTATGACTGGCCTCTATAATGCCGTCCAGTCGCGAGCAGACAGATCCTATAACGCCCAGTCATTCCCCTCGCCAAGGAGAGCCGGATGCGCTGTATCGCCCTGCGCTGTATCGTCCTGATAATGATCCTGATCTCGCCGTTCTTGCACGCCCGGTCCCTGCCGGCGGCGGCATCCACCTCGGCGGTCGCCGCGCCCGCGGTGCCGGATACGAGCCTGGTGTCGTTCGCCGGCGGCGCGCTGATCGTGCAGGCGCCGCAGGAATACGGCGGCGGCTGGTCCGCCATGTACATGCTGGACGGGCAGGCCGGCACCGGCTGGGCCAGCCCCGAGAAGGTGCTCACCCCGGCGGTGACCGTCGTCGAGCTGCCCGAGCGCAGCCTGCTCAAGCGGCTGGAGCTCGACACCGGCGGCACCGACGGCGAGAACCGCGGCGCCAAGGACGTCCTCGTCGAGGTCTCGGATACCAGCGCCAAGGACGGGTTCAAGAAGATCGCCGAGGTCTCGCTCAAGGACAAGGTCGACCGCCAGAAGTTTCCCGTCGCCGCCGAGGTGCCGGGGCGCTGGGTGCGGCTCACGATCAGGAACAACCACGGCGCGCCGGACTATCTCGAGCTGATGGATTTCCGCGCCTACGGCACGCAGCTCACCCACACGCCTCTCCCCGACGTGAGCGGCACGTATCAGACGGACTACGGCGACTTCCATCTCCGGCAGCAGGGGACCTCGGTGACCGGCTGCTACGAGCACGACGAGGGCGTGCTCGACGGCGGCATCGAGGGGCGGATCATGAAGTTCACCTGGCGGGAGGCGGGGGACGACAAGGGGCCGGCGGTCATGGTTTTCTCGCCGGACGGCCGGAAGATGTTCGGGCTCTGGTGGACGGAGGGCAACACCAGCGGCGCCGGCAGCCAGTGGAACGGCACCAGGAAGAGTGCCACGGTCGGCACCTGCCCCCACTGGTCGGGTGGCGCCCAGGAGCAGATGACCAAGGATCTCGCCGAGCTCGGCCGGACCAGGATCTACGGCATCAACTTCGATTCCGATTCCGACGTCCCGCGGGACGAGTCCAAGCCGACGCTCGACCGCATCGCGGCCCTGCTCAAGGCCAAGGCCGACTGGAAGCTCACGATCGAGGGGCATACCGACTCGACGGCGACCGCCGCGCACAACCAGCAGCTCTCGCAGCGCCGGGCCGAGGCGGTGAAGGCCTATCTGCAGAAGGCGGGGATCGACGGCGCGCGTCTGAAGGCGGTCGGCCTCGGCGCCACCAAGCCGGTCGCCGGCAACGAGACGGAGATCGGCCGCGCCCAGAACCGGCGGGTCGAGCTGGTGAAGGGTTAGGGAAAAAGGACGTAAAGGACGACAAGGACGGAAACGACACCAGGGACGAGCCGGGGCTTTTTTGTCCTTGGTGTCCTTGCAGTCCTTTACGTCCTTGGCTTGGCTTTTAGAATCGCCTCCAGCCCGGCCCGGGCCTCGATCAGGCGGGGGCGCAGGGCGAGCGCGGCCCGGTACTCCTCTTCGGCGCCCTCCAGGTTCCGTTCAGCCGTCAGTGCCTTGGCCAGGCCGACGTGGGCCACGTAGTTGCCGCGCGTCACCGCCAGGGCATGGCGATACAAGGCTACGCTGTCGTGCCAGGTGCCTGCCTGCTTCCAGGTGCCCACCGCGAGCGCGAGAATCGCCGCCGCCGAGGCTGTGGCGAGAATCGCCCGGCGTTCGCGCGCCAGCGCGGCGATCCCCCAGGCGATTCCCCAGACGATCGCCACGAACAGCCCGATCGAGGGGAGATAGGTGTAGCGGTCGGCCATCGCCTGCCGGCCGACCTGCACGAGGCCGATCACCGGCACCAGCGTCCCCAGGAACCAGAGCCAGCCGACCAGCAGCCAGGGTGCCCGCCGCGCTTTCCAGGTGGCGAGCGCGGTGAGGGCGGCGAGCAGGGCGGTGGCCGCCGCCACCTGCCAGGCCGGGATCGCCAGCGGGATCGGGTAGAAGACGGCGAGGTTCCTGGGCAGCAGGAGCTTGCCGAGGTACGACGCGTAGGCGACCGCGGCGTTGGCGAGCCGGACGCTCCAGGGCACGAGGTCGAGCGGGGCGAGGCTGGTCCGCTGATAGCGGAGCGTCACCAGGCTCGCCGCCGCCGAGAGCGCCAGAAGCGGCAGCTTCTCCGCGATCAGCCGCTTCCATCCGAGGCCGCGGCGCTCCAGCGGCCAGACGTCCAGCAGCAGGAGGGCGAACGGCAGGGTGACCACCATCGGCTTCGCCATCAGCCCGAGGAGCATCATCAGGGCGACGAGCAGATAGCGCCCGGGCGACGGCCGGCGGGCGTAGCTCGTCCAGGCCGCCATCGCCAGGATCCAGAACAGGGCGCTCAGCACGTCCTTGCGCTCGGCCACCCAGGCGACCGATTCGACGTGCGCCGGGTGGACCGCGAAGAGCGCCGCCACCGCCGCGCTCCGCCAGACGGCGCCCGTCATCCCGCGCAGCACCGCGAAGAGCAGCAGCGTGTTCGCCAGATGCAGGAGGAGGCTGGTCGCGTGATGGCCGGCGGGGTCGAGGCCGAAGAGCTGGCAGTCGAGCTGGTGGGAGAGCAGGGTGAGCGGGTGCCAGTTGTTCGCCACGTTGGCGGTCAGCGCCCAGGCGGCGCTCGCGCGGGTGATCCCCTTCTGGACCTGTGGGTTGCCGGTGACGTAGAGGCCGTCGTCGAGGTTGACGAAGCCGTTGTGGAGCGCGGGCAAGTAGGCGGCCAGGGTGAGCAGGGCGAGCGCCGCGCCGAGGAGGAGCGGCAGGCGGCGGCCGGACGTCACGGGGAGCGCGCCTACCAGGTCTCGCGTGAGGCGCCGTCCTCGAGGCTCTTGCGCAGCAGGAGGGCGCGCCGCTTCTCGACCGCTTCGACCCAGAGGGGGACGAAGGCCACGAGGTCGCGCATCACGGTGTCGATCTCGGAGAGCTGTCTCGCGATCCGGCGGGCGAAGGCGGCGTGGCACCAGATCAGGTCGCGGACCCCCTGCTCCTTCTCCGCCTGCGATTTGCCGACCGCGGCCTTGATCCCCTCGACGGCCTCGAGCGTCGCCTCGTGCAGCTCGAGCAGGCCGTGGCAGCGATGGGGGATCTCGAAGGCGTGGCGGTCGAGGATCTCCATCTCGTAGAAGCGGACTCCGCGCAGGGCGAGCACCTCCTTGAGCTTGGGGGTGAGGCCGTTGAGCAGGATTTCGAGGAAGTCCGCGGTCGGCTCCCAGGCGGCCAGCGACGGCACGGCCTCGTTCCACCGGATGGTGTCCGCCATCGCGGAGAGGTGGCTCTGCCGGGACTCCTCCAGCCCCGCGAGGTATTCGCCGAGCCGGATCAGGGTGGAGTGAAGCCACTCGGCCTCGTCGATGTCGCGCGGGAAGCGGCGGGAGAGGAAGTAGTCGGCGTCGTGCAGGCTCCGCGGATCGGCCGCCATGACCTCGCCGAAGGTGTCGTGCAGGAAGGAGTGGATCTGGCCGATGGAGACGCAGAGCAGCTTGCGGATCTCCATGAGCTGATCCGGCTGCACGTCGTCCGGGAAGCGGTCGAGCCCGCGCAGGACGTGGTCGTCGAGCATCAGGAGGGCCATGCCGGCGCTCTGCCGGGCCTCTTCGATGCGGGGGATGGGCGAGGGGGCCTCGAGCAGCGGCGAGAGCTGGACGCGGATCAGCGAGGCGACCTTGCGGACCTTGCCCCAGATGTCCAGCAGGCGCTCGGGCGAGCAGTGGAGCAGGGCGTAGTTGCTCTCGAGCACCCCCTCGATCAGGCGGATGCACCCCAGATACGAACGGATCCGGGGGTTCTGGAAGCTGACCCGCTCCAGCGACCAGTCGAGCGCCGTCACCCCTTCGGGGAGGGCGACCTGCTGGTTGCCGACCAGGATGATGTGCCGGGGCTTAGGACTCATGCGACCACTCCGCGGGAGAAGGTACCACCGAGCGGGCGCGGAAGGGAGACGGGAGGAGCGGGGTCAACCCGTTACAAGTGCCTTTGCCGGTTGGAGCAGCCCGCCCTCCGAAGCCTCACCCTCGGTCCCTCTCCCGGGGGGAGAGGGAGGACGATCCGCGCAATGTTTCCGAATCGGGGGCTTGTCTCCCCTCTCCCCCCCGGGAGAGGGGCCGGGGGTGAGGCCTCGAAGGGCAGGTCGCCACAGCCGGCAAAATCCCTCAGGAGCCGCTCTTCTTGGTCCGACTCTTCTTCACCGCTACCGGCGCCTCCCCCCGCAGATCCTCCACATAGGCCCGCAACAGCTCGGCCACCTCCAACGCCCCGGCGACGCCCGTTTCGGCCAGCCGGGGCTTCAGCTCCGCGATAGCGGCCAGCCCCTGCTTGCGGCCGGCGGCACCGTGAACGCGAACCAGCGCCGTGAGCCAGGGACCCAGCAGGCCGGCCGGGGCGCAGAGCTCCTCCGTGACCGCCGCCAGCATCCGCGCCGCCTTCGGCTTCGACAGCAAAGGGAAGGGGAGGCTGAGGGCGAAGATCTGGCCGGGGTACGGCGGGACCTCAGCGCCCTGAATCTCGCCCTGGAACGTCTTCTGGACCCGCTTCGCCCGCTGCATCAGAAGCTTGGCCTCCGCCGGATCTCCGAGCCGCGCCTCGAGATCGGCGAGGATCGAGAGGGCGTTGAACCAGAGGGCGTCGACCTCGACGCCGGAAGCGAGGAGGCCGCCGGCTTCCGCCTTGAGCCGCTGGTCATACCCGTGGACGACTTTACGCAGGGCGGGAAGGAGCGTGCCGCGGGCGAACGCCTCGTCGCCGGTGGCTTGCAGGTACTTCCAGGAAGCTACGAAGAGCCAGAGGGAGGCGTCGGCCGAGCCGCTCTCCAGAGGAAGGCTCTTTATAAAGGCGCGAAGGATCTTCTTGGCGTCCTCGTGCCGGCCGGTCACCAGGCAGAGGCCGGGGAGCGCGATCATCGTGTCGCGGCCGCGCTCCTCTGACTCGGGATAGCCGGCGATCACGGCGCGCTGGCCGGGCCCCCGGCGTATCAGGAAGCTGTCCGCGGCGAGCGCCAGATAGCGGGCGAAATCGTCCTGTACCCCCAATTTCCGGTCGATCGCCTTGACGATCTTCTGCCGCCGCTTGCGCTCCTTCTCGAACAGGGCCAGGGCGTCGCGGCCCGCCGGATCCTGGGTCGAGATCACGATCCCGAGCCGGTCGCCGGCGGCGAGCTCCAGGCCGAAGATGCCGGGAGTCCAGAGATCCTCCTGGAACTCGAGCCCCCGCCGGCGGTCCCCCTCGTACTCGAAGCGATACCACCACTGGGGTCCGGGCCTGAACTCCGCCCCGGGCACCTGGAGGAAGACCTCCGGCATGTCCGGATAGGGACGGAGCCGCAGCACGCCGTCCGCGAACGGCGCCTCCTGGGAGACCCCCGGGTTGGCGGCGGTCAGGGTGTGCAGATCGCGGGCGGCGAGGAACGGCCGCAGCGACAGGATGAACGGGCCGGGGGCCTCCACCACCTCGTAGAGCACGAGCGTGGTGTTCTCGCCGTCCACGGCGGCGACGGTCTTGCGCAGCCGCACGCCCCCCGCCTCGAAGTCGAAGGTGGGGAACAGATCCTTGCGGAACGCGGTCAGGTGCTCGTAGCCCCGCGGGGCCACGGCACCCGGGAACTGGTTGCAGCTCAGCTCGAAGCTCTCGCCCTCCACGTGGAGGGTCTCGTCCAATCTCGAAAGCAGGACCGTGCGCCTCTCCTGCGTGGCGGCGACGAGCAGGCCGTGATGGCGGCGGCTGTGCGCGCCGGCCACCGTGGTGCCGGCCCAGCCCCCGAGCCCGTTGGTATCCAGCCACTCGAGCCCGCTGGCGCGCTCGAAGTCCTGTGTGATTTCGCGGTCGATCTCGATCATTGAAAAACGTCTCCTTCCGGCGTACGGCCGTGCAAGGCGCGGAGTGTAGCAGGACCCGAAAAACGGGCCGGTGACATGTATAATTCCGGGATAAAACCGCGCCGGGAGCCACGAAAGGAGAGCCATGCCGAAGGTTTCGCTTGCTGATTCCGTGACCGACTGGAACAACCTGATCGCCAACGCGAGCCTCCACGCGGCCGACGCTCCCGCCATGGCGGTCTGGATCGAAGAGCTCCGGGTCATCCAGGAGCGGGCGCTGGAGACCGAGGCCCTGCGGTTGCGTCTCGACGGCGAGCGGCAGGTGGCGACGCGCACCCTGTCGGACGCGAAGCGGCAGGGCAAGCTGCTGGCCATCAAGATCCGCTCTCAGCTCAAGGCGATCTACGGACCGACGAGCCCCTCGCTCAATAGTTTCGGCATCCGGCCGCGGCCGCACCCGAAAGGGGCGCCTGCCAACGAGATCCAGCTCCCCGCGCCCTCCTCTCCCGCGGCGCGCGATTCCGAAGAGTAGAGCCCGCCAGGCCAGGGCGAGATCCCGCGAGACCCGGGGCGCGCCGGCCCACGCCAATTCCGTCCCATCGTCTCGCGGGGCAGCGGCCGCCCTCCGAGAGCTCCGCGCGGAATGTCGGAGGGCGGCGATCGCCCTGTGAGAACCCCTTCCGAAATCTCGGAGGGCAGCGGTTGCCCTCGCAGATTTCCATTCGCGATCTCGGAGGGCGGCCGCCGCCCCGCGACAGGGCGACAGGAAATCTCGGAGGGCGATGATTGCCCTCCGAGATTTTCAGCCGCCGTGTGGGAGGGCGGGCATCGCCCTGGGAGACGCGGAGAGGAAAAAGGAGAGGCGAGACCCGGAAGCAGCCTCCGGGGGAGTGCGCATCCGCTCCCCCGAAGGCCGCGCGTCAGGCTGCCTCGATGCCTCGTATGGATAAGAACGATGCGGTGAGAGGGATCCTCTCAGGGTTCTTCCCGGAGCTTTCGGATCGCGAGAAGTTGGTCGAGGTGCTCCCGATCCTTTGGCTGGTCAAGGGCCGACTTTGCCTTGATGAGCTGATCGAGGCTGAGGATCGGGATCTGGAGATCTCCGATCGCGACGACGGCTGCGCCCGGGAAGATCTCTTCGTACAGACCCAACCCCGGCACCGTTGCCATGACATCGAGACGCCCGGCCCGGGTCCGCAGGTGAACGATCCGATGAGTTTGGAGCAACTCTCCAGTGATCGGGATTGCGACAGACCGGGTAGGAAAGATCTCCGCCCCAAGTGGCTCCAGGGACCGTGCCAGACGCTCGCAGTTTTCTGGAGTCTGTCGGAAGCAGATGTCCGTATCCAGCGTGACGATGCTGGCCCCATGAGCCGTTGCCGCCAAACCGCCGACGAGCACGTACTCGACGCCGTGCTCAGCGAGGCTGCGGAAGATCGCTTCGGGTTGCATGGTCCTTGGTGGCGGCCTGCAGTTTTTCGATCCAAGCTGCCATGTCGCAGTTCCGGGCGATCCGCTGAGCGGGCGTCAGCTCCTGGAGCTCCAGGAGAAGAGTGAAATCGTGGCCGCGTGGGGTAAGAAGCATAAATCTATGGTGAGTCGACGATCTTGTGAAGAGCGCTTTTCCCGCTCAGCTTACCTCCAACGCCCCCACATTCTGGAACCCGCGCGGCAGCTTGTTACCCCGCAGGGCCCGGGTGCCGGCGAACTCCTTCCAGTCGGAAGGCTTCATGTTGAGGTAGCGCTTGCCGGAGTGGACGATGAGGTGGACCCCCTCGGGCATCACGGCGAGGGCGGTGAGCGATTCGGGCTCGCCCTTGGCGGAGAGGGTCAGGATCTTCACTCCCTTGCCGCGGGGGAGCTGCGGGAGGTCTTTGATCGGGAAAACGAGGAGGCGGCCGCCGTCGCTCGCCGCGGCCAGGAGCTGGGAGTCCGGATTCATCACGCGGATGGGCGGCAGGACTTTGGCGCCTTCCGGCACGGTGATCACGGCCTTGCCCGCTTTCTGGCGGGTCTGCAGATCGCCCAGCTTGGCGAGGAAGCCGTAGCCGGCGGTGGTGGCCATCAGGTAGAGGTCCTCGTCGCCGCCGATCAGCACGCCCACGAAGGTGGCGCCGGGCGGCGGCGTGACGTGGCTGGAGAGCGGCTC
>JBDSHF010000541.1:0-6732 GCA_039918595.1 Thermoanaerobaculia bacterium
GGCCGGCACGGTCGAGCTGGCCCGCAAGGGGGTGCTGCTCAAGTACATCGTGGCCTCGCTGTTCCGGGTGAGCGCGGGCTATCTGCTGGCGGTGGCGGTCGGCATCCCGGCCGGCCTGCTGATGGGCTGGTTCGGCCGCGCCCGCATGGCCTTCAATCCCGCTCTCCAGGTGCTGCGGCCGATCTCGCCGATCGCCTGGATTCCGGTGGCCATCCTCTGGTTCGGCGTCAGCGACGCGGCGCCGATCTTCCTGATCTTCCTGGCCAGCCTGTTCCCGATCGTGACCTCCGCGATGGCGGCGGTCCAGAACATCCAGCTCAATTACATCCGCGCCGCCCGCAACTTCGGCATCACCGGCCTCGACCTCTTCCGCCAGGTAATCTTCCCGGCCTCCCTGCCGCAGATCCTGACCGGCCTCCGCCTCGCCCTGGGCGTCGCCTGGCTGGTCGTCGTCGCGGCCGAGATGATCGCCGTCAACTCGGGGCTCGGCTACCTGATCATCGACGCCCGCAACGCCGGCAAGCGCTACGACCTGGTGGTCGCCGGCATGGCGATGATCGGCCTGATCGGTCTCGGCCTCGACTGGCTGATCCGCCGGATGGAGAAGCTCGACGAGGTGCGCTGGGGCCTCCGGGAATGACGGCCAAGATCGCGATCCGCGACGTCTGGATGGCGTTCCAGGGCAACGACAGGACACAGGCCCCAACCCACGTCCTGGAGGAGATCCATCTCGACGTGGCGGACGGCGAGTTCGTCTGCATCGTGGGCCCCTCGGGGTGCGGCAAGTCGACGCTGCTCAACATCGCCGGCGGCTTCCTGGCGGCGACGCGGGGGGAGATCCGCATCGACGACCGGCCGGTGACCGGCCCCGATCCGCGGCACATCTTCATCTTCCAGGAGAGCTCGGTCTTCCCCTGGCTGACGGTGGAGGACAACGTCGGCTTCGGCGTCAAGCGGTCGAAGCCGGCGGAGAGGCGGGAGGTGGTCGACCACTACATCGAGCTGGTGGGCCTGACCGGTTCCGGCAAGGCTTTCCCGCGGGAGCTCTCGGGCGGCATGAAGCAGCGGGTGGAGATCGCCCGCGCCTTCGCCGCCGAGCCGGACGTGCTGTTCATGGACGAACCGTTCGGCGCCCTCGACTATCTGACACGCATGAGGTTGCGTCACGAGCTGACGGGGATCTGGCAGCGCGAGCGCAAGACCGTCCTCTTCGTCACCCACGACGTCGATGAGGCCGTCCAGCTCGCCGACCGCGTCGTGGTGATGGGCAAGCGCCCGTCGCGCATCCGCGACATCGTCGCCGTCGACGTCCCCCGTCCGCGCGATCTGGACGATCCGGAGTGCCGCCGCCTGCGCGACCGCGTCTTCCGGGTGATGGGCCTCGACCATTCGGGCCAGTCGCTGGAGCCGCCGGTTCAGGTCAGTGCGGGCGGGCGGCAGTAGCTACGACGGCACCTCCGAAGATTCGTCCCCCTCCTCCGCGTGCAGCCCGAGGTAGCGCTCCACGTTCATCCCGACCCGCTGCTGGAACCGCTGGCGGTAGCTCTCGACCTCGCCGACGGCCTCGTCGAGGAAGAGCCGCTCCACCCGGAACAGGGGGACGAACATGGTCGACAGGCCGAGCGTCTGATCCCCCCGGCGCGAGGCCTGTGCCATCCAGTCGTCGAAGCTCGAGACGTTGATGCCGCGCAGCATCACCCCCGCGACCCCGAGATCCTGGAGAATCCCCCAGAACTTCTCGGTCGGATTGATCAGGTGGACGATCACCAGGGAGCCGGGGCGGATCATGGCTCGCCGTGCTCTCCCTCTGACAACTCCAGCAGCACCCCGCCGGCGCTCTTCGGGTGGACGAACTGCACCCAGCAGCCGCCGGCGCCGCGGGTGGGCTCGGGGCGGAGCACCTGATAGCCCGCCTCGCGCAGCCGGCCGTCATCCGCCCGCACGTCGTCGCTCCCCAGGCAGAGATGGTGGATGCCGGGGCCGCGCTTCTCCAGGAACTTGGCGATCGGGGAGTCCTCGCTCATCGGCTCCAGCAGCTCGATGTTCGACTCGCCACAGCGGATCATCGCCACCCGCACCCCCTCATGCGGCACCTCCTCGATCGCCTCGACGTGGAGCCCCATCGCCTCGTAAAGCCCGCGGGCCTCGGCGATCGAGCGGACCGCGATCCCAACGTGGTCGATTTTCCCGATCATGCCATTCCCTTCATGCCATGCGCTCCTCGGTCGGCCCGGCAGGGCCGGCGTCCTCGGCGAGCTCGGTCTCCTCGCGGGCGTCCTCGAGCACGCCGGCGAACAGCCGGTCGGCCACCCGGTAGGGGTCGACCTTCTCCTGATGCCCGCGCTCGATCTCGCGGTCGACGCCGAGCACCCGGTCCGCGGCGGCCACCACGCGCTCCTTGAGGATCGTCTCCACCCGCAGCCGCAGGTGCGAGCGGCGCCGGCGCTCGATTTCGCCGCTCGCCGCCAGATGCTCGCGGTGGCGCTCGATTTCGGCCAGCACGCGGTCGATCCCCTCCTCGCGGGAGGCGACGGTCTTCAAGATCGGCGGCAGCCACTCGCCATGCTCGCCGATCGACAGCATCATCTGCAGGTCCTTCGCCGTCCGCTCCACCCCCTCGCGGTCGGCCTTGTTGATCACGAAGACGTCGGCGATCTCCAGAATCCCCGCCTTGATCGCCTGGATGTCGTCCCCCAGGCCGGGGATGGTCACCAGGACGACCGTGTCGGCGGTGCGCACGATGTCCACCTCGTCCTGGCCGACGCCGACGGTCTCGATCAGCACCCAGTCGAAGCCGGCGGCGTCGAGCAGGTCGACGGCGTCGCGCGAGGCGCGGGCGAGGCCGCCCATGGCGCCGCGGGTGGCCATCGAGCGGATGAAGACGCCGGGATCGGTGTACAGGGTCTGCATGCGGATGCGGTCGCCGAGCAGGGCGCCGCCGGTGAACGGGCTGGTGGGATCGACAGCCAGGATGCCGACCGTCTGCCCGCGCTGGCGGATCAGCCGGGCCAGACGGTCGACGAGCGTGCTCTTGCCGGCGCCCGGGGGGCCGGTGATCCCGACCACCCGCGCCTTGCCGGTCTCGGCGTAGACGCGGCGGATCAGCTCGCGCTGGCTGCCGCCGCCGTCCTCGAGGATCGAGATCCCCCGCCCGAGAGCGCGCGGATTGCGCTGGAACAGGCGCGGGACGAGATCGTCGAGGGAACCTCTCACGTCACCTCACCGCCCCTTCAACAATTGCCGCGCGATCACCAGCCGCTGGATCTCGCTGGTGCCCTCGCCGATGGTGCAGATCTTGGCGTCGCGGTAGAACTTCTCGGCCCGGTAGTCCTTGATGAAGCCGTAGCCGCCGAGGATCTGCACGCCGCGCTCGGAACAGAACACGGCCGCCTCGCCGGTGTAGAGCTTGGCCTCGGAGGCGAGGCGCGAGACCTTGGCCCCACGGTCCATGGCCTCGGCGGCGGCGAAGGTCAGGATCTGCGCCGCCGCGATGCGGGTCGCCATCTCGGCGAGGGCGAACTGGATCGCCTGGAACTGGGAGATCGGCTTGCCGAACTGCTCGCGCTCCTTGGAGTAGGCGAGCGCCACGTCGTAGGCGCCGATCGCCGTGCCGAGCCCCAGCGCCGCGATCGAGATGCGGCCGCCGTCGAGGATCTGCAGAGCCTGGACGAAGCCGTCCCCCTCCTTGCCGAGCAGCCGGTCCTCGGAGACGAAGCAGTTCTCCATCACCACCTCGGCGGTGTCGGAGGCGCGGATGCCGAGCTTGTTCTCCTTCTTGCCGGGGCGGAACCCCTCCATTCCCTTGTCGAGGACGAAGGCCGAAATGTTGTGGCCGCGCGGCCCGTTGGGGTCGGTCACCGCGAAGACGACGCAGGTGTCGCCGACGCTGCCGTGGGTGGTGAAGGTCTTGGCGCCATTCAGGCGCCACCCCCCGTCCACCCGTTCGGCGCGGGAGCGGGTGCCCGCCGCGTCCGAGCCGGCGTTCGGCTCGGTGAGGCTCCAGGCGCCGATCTTCTCGCCTTTGGCGAGCGGCACCAGCCAGCGCTGCTTCTGCTCCTCGCTGCCGAACTTGTAGATGTGGTTCGAGCAGAGCGAGTTGTGAGCCGCGATGCTGATGCCGACCGAGGGGTCGATCCGCGACAGCTCGGTGACGACGATCACGTATTCGGTGTAGCCCAGCCCGGCGCCGCCATACTCCTCGGGGAAGATGATGCCGAGGAACCCGAGCTCCCCCGCCTTGCGGATCACCTCGCGGGGGAACTTCTGGCTCTCGTCGATCTCGTCGACGATCGGATCGACCTCGCGGCGGGCGAACTCCCGCGCGGTCTCCTGGATGGCGCGCTGCTCTTCGGTCAGGGAAAAGTCCACGGTCGTTTCTCCTCTCGGGCCCTCTTATTGAGGGCCGGGCGATGCTATCGCGCCCCCGGTGGGATGGCAACGCGAGCCTCCTATCCGCCGAAACCGTCCGCTCACAGCCGCACGACCGTCCTCCCCAGGGGGACACGCCCCGGATTCCCCCTATGAGAAAGGGGTGGCATGCCTCTTGCCCTATACCTGGGTGACCGCGCTGATCACGATTCTGGTAACTCAACACGCGCGAAATCCAATGGCGAGGTGACCTATGAAAACAACACGGAACGTACTCTGCGCCCTGCTCCTCCTGGGTGGCACCGCCGGAGCGGCCAGGGCCGCGACCTCGGTTTCCGCGGGGATCCAGATCGGTTCCTCGGGCCGAACTTCGGTGGATCTCGGCTTCTTCTATGACGATCTCGCTCCCTACGGGAACTGGATCGAGCGCCCGAGCCACGGCTGGGTCTGGACGCCGCGCGAGGTTTCGTCCAGTTGGCGCCCCTACCGGGACGGCCACTGGGTCTGGACCGACCAGGGGTGGACCTGGATCTCGGACGAGCCCTATGGCTGGGCCACCTATCACTACGGCCGCTGGTACGACGACCCCGAGATCGGCTGGTCCTGGGTGCCCGACGATGAATGGGCGCCTTCCTGGGTCTCCTTTCAGCAGGGGGCTGACTACGTCGGCTGGGCTCCCCTGCCCCCCGGCGTGAACGTCAGCGTCAGCGTCGGCAACAGTTACGGTGGCGGCTATGCGTACGGCATCGCGCCCGAGGACTACC
This sequence comes from Thermoanaerobaculia bacterium, assembly GCA_039918595.1. Lineage (GTDB taxonomy): Bacteria > Acidobacteriota > Thermoanaerobaculia > Multivoradales > UBA5704 > DATARR01. The sequence continues at coordinate 5,133 of JBDSHF010000541.1, forward strand.
TCTTCGTTCCCGAGCGCAACTTCCTGGCGCCGCGCATCTCGGCCTACTACGTGTCGCAGGACCGCATCGGGCCGCTCTACCGCCAGACCCGCAACTACACCAACTACCGGTTCAGCGGCGGCCGGGCGTTCAACTATGGCGTGCCGGTCGAGCGGTTCCAGCGCTACGGCAAGGTGCGCCGGTATCAGGTGGCGGACGTTGGAGCGGACTACCGGAGGCGCGGAGCGCGCTTCCAGGGGGACCGCGTCGAATTCTTCCGTCCGCGAGTGCAGAAGGCGGCCCGCATCGCGCCGCCGATCCAGCGGGCGGGCGCCCGGCGGGCGGTGTTGAGCGCGGCCCAGTTCAAGGCCGCCCATCCGAACCGCGTCGCCCAGCGGCAGGCCCGTCTGGTCCGCCAGCAGCAGTTCCGCGATCCCGAACGGCGCCAGCGGGCTGAAATCGGCGGGCAGGGCGGCCCGGCCTTCCGCCAGCACCAGAAGGCCGCCGCCGTCCAGCAGCGGCAGGCCCAGGTGGATCAGCGCCAGGTCAAGGTCGACAAGCGGCAGACCCGCGTCGATCGCCAGCAGGTCCGCGTCGACCGGAATCAGCGGCAGGCCCGGCAGGCGCCGAATTTCCGCCAGCACCAGAAGGCCGCTCCCCAGCAGCGGCAGGTCCGGGTGGACCGGCGCCAGGTCCGCGTCGATCGCCAGCAGGTCCGCGTCGACCGTCAGCAGGTCCGCGTCGACCGGTCCCAGCAGCGGCAGGCCCAGGCCCCTCAGCGGCAGCAACGGCAGCAGCGACAGGCCGCTCAGCACCAGGGCGGCCAGGGCGGCCACCGCGGTCACGGGAGACCCCCGGGCCAGTAGGCCACGTCATCCCCGTCCAACGAACGAGCCCGGCGATTCCGCCGGGCTTTTTTTGTTTTGGCGCCCGTGCCGGTTGGGCGCGACCTGCCCTTCGAATCCTCACCCTCGGTCCCTCTCCCGGGGGGAGAGGGAGGCCGCGCTTCGGAAAGATCAGGCGATCCGAAGCAGGTCCTCCCTTCGCTCACGAGGAAAAGCATCGAACCTCCCTTTCCTATGGGAGTACGCCCTCCCTCTCCCCCCGGGAGAGGGACCGAGGGTGAGGATTCGAAGGGCAGGGCGCGCCAACCGGGGAGATATACGAGAGAGCCCCTCCCCAACCGTCCGCTCCAGATCCCACGACCGTCCTCCCAAGGGGTCCCGCCGGCCCCGGTTCTCCTGGTTTTCCCTGGGGAGAGGGGCTGGCACAGCCTTTGCCCTATCATAGAAACGGTTGCCCCGCGCCGTGATCTCCAAGTCAGGCGATTCCAACATGCGCGGGCCGAAACATGGCGAGGTAAACTCATGAAACCAACACGCAAAGCACTCTTCGCCTTGCTCCTCCTGGGCAGTACCGCCGGGGCGGCCTCCGCCGCGACATCGATCTCGGCAGGCATCAGCGTCGGCTCCTCCTATGGGTATGGCCGGGGAGCCTCCGTTGACGTGGGCTTCTTCTATGACAACCTGGCCCCCTACGGGAACTGGATCCAGCGCCCGCGTCACGGCTGGGTCTGGACCCCGCGCTCGGTCTCCTCGAACTGGCGCCCCTATCAGGACGG